>DATGRY010000071.1:0-105494 GCA_035303165.1 Pseudogracilibacillus sp.
ATTTATGATCCACCACTCGTCTTATACGCTCAAGGTGACATTTCATTATTAAATAAAAGGAAAATGATCGCGGTCATCGGTACACGCAATCCATCTTCCGAATCTCAAGCGAAAATAAAACGGTTCGTACCCCCTTTAGTAAAAGAAGATTGGACGATTGTAAGCGGTTTAGCATACGGTATCGATAGCCAAGCACATGAACAGACGTTACGTGAAAATGGAAAAACGATCGCCGTTCTCGGCAGTGGATTCCAGCACGTATATCCAAAGCGCCACTTATCATTATATAGACAAATAAGTAAAAAAGGCTTAGTACTTAGTGAATACCCTCCAAATATACGACCACAAAAGTATCATTTCCCCGAACGTAATAGAATAATAAGTGGACTTAGTGAAGCAGTACTAGTAATTGAGGCTACGGAAAAGAGCGGTACACTTATAACCGTTGATCAAGGATTAGAACAAGGGAAAGAAATATATGTCGTTCCTGGCTCTTTATTATATCCACAAACAATCGGTTGCCATCGACTTATTCAACAAGGAGCAAAGCTAGTCATCGATATAGATGATATATTAGAAGATTTTACATTTTCATATGGAAAAACTACGTAAATCAAGCCTAAAATAAAGCTTTTTAATCGCAACATTTGACAAATGAAGCGGATGTCCTTACTATTAGTGGAGATTTCATTTTTGCTATAATTGTACATTACATGGAATAAAAATTGGAAACGAACTTAGAATGATAAAAAGAGAAGCGACTAAAGCTGTTCTTTACATGTATGATTAATTGTGACGGAATTTTAATAAAATAATAAAACTGGATAAACACTCCGTCTTTTGTTTAGGAGGAGCAATAAACTATGTCAACTTATTTAGTGATCGTAGAGTCACCCGCAAAAGCAAAAACAATTGAACGATATTTAGGAAAAAATTATAGGGTAAAAGCGTCGATGGGACACGTACGTGATTTACCGAAAAGTCAAATGGGCGTCGATGTAAACGAACAATATAAGCCGAAATATATAACGATTCGTGGGAAAGGCGAAGTATTGAAGGAATTACGAAAAGAAGCTAAAAAGGCGAAGAAAATTTATTTAGCGGCTGACCCGGATCGAGAAGGGGAGGCAATTGCTTGGCATTTGGCGCACGCCTTAAATGTGGACGAAAATAGCGAATGCCGCGTCGTTTTCAACGAGATTACGAAAGATGCGGTAAAAGAATCGTTTAAACAGCCGCGTAAAATTGATTATGATCTCGTCGATGCACAACAAGCACGCCGTATATTAGACCGACTCGTCGGTTATAATATTAGTCCATTATTATGGAAGAAAATAAAGAAAGGGTTAAGTGCTGGGCGTGTCCAATCTGTAGCGGTAAAACTCATTATCGATCGTGAAAACGAAATTAATAGCTTTGTACCAGAAGAATATTGGTCGATCGAAAGCACATTTTTAAAAGATAAACAAAAATTTATCGGTAAGTTCCGCCAATTAGATGGAAAAAAACATGATTTAAAAACAGAAGCAGATGTACAAGAAATATTGAAACGAATCGACTCTAAATCGTTCAACGTAACGAAAGTGACGAAACGAGAGCGGCGAAGAAATCCAGCAAAGCCTTTTATTACATCCACTTTACAACAGGAAGCGGCACGCAAGTTAAATTTTCGTGCTCGTAAGACGATGATGATCGCACAAGAGCTATATGAGGGAATTGATTTGGGACGTAAAGCAGGCGGTATTACAGGACTTATTACGTATATGCGTACTGATTCAACACGTATATCAAATAGTGCACGTAATGAAGCAGTTCAATATATCGAGGAGAAATTCGGTAAACAATATGTCGGAGCAAAACGTACTTCATCGCAACAAGAGGGTGCACAAGATGCTCACGAAGCGATCCGTCCAACATCTGTTTTACGTGAACCTAATTCGTTAAAAGGTATACTTTCAAATGACCAATATAAACTGTATAAACTTATATACGATCGTTTTTTAGCAAGCCAAATGGCACCTGCAATTATGGATACGATGTCTGTTGACCTTGATAATAACGGTGTAACGTTTCGTGCAACAGGCTCAAAAATAAAGTTTAAAGGATTTATGACTGTTTATATTGAAGGAACCGATTCGAAAGAAAAAGAGGAAGAAAAGTACTTACCGGATTTAGTTGAAGGGGAAAAGATTTCGAGTGAAAAGTTAGAACCGAATCAACATTTTACACAACCTCCACCACGATATACAGAAGCGACACTCGTTGGAACATTAGAAAAGTTAGGGATCGGACGTCCATCGACGTACGCGCCAACGTTAGATACGATCCAGCGCCGTGGATACGTCCAATTAGATAATCGTCGTTTCGTACCGACGGAACTTGGTGAAATAGTTACCGAAGTACTTATTGAATATTTTCCAGAAATAACGAATGTTGATTTTACAGCAAAAATGGAAGAAGATCTTGACCAAATCGAGGATGGAAAAGCTCATTGGATTGAAATAATTGATTCATTTTATAAAGAATTCGAAGTACGACTTGAAAAAGCAGAAGAAGAAATGAAAACGATCGAAATAAAAGACGAACCAGTAGGTATCGATTGTGAAAAATGTGGTCATCCAATGGTTTATAAAATGGGACGATACGGCAAGTTTATGGCATGTTCTAATTTCCCGAACTGTCGCAACACAAAACCAATTGTGAAAAAAATCGGTGTAACTTGTCCAACGTGTAAAAAAGGAGATATCGTCGAACGAAAGTCGAAGAAAAACCGTATATTTTACGGATGTAACGAATATCCGACATGTGACTTCGTATCATGGGATAAGCCGATCGCTCGCAACTGTCCGAAGTGCGATACTTACTTAGTTGAAAAACGAACGAAAAAGAAAGTACAAATAAAATGTAGTAATTGTGATTATGAAGAAGAAGTACAATAGTTTTTTAGTAGTTTCGCACGATTGACGGTCTCGTTATCTTTTAGTAATGTTAATGTTTGGAATACAACTTTTGTATTCCGAACATTTCTTTGTTAACCGCGTTCAGAATTTTTTTACAATTCGCTTATATTCGTTGCCGGTTAGATTGTTTTATGATACACTTAATTCGTTCTATATGGGGAAGTGTGGTTGGAATGAGGAAACCAAACACGGAATATTTACGACAGTTTATTGAATATTTGGAAATTGAAAAAAATGCATCACAATATACAATCCAATTTTATAAAGCGGACATCGAAGCATTTTTTCAGTTTTTAAGACGTGAGGAAGCTACGTCATTACGTGATGTAGATTACCGCGTAATTCGAATTTTTCTAACGGAATTGTATGAAAAACAATTAAGCCGCACAACCGTTTCTCGAACGATATCTTGTTTACGCTCCTTTTACACATTTTTAGAACGATCAAAAGTTGTACATAATAATCCATTCATGCACATATCGCTACCGAAACAGAAAACGAAGTTACCATCTTTTTTTTATGAAGAAGAAATTGCTCAGCTGTTTAACGTGTGCGATACGACAACTCCGCTCGGACAGCGAGATCAAGCGATACTTGAGTTAATGTATGCGACAGGAATGCGCGTGAGTGAATGTGAACAATTAACATTAGAGCAAATTGATTTCTCACTCGGTATTTTACGAGTGATCGGTAAAGGAAAGAAAGAGCGCTATATTCCGTTTGGACAATATGCACAAGATGCTTTACATACATATATTAATGACGGAAGAAAACAATTGTTGCAACGTGCGAATTGTAAAACAGATTTCGTTTTTCTAAATGCACGTGGACAGCCTATAACAGTTCGCGGGATCCATTATGTGTTAAATGAATTGATGAAAAAAACGTCACTTACAGCAAGTATGCATCCGCATAAATTGCGCCATACGTTCGCGACACATTTACTAAATGAAGGGGCAGATTTACGTACTGTACAAGAATTGTTAGGGCACGAAAACTTATCATCGACGCAAATATATACACACGTAACGAAAGATCGTTTACGTCATGTTTACATGAATAGTCATCCACGTGCGAAAAAATAATGATGAAAAGTAGGAGAGGTAATTATGTCGAACCAAATATACGGAACGACTATTTTTGCGATTAAGCATAACGGGCAAAGCGCGATGACGGGTGATGGTCAAGTGACAATGGGAAATACTGTCGTGATGAAACATAAAGCGCAAAAAGTCCGTACGTTATTTAACGGAAAAGTAATCGCCGGATTTGCAGGTTCAGTAGCTGATGCGTTTACGCTATTCGAGAAGTTCGAAGGGAAGTTAGAAACGTATGACGGTAATTTACAGCGGGCGGCCGTTGAACTTGCTAAAGAGTGGCGTAGTGATAAAGTGCTCCGCAAACTCGAAGCGATGCTTATCGTCATGAATAAACAATATTTGCTTCTCGTATCCGGTACTGGTGAAGTCATTGAACCGGATGACGGAATATTAGCGATCGGTTCCGGCGGAAACTTTGCCTTAAGTGCAGGGCGGGCACTTAAACGTCATGCCCCACATTTATCTGCTAAAGAAATCGCTGAAGCAGCCCTTTTAACAGCAAGTGAAATTTGTGTTTATACAAATGATCAAATAACGACAAAAGTGTTAGAGTAATGAAGGCTGGAAAGGAGTCTTTATACGATGGAAGTTAATTATACACCGAGACAGATTTTAGAACTTCTCGATCGATACATTATCGGTCAAAAAGAAGCGAAGAAATCGGTTGCGGTCGCCTTACGGAATCGATATCGTCGAATGAAATTAGACGAATCGATTAAAGATGAAGTCGTTCCGAAAAACATTTTAATGATCGGTCCGACAGGAGTCGGAAAAACAGAAATTGCCCGACGACTTGCCAAACTCGTTAAAGCACCGTTTGTCAAAGTGGAAGCGACAAAATTTACCGAAGTTGGCTACGTAGGCCGTGATGTTGAGTCGATGATTCGGGAACTCGTCGAGATGGCGTTAAGACTCGTTCAAGACGAAAAAATGAAAGCAGTGCAAAAAGAAGCAACTGTTGAGGCGAATAAAACACTCGTAAAATTGCTTGTCCCAGAAATGAAAAAACAGAAACAAATGAAAAATCCTTTTGAAATGCTTTTTCCAAATATGGATGAAAACTCAGACGATGAGGAAGAGGAACAAAATGAATCTGTCTTAGAGAAACGAAAGCAAATTGAACATTTACTCGCTTTAGGCGAATTAGAAGAAGAAGTTGTGCAAGTAGAAATCGAAGAACAACCACCGTCGATGTTCGATCTTTTGCAAGGATCGGGAATGGAACAAATGGGGATCAATATGCAAGATGCTTTCGGTAAATTATTACCGAGAAAAATGAAAAGACGTAAGCTGCCAGTTAAAGAAGCTAGAAAAATATTAGTACAACAAGAAGCGCAAAAAATGATCGATATAGAAGAAGCACAACAGGAAGCGATCGAACGTGCAGAACAAGCAGGAATCGTCTTTATCGATGAAATTGATAAAGTAGTTGGTTCTGATAGTCACGGTCCGGAAGTATCACGCGAAGGGGTACAACGAGATATTTTACCAATCGTCGAGGGATCTACTGTCATGACAAAGTATGGACCGGTAAAAACGGATCACATTTTATTTATTGCTGCAGGTGCTTTTCATATGGCAAAGCCATCTGATCTTATACCTGAATTACAAGGGCGTTTCCCTGTTCGAGTTGAATTTAATAAGCTAACAGTTGAAGATTTTACAAAAATTTTGACAGAACCATCAAATGCGCTATTAAAGCAATATGAAGCGTTATTAAAGACAGAAAATATCGATGTGATTTTCACCGAGGAAGCGGTAAAACGAATTGCAGAAATCGCCTACGAAGTAAACCAAGAAACGGACAACATCGGTGCTCGTCGTTTGCATACAATATTAGAAAAATTGCTCGAAGATTTGTCCTTTGAAGCTCCTGATATTAATTTAGAGAAAGTTGAAATAACAGAAAACTACGTAAACGAAAAGTTAGAAAATATCGTACGTGATAAAAATTTAAGTCAATTTATTTTATAATACGTTAGACATCACGACGAAACAGAAGAGGTAGCGACAAAAAACGGAGGATGAAATATGGTGAACTTATTAGATAGAACGAGAAAAATTAACGCATTATTGCAAAAATCAGCTGGGAAGCCAGTGAACTTTAACGATATGTCAAAAACATTATCAGATGTTATTGGGGGCAACGTATTCGTCTTAAGTCGAAAAGGAAAATTACTCGGTTTTGCTATAAACCAAGAAATCGAAAATGAACGAATGAAAACTATATTAGAGGAACGTCGTTTTCCAGAAGAATATACGAAAGAGTTATTAAAATTAGAAGAAACGACTGCTAATATCGATACGGAAAGTGTTTATTCCGTTTTTCCTTATGAAAATAGAGATTTGTTTAAAGACGGATTAACGACAGTTGTTCCGATCATTGGTGGTGGTGAACGACTCGGCACGTTACTTCTTGGTCGTTTATCAGAAGTTTTTAATGACGATGATCTCATTTTAGCTGAGTATGGTGCTACAGTCGTAGGGATGGAAATTATTCAAGGAAAAGCAGAAGAAATTGAATTAGAAGCAAGAAGTAAAGCAGTCGTACAAATGGCAATGGGCTCCCTTTCGTTTAGTGAATTAGAAGCGATTGACCATATTTTTGAGGAACTAGACGGTAAAGAAGGCTTACTCGTTGCAAGTAAAGTAGCTGATAGAGTCGGTATTACACGCTCTGTCATCGTTAACGCCTTACGGAAGTTAGAAAGTGCAGGTGTCATTGAATCCCGCTCTTTAGGAATGAAAGGTACGTATATAAAAGTGTTAAATGAACGATTTTTAGATGAACTAGATAAAATCCGCGGTAACGATTAATGTATCTATAGACTACACCTCTTGCTGTACATCTATTATGTAGATGACAGTAAGAGGTTTTTTATTGTGCATTACTCATGATATAGTAACCCGATAAAGCTGAAAAATAAATATATACTTTCAATGGAAATCTAATGTAGCATAAAGAAGAAAATTATGTCGATATTTCCACTATACAGTTTCAATATAGGGTTAATAGTGGCAAATTTGAACAAATAAGTTAAACTTTCGACATAATAGAGAAACATGTACAATTCACTCTAACGATGAGTGATGTTTATTTTTATATTGCAAAATATACGGAAAATATATTTACATAATATAAACAGGTATAAAGGCCCACAAGCGTAAACCGTATGAAAGTAGTCTCATATTACATGACGACAATGTGAAAAAGTCATAGGGATAACGGATTATTTTGGTTCAAAACGCACAAAATTCAATGATTTGTAGTAGACTTTTGGCACAACATCATCTAATATTATAGATAATTCGAATATATTGTATAAAACTACAAAAATTCGCATCCGTAATTGGGGTGATTTTCGTATGAAACTTTTTGGCCAGACGATACATACATTAGAACGAGCATTGAACTATTCAGCATTGCGTAATGAAACGATTTCAAATAACATTGCGAATGTCGATACACCAAATTATAAGTCGAAAGATGTTGTCTTTAAAGATATGTTGCATGATGCGATGAAAAACAATTTACAAGCAAAGAGAACAAATGAAAGACATTTGCCGTTTACAAGTGCAAACGATGCATTTCAAGTAATTACACGAAAAAACACAGCATACTCACATAATGGCAACAATGTCGATATTGATAAAGAAATGTCTAATTCTGCACAAAACCAAATATACTATCGTAGTATGGTTGATCGATTAAATGGTAAATTCAATACGTTACAAACTGTCATTCGGGGAGGGAGATGACCTTGTCGATTTTCCATGGTTTTAACATAAATGCAAGTGCTTTAACCGCGCAACGTCTACGAATGGACGTTACTTCGGCAAACATTGCGAATGCTCATACGACACGAGCGACGATTAATGAAGACGGAACAGTCGAACCGTATAGAAGAAGAATGGTCGTATTGCAATCAAATGGAAACGATTTTAAAAACTATTTACAACGTGCACGCTTTGGGACACAACAGGGAAATAACGGTGTACGGGCAACGAGAATTATAGAAGATCAGGAACCATTTAAACCGGTATACGACCCAGCTCATCCAGATGCAGACGAAACAGGCTATGTTTATTACCCAAACGTTGATCCCCTGAAAGAAATGGTCGATATGGTTAGTGCAACCCGCTCCTATGAAGCAAATGTGACCGCATTAAACGCCTCGAAAGACATGCTTTTAAAAGCACTAGAAATAGGTAGATAAATAGATAATAACATTCGGGAGGGATAATGATGCCTAATCGTATTGAAACTGTTCAACCTGTAAACTCGCTAAAAGAGCCCGCAAAAGCAAATTCAAAAGTACAACATGAATCGGATATTAGCTTTGCGAATGTATTAAAGTCGGCGTTGAACAAAGTGAACGAAGTCGAGTTAGAAGCAGATGTGAAAACGGAGCTATTAGCTAATGGGCAAATTGATCAATTACACGATGTTATGATTTCTGCCCAAAAGGCAAGTTTAACTGTAGAAACTGCAGTGCAAATTCAGCAAAAAGTAATTGATACATATAACGAAATAATGCGAATGCAAATTTAAAAAATAGATAGAAAATGATGACAAATATTTATAATGTGAAGTCCGGTGGGAATATATGAAAGAAAAAATGACGCAGTTTAAAAATCAATTAAATGAGTTATGGAATAAAAGTTCCAGAAAACAAAAAGTTATCTTTTTTAGTGTTAGTTCCATTTTACTCGCTCTCATAATTGTCATTACAATTATTACATCAACGACTAAATATGTACCATTATATTCTAATTTATCGGTGCAAGAAGTTGCACAAATTAAGGAAGAGTTAGAGGCACGAAATGTGTCATACGAACTTGAAGACGGAGGGACGACTGTTTTAGTACCCGAAGAAGAAAGTGATCAACTTTTAGTCGAACTCGCCGGTGAAGGAATTCCGCGCAGTGGAAATATCGATTACTCTTTCTTTGCAGAAAATAGCTCCTGGGGAATTACCGATAACGAGTTCAATATGATGAAACTTGATGCGATGCAGACAGAACTCGCTAATTTGATGAAAAGTATCGATGGAATTGAAGATGCAAATGTGATGATCAATTTACCACAACAATCTGTATTTTTAAGTGACTCAGTCGAGGAAGCAAGTGTCTCCATTGTAATACATACTGAGTTCGGTTATGAGTTCGAAGGAAATCAGATCGAATCGTTATACCATTTAGTATCAAAAGCAATTCCAAATTTACCAGAAGAAAATATCGTCATTATGAACCAATACTTCGAATATTACGACCAGACGATGACAGCTTCTAGTACGATGGATGACTTTTCGCAACAACAAGAAATTAAACGCGGTATTGAACGGGATATTCAACGGAGATTGCAACATATGCTCGGCGTTATCGTAGGTATGGACCGAGTCGTCGTATCTGTTACTGCGGATCTTGATTTCACACTTGAAAATCGTGTAGAGGAACTCGTAGAACCTGTCGATGTCGATAATATGGAAGGTATTCCGGTAAGTATTGAAACGATTCAAGAGACGTTCGAAGGTGCAGAGGGCGAGGGGGGCGTTGCTGGTGTTGGAGATGAAGATATTGCAAACTATCCAGCAGCAATTGCCGGCCAAGATGGAGACTATGAATTAGTAAAAGAGACGATTAACTACGAGTTAAACCATATTCATAGAGAAATTGCTGAAGCTCCATATAAGTTACGTGATTTAGGTATTCAAGTCGTCGTCGATAACGTTCGTGGCGTTGATGGAGATGAATTAGAGTTATTAACAGCTGCAGATCAAGCTGCGGTTGAAGAGGGTATTGCTGATATATTAAATTCGATGGTTTTAACGTCGATTGATAAAGATTACGATGAAGAAATTGATCCGGAAGAGAAAGTATCCATCGTGTTTCAACCATTTAGCGATCATACAGTAATCGATATCGATGGAGGGTTACGGGCAGTCCCACTTTGGGTATATATCGTCGGCGGAATATTACTCGTAGCAATTATTATTTTAGTAATCCGTTTAATTACTAGAAGAAGAGAAGACGAAGATATTTACGAGGACGAAGAAATGATCGAAGAAGGGTTGGACATTCCAGAAATTGATACACAACCTAAGTCTGAAGCAGATGTTCAACGTCAGCAACTAGAAACGATGGCACGAGATAAACCTGATGACTTTGCAAAATTGTTAAGAAGTTGGATATCAGATGACTAGGAGGAGATGGCTATGGCACGAAAAATGCATAAGTTAACCGGTAAACAAAAGGCTGCCATTTTACTCATTGCTCTCGGACCAGATGTTTCGGCTGAAGTTTATAAGCATCTTTCGGATGAAGAAGTCGAACAACTAAGTTTAGAAATTTCATCCGTACCGAAAGTAGATACTGAATTAATAGAAGAAATTGTTGAACAGTTTTATCAAATTGCAATCGCACAGGACTACATCTCACAAGGTGGTGTAGGGTATGCGAAAACAGTATTAGAAAAAGCCTTTGGAAAACAAGAAGCAGCAAATATTATTAATCGTTTAACCTCGTCGCTTCAAGTACGACCGTTTGAGTTTGCTAGAAAAGCAGATCCGCAGCAGTTACTTAACTTTATCCAATCGGAGCATCCGCAAACGATTGCGCTCGTTCTATCATACTTAGATCCAGAGCAAGCGGGACAAATATTGTCTTCATTAGAAGAGGAAGTACAAGCTGATATCGCAAGCCGAATTGCAACGATGGATTCAACATCGCCAGATATCATTACCGAAGTAGAACAAGTATTAGAGAGAAATATTGCAAGCTCTTTAACGCAAGATTATACGAAGACAGGTGGCATTCAAGCAGTCGTTGAAGTATTAAACGAAGTTGATCGTAGTACAGAACGTACGATTTTAGATACGTTAGAAATTCAAGAGCCTGATCTTGCTGAAGAAATTAAGAAGCGTATGTTTACGTTTGATGATATCGTTATTCTCGACAACCGTGCTATTCAACGCGTAATAAGAGAAGTAGATAACGATGACTTAAAGTTAGCATTGCGAGCAGCTAGTGATGAAGTGAAAGATGTTATTTTCCAAAACATGTCTGAACGAATGAAAGAAACAATTGAAGAAGAAATGGAATATATGGGACCTGTTCGTTTACGTGATGTAGAAGAAGCACAAACTCGTATCGTCGGTACGATTCGACGCTTAGACGAAATTGGCGAAATTGTCATCGCCCGTGGTGGAGGAGACGATATCATTGTGTAATGCAAAAGAGGGTGCAGAACAAAAAAACGTAAAAGTTATTGCCTTAAAAGAGATATCAATCCAGCAACGAAAAGATGAGGAAAAGTTAAACGAACAAGATGCGTTAGAAGCACAATATATATCGCTAAAATCACGTATTGCACATGCAGAACAAATGCTTCATACAATCGAAGAAAGACGTCTTGAGGCAATTCGTAACTTACAACGTGAAATTGATGCGGAAAAAGCAAAGTGGGAAGAAGAAAAAGTACAGTTAGTAAAGCAAGCCGAAGAATCTGGATTTAAAGCTGGTTATAAGCAGGGCAAAGAACAAGCATTACAAGATTACACTGCACTCATTGATGAAGCAAATGAACGTGTCCAATTAGCAATAAAAGATTACAACGACACAGTCAAAAAATATGAGGAGGCAATTGTCCAATTGGCAATTGCCTCGGCAGAAAAGATCCTTCGTGCAAAACTACAAGAAGATAGTTCTCATTACATACCGATTATTCAACAAGCAATTGATGAACTTCAGGATCGTTCAGAAATTACGGTTTACGTTCATCCGGATGATTATCCGTTCATCATTAAACAAAAGTCGGAATTAGAACAATTACTTGAAGATGATGAAATAATGTCGATTTATATGGATCCTCAATTGTTTAGCGGTGATTGTTTAATAAAGCATCCGTATGGTCAATTAGATGTCGGGATTGATTCACAACTACAACAATTGAAAACGGCATTAGAACAATATGTATTGGAGAATTCATCATGAACATGGACGGATTAATGAGTGTCATTGAACAAGCGGACACGTATCGCCGCTACGGGAAAGTATCCCGAGTTGTTGGTCTAATGATTGAATCACTCGGCCCAGCAGCTAGTATCGGAGAAGTATGTTATATCTATCCGGAGTCTACACTACAAAAACCGATATTAGCTGAAGTAGTCGGTTTTAATCAAGAGAAAATTATTTTAATGCCATATACAGAAGTGTCCGAAATTAGTCCAGGTTGTCTTGTCGAATCGACGAAAAACCCGTTAACCGTCCATGTCGGAAGAGGTTTAATCGGTAATGTCGTTGATGCATTAGGCAATATGCTCGACCAATCGAGCTTACCAAAGGGTCTTAAGCGGGTTACGACAGAAAAGTCGCCGCCTAATCCAATGGATCGACCGCCAATTCAAGAGGCTATTCAAGTAGGTGTGCGCTCTATCGACTCGTTACTAACGATTGGGAAGGGACAACGTGTCGGTATTTTCGCAGGAAGTGGTGTAGGAAAAAGTACGTTGCTCGGTATGATTGCACGTAATAGTACAGCAGATGTAAACGTCATTGCGCTAATCGGTGAAAGAGGGAGAGAAGTACGTGAATTTATCGAGAATGATTTAGGAGAAGAAGGGTTAAAGAAGTCAGTTATCATCGTAGCTACCTCAGACCAACCTGCGCTTATGCGTATAAAAGGAGCGTATACAGCTACTGCAATTAGCGAATACTTTCGAGATTTAGGATTAGACGTAAATTTATTGATGGATTCTGTTACTCGTGTCGCGATGGCACAACGGGAAATCGGACTCGCCGTTGGCGAGCCACCAACGACAAAAGGATATACACCATCTGTCTTTGCGATGTTACCGAAACTGTTAGAGCGAACTGGAACGAGTGATACAGGAACGATCACAGCGTTTTATACCGTTTTAGTTGACGGAGATGATATGAACGAACCGATTGCAGATGCAGTGCGAGGTATTTTAGACGGACACTTATTACTTGATCGGAACTTGGCTGAAATCGGCCAATTCCCTGCTATAAATGTTTTGAAATCTGTTAGCCGTGTGATGAACAAAATCGTGACAAGTGATCATTTAGAAGCAGCTCAAAAAGTGAAAAACTTACTCGCTATATATGAGGAAAATAGCGAATTAATAAGCATTGGGGCATATAAGCACGGTTCAAATGCCGAAATAGACGAAGCTATTCACTTTCAACCTCATATCCAACAGTTTTTAAAACAAGGCATTTACGAGAAAGAATTGTACGACGATACTATTCAGAAATTGCATGAATTACTTCTACTGAACGGGTGATCGATATGTCGGATACTACTGTGTTACATAAATTGTTACACGTCCGTGAACGTGAAAAAGATGAAGCGCAAAGAAAACAGCTTGAGGCAGTGGACAAGTTTGAAAAAGTAGCGAAACAACTTTACGTTGCCTTGAAATCGAAAGAAGACGCGGAAAAAGGGCTAGAAGAATCGATGCAAGTGACGGCAACGATTAACAAAATTAAAGAACAATCGACGTATATTGAAGCACTCAATCAAAAAATAATTGTGTTACAACAACAAGTAGATCTAGCTAGACAACAACTTGCAAAAAAAGATGCAAAGCTTACGGAAGCGCATGTGGAAATGAAAAAAATTGAAAAAATGATCGAACGACGTCTCCAAAAAGAAAAAGAATTAGAGAAAAAAATGGAACTAGATAAAATGAATGAAATATCGATTCGTCAATATTTAGCACAAGTTCCAAAATAGGTGAAATTATGGGGAATAAAAATAAAGCGAATAAAAAACGTAATCCATTCGTCATTCTTATATTTGCTGTTATTTTACCGATTATTTTAGCTGCTACATTAGCTTTTTTCGTCCTTTCATTCGCTGGTGTTGACGTATCAGGTTGGATGAAAGAAAAAGGTCAACATGTGCCAGTGATCGGTAAAATGATTAAAACAGATGAAGAAAAAGAAATGATGCGAAAATTGAATAATGCATTAGAAACGATTGACGCGCAAAAAGAGCAAATGGAAGAGTACGAGAAAGAAATAAGCAGCATGCGAGACATTATTGATGAACTTGAACTGGAAAACAAAAAGTTGCAAAACCGTTCGGAAGATGAAGTTGATCATGAGGAGAGAGCGGGTCAAAATGAAGATGTAAAACAAGCAGCTGCGTCTTTTCGTAAAATGGACCCTGAAAAAGCAGCACCGATCGTTCAAAATATGGATGATGCAATCGCCGTAGAAATATTAGCAAGTTTATCAGGTGATGTTCGTGGCGACATTTTAGCAGAAATGGACCCGAAAAAAGCAGCTGAATTAACGACATTACTATCTAACCGATAATCTTCCACTAGTGAAAGGGGGTGAATACGATGGTAGACAACTTACTCATAATGACAACGTCATCACCTAGCGCACAGCAAGGAGTAATGAATTCCAATAGTACGGCTTCTAAAGGGAGTTTCCAAACGTTTTTAACGAACTCCACTAATAGTAGTACAAATGTCATTGATAACCCGAAAAGTTCTCTATCAGTTTTAAGGGATCAATTAAAAGCGACGTTAAAAATGATGCAACGATATGGACTAATCGATGATCAACTAATAATCGATAAGCTTTCTTTCGAAGAGTTAACGGCATTTTTAGAAGAACTACTTACCTTACTCCAAACGAACGAACTGTTTATGGAAGAAAAAGACGTCGCCTTTATTGAATCACTATTGGAACAATTAAAAGACGTTAGCGGACAAGCATCGAACGTAATAAACGAGTTCACTCCTTTCCTACAGATCGACTTGACACAAACGAAAGACGTTACAAATGAACATGAAGAACAAACGATGCAATTACTCGATGCGATAAAACGTGCACTTCAGATGAGCCAAAGTGAGGAGAGTGTACGGCAAGCGAGCGAGAACGTGCTCCGTTTCTTAAAGCAATGGTCACAATTAACGACGAGATTAGATACACCACAATTAAATGCATTAATGAGCGAACAACTAACCGAGGAAGAAGAAGCAATTTGGCGACATCTCGTACAAACGTACACAAATCGATTTGCACTAAATAAGCAAAACATGTACACGACGGATTCGAACATTACACGCTCCGATGTAGCACAATGGCTACAACAAGCGTACGACCGTTATACAACAACACAAATGATAGATGGACATATTTCACCGAATTCACAAGGAGCTATGTCACAAATTGAGCAGTACGTCATTCACGTGCAAGATAGCGACCGCGTTGAACGAATTAGTAATGAATTCATGCAGAAGTTCGAGCAAGTTATTAGAACGAGTCGTTTCGTACAAGGACCACAAACACAACAACTGTCGATTATGTTAAAACCAGAACATTTAGGCAATATGACTGTTCGCTTTGCACAAAACGATGGTGAAATGACCGTGAAAATTATCGTTTCTACACAACTTGCAAAAGAAATGCTTGAATCGAATATTCATCAATTAAAACATATGTTTGCACCGCACCAAGTATCAATTGAGCGTGATGAAACGGTAAATGATAAAGAGTTTTTTGGAGAACTACATGAGGAAGAAGAGCAAGAAGAACAACATCACGATGAAACCTTTGAAGAGCAATTTGAGGAAGAGTTTCAAGAGGAAATCGACTTCCAGTCACTTATAAATGAATTACAGAAGGAGGAGTGACGGCATGTCAAAAATTGATCCGGATCTTTATTTATCCAATCAACCGAAAGATCGAGTACCGAATCCGAATCTTGGAAAAGATGAGTTTATTAAAATTTTAATGACGCAACTACAAAACCAAGATCCGCTAAGTCCAATGGAAGATAAGGACTTCATCGCACAAATGGCGACCTTTTCATCGCTTGAACAAATGATGAATATGGCATCGTCGATCGACATGCTCGTTCAAAATCAACTTGTCTCACCTGTTATTCAGTACAGCCATATGATCGGTAAAGAAGTGTCATATGAAACGAAAGATGAGGAGACGCACGAAAAAGAAATTGTGACAGCAAAAGTCGTTGCAGTAAGTCAACGTGACGGTTGGGCTATTTTAGAGTTAGATAACGGCGAGAAAATTTATGCCGATGGAGTATTACAAGTAAGGGATGGTACAAGTGAATAAGTATATCCACCCGATCCAACTCGGTACGATGACACAGCGAGCGACAAGTCGCGTGCAAAAGCAAGGATCAGAACTGTTTCAACGTATGCTCGAACGTGCATCCGAAGTAAAAGTAAGTAAACATGCGCAACAACGGTTAGCGGAGCGAAATATTCACGTGCCAGAACAGAAGTGGCAACAACTAAACGAAAAAATGGTTGAAGCAAACGAAAAAGGTGTAACAGATGCGCTCGTCATGATGGGTGATGTCGCATTAGTCGTCAGTACGAAAAATAAAACAGTCGTAACCGCGATACATCAAGAAGAAGCGATGAACAAAATTTTTACGAATATAAACGGAACGATTATTTTGTAGGCTGGACCCTTTACGGGAGGCCGCTAAAGCTACGGAATGACAGAAGTAGCTATAAGACGAAAGGATGGAAGATAACGATGTTACGATCAATGTATGCTGGAATTTCAGGTTTACGAGGATTCCAAACGAAATTAGACGTAATCGGTAATAATATTGCAAACGTAAATACATCAGGTTTTAAAAAGGGGCGTGTGACGTTTCAAGATTTAATGTCACAAACAGAAAGAGGTGCGCAAGCTGCTCAAGGTGGACGTGGTGGAATAAACCCAATGCAAGTTGGACTCGGTTCGAAAATTGGCTCGATCGATAATATTCATACACAAGGTTTTTTACAACATACGGGACGTACCCTCGATTTAGCCATCGAAGGTGATGGTTTCTTTATCGTTAATGGCGGAGATGGTGATTTTTATACTCGAGCCGGAAACTTCTATTTAGATGAAAATGGCGACATTGTTGATCCTAATGGTAACTACTTGTTAGGAACAGTAGCTGGGGCTGAAAATAGTCGAATTAATATTCCTGCAAACGCACAAAGTTTTAGTATTGCACAAGATGGAACAGTGAATTATGTTGATGAGGATGGTAATCCAGCCATTGCTGGTAGAATTCAACTAGCTTACTTCTCCAATCCAGAAGGTTTAGAAAAGATAGGAGACAACTTATATTTGAATACGACTAACTCCGGTACTGTTGAATTTGATTTCCCTGGTGAAGAAGGATTGGGCACACTCGCCCCAGGTTCCCTTGAAATGTCTAACGTTGATTTAGCGGAAGAATTTACAGAGATGATCGTCTCTCAACGTGGATTCCAAGCGAATACACGAATTATTACGACGTCCGATGAAATTTTACAAGAGTTAGTTAACTTAAAACGATAATGTAAGGAGGTAGGGGATGTTTTCGTGCATCCCCGCCAAACATGATTGAATTAGAACGATTAAACGGTACAACATTTATGTTGAATGCATTTATGATCGAGCAAGTAGAATCATTACCAGATACGACGATTACGCTAACGAGTGGGAAAAAAATCGTCGTCAAGTCTGATATGGATGATGTGATTGAAAAGGTTACAGCATATTATCAATCAATTGGCTTAGTAAGCCAAACGATTAAGCAGGTGGAAGAATGAATAACTTACTTAAAATTATGCTCATTTCGTTTTCAGTGTTAATTGTCTCGGGTATTATAAGCTTCGTCGTTATTATGAATTTTACCGGTAATGAAACGAAAGGCGAAGGTCGTTCCATCGATGACATTAACGCACTATCATTTGAAACTCCCGAAGTAACGACAGATTTACAAGACGGGACATTCGTCCGTATTCAGTTTCAAATCGTCACAGATAGTAAAAAAGCTTTACAAGAAGTAGAAAAACGTGAATTCCAAATTAAAAATATTATTATAAAAGAATTAGCCGTCATGACTGAATCGGATTTTTCAGAAGATTTATCTGAAACAGAAAAATCATTGCAACATGAACTGAATGATTTAATGACGGAAGGAACGATAACAGACGTCTATACGATTAGTAAGATTTTACAGTAGTACGTCTTGCGCCTTTAGGGGGTGAGTAGTTTGTCAGAGGACATATTATCACAACAAGAAATTGATGCACTTTTATCAGCAATAAGTTCTGGAGAAATGGATGCAGAAGAATTAAAAAAAGAGGAAAGCGAAAGAAAGGTCCGTGTGTACGACTTTAAACGTGCCTTACGATTTTCGAAAGATCAAATTCGTAGCATTTCACGAATTCATGAAAACTACGCGCGACTTTTAACGACATTTTTCTCGGCACAACTACGAACATATGTGAACATTTCTGTCGCATCGGTCGACCAAGTTCCATACGAAGAATTTATCCGATCAATCCCTGAAATGACGATCTTAAACGTATACAGTGTGGAACCGTTAGAGGGTCGTATTTTAATGGAAATAAACCCGAATATTGCTTATAGTATGCTTGAGAGAATTTTAGGTGGAAGTGGAAATAGCACGAAAAATGTCGATAACTTAACGGAAATTGAGTCGCTTATTATGTCACAGTTGTTTGAAAAATCGATTACAAACTTACAAGAAGCGTGGCAATCGATCGTTGAAATCGATCCAATTTTAGAAGAATTCGAGGTAAACCCACAGTTTTTACAACTCGTATCACCAAACGAGACGGTCGTAGTCGTCTCATTAACGACACAAATTGGTGATGTGACAGGTATGATTAACATTTGTATTCCACACCTCGTATTAGAGCCGATTATTCCGAAATTATCGGTCCATTACTGGATGGAAACGGTAACGAAAGAACGTGATTCAGAAGCATACAGCAAATTGTCTGATCATGTAAAACGTGTTCAAGTAGAAACAAAGGCCATTTTAGGTGAAACGACGATCAAGTTAAGAGAGTTTCTCCATTTAAAAGAAAACGATGTGATCGGTTTGAAACAACCGATCGATAAACCACTCATGATGCTAGTTAACGATAAACCGAAACTGCTCGTACAAGCTGGCAAATCGCACAATAAAGTTGCTGTTCAAGTTATAGAGGAAATAAAGGAGGGCAGTATGCAATGATGGACGATGATCAGTTATCACAAGAAGAAATCGATGCACTATTAAATATTGCCGATGATGCCGATGCAGATGATGGAGATGGTGAAAGTAGTTTCGATGACACGGAAACGAAAGCAGAATTAGATTATTTATCATCGATTGAAATCGATGCGATAGGAGAAATTGGCAACATTTCCCTTGGTAGTTCTGCGACGACACTATCGACATTGTTGAATCAAAAAGTAGAAATAACGACACCCTCCGTATCATTTGTAAGAAAAACGGGTGAAAAAGAAGAGTTCCCGTACGAACATGTAAGCTTACAAGTCAATTTTGTCGAAGGGTTTAACGGTGAAAACATTTTTTTAATGAAAGCGAAAGATGCGGCTGTCATTTCTGATATTATGCTTGGTGGCGAGGGGACGGATACGAGCGTGGAATTGACAGAAATAGAATTAAGCGCTGTACAAGAAGCAATGAATCAAATGATGGGAGCATCTGCCACGAGCATGTCAACCGTTTTTGATAAACGAATTGATATTTCGCCACCATCTGTTAATTATGAAGATATAGATAAACTTGAAGAAATAGACGAAATAATAGATGAAGATGAAGTTCTTGTAAAAGTAGCTTTTCAACTTAAAGTGGGTGATCTTATTGATTCTACAATGACGCAACTTATTCCGTTACAGTTTGCGCGCACCCTCGTAGATCAATTACTAAATCCAGAGGAGGAGGAAAGAGCAGCTTCACTTGTTGAAGAAGAGATTATGGAACAAGAAAATGTAAAAGTACCGGCTGGTACAGGAGAAATCGAGTCGACTGTTCAAGTAGAAAAGAAGGAACAACCAACAATAAATCTCGGTCAAAGCACTACGGAACCACAACAGATTGGATACAATGTTGGTGAAAAATCTAACATTCAAGAAGCATCATTCATGGATTTTGAACAAGTTAATTTGTCACAACAAGGGCAACATAACTTAGATTTATTACTAGATATTCCGTTAAAAGTAACGGTAGAACTAGGAAGGACGAAACAGTCAGTTCAAGAAGTGTTAAATTTATCTCCGGGCTCCATTGTTGAATTAGACAAACTAGCTGGTGAACCAGTCGATGTGTTAGTGAACGACAAACTAATTGCTAAAGGTGAAGTCGTCGTCATCGACGAAAACTTTGGTGTACGAATAACAGATATTCTTAATCAGAAAGATCGATTAATGAAACTTAATTAATTGGAGTGAATGAAAATGGCACAAACGGTCCTAATTGTTGATGATGCAGCATTTATGCGCATGATGATTAAAGATATTTTAGAGAAAAACGGTTACGAAGTAGTTGGTGAAGCGGAAAATGGAAATGAAGCAGTAGAAAAATTTAAAGAGTTAACACCTGATCTCGTTACGATGGATATAACGATGCCGGAAAAAGACGGAATTACTGCTTTAAAAGAAATTAAAGAATTGGATCCTAATGCAACGATCATTATGTGTTCTGCAATGGGACAACAAGCGATGGTGATCGACGCAATTCAAGCTGGCGCGAAAGACTTTATCGTAAAACCTTTCCAAGCAGATCGGGTGATTGAAGCAGTTTCTAAAGCATTAGGATAAAAAGCGAGTGAAAAAGATGTTCAAACGAATCTGCTTCATCATCATCGTTACATATTTCATACAAGGTTTAACGTATCCTAACCATACGATAGTAGCTGAACAGAGTGTAAAAGATTGTATCGAAGCTGCTGACTGTGAAGAAGACGAACAACAACCTAACGAAGAAAGAAATGATGAGGAAAGCACAGACAACATAGCTGATGGACAAATTCAACAACCATCTATCATCTGGAATTTTATAAAAATGATTTTCGCTTTAGCAGTCGTCTTAGCATTAATATATTTGTTGTTAACTTTTATAAAAAAGCGAAATCAACTATATGAACGGTCCAACATCATCCAAAACTTAGGTGGTGTGTCCGTTGGACAAAACAAATCGATTCAAATCGTCCGAATCGGTGAGCAAATTTTCGTACTCGGTGTAGGAGAAAATGTGCACTTATTGCAAGAGATTACCGATGAAGAACTAATGGAACAATTGCTAGTGAAAAATGAGCAGAAGACGGAACGTTTATCATTTTTACAAAACTTCTTACAAAAAAATGAAAGAAAAAAACGCAATGACGACTTATCATTTACGGCTAAGTTAGAGCAGGAGCTTGAAAATATAAAAGAAAATCGAGAAGAAATTGTCGATCGATACATTAGAAAGAAAGATGAGGATAGAAATGTCTGATTTTATTAATATTTTCTCCGATACAGATCCATCTGCACTATCGACATCTGTTCGCTTAATATTGCTGTTGACAATTTTATCGATTGCTCCTGGTATACTAATATTAATGACGAGTTTTACTCGTATCGTCGTCGTATTATCATTTGTAAGAACATCTTTAGCGACACAGCAAATGCCGCCGAACCAAGTATTAATCGGATTAGCGTTATTTTTAACGTTTTTCATCATGGCTCCAACATTTAAGGACGTATACGATGAGGGATTAGAGCCGTTATTGAATGAAGAAATTACGTTAGAAGAAGCATACGATCGCGCTAGTTTACCGATAAAGGAATTTATGGCACAACATACGAGACAGAAAGACTTAGCTTTATTTATGCGATATACGAATAGTGAACAACCTGAATCGATCGAGGATATACCATTAACGACACTAGTTCCAGCATTTGCAATAAGTGAATTAAAAACAGCGTTTCAAATGGGATTTATGATTTTTATTCCATTTTTAATTATCGATATGTCTGTCGCTAGTATATTAATGTCTATGGGTATGATGATGTTACCACCAGTGATGATTTCATTACCGTTTAAAATTTTACTTTTTGTACTCGTCGACGGTTGGTATTTAATTACGCATTCGGTCCTACAAGGTTTTTAATGTACGTTAAAAAGAAGGTGTATTCGGTTGACGAATGAATTAGTGTTAGCATTAGCAGAACGAGGAATCATGACGATTTTACTTGTAGCGGGTCCAATCCTTTTATTGGCTTTAGCTGTCGGATTATTCGTCAGTATATTTCAAGCGACGACGCAAATACAAGAACAGACTCTTGCATTCATTCCAAAAATTATTGCGGTTCTTGTCGGTGTCGTTTTTTTCGGACCATGGATGCTCGAAAAAATTGTCGAATTTACAATGACGTTATATCAAAATTTACACGTATATATAGGATAAAAATATGATTAATTATATTCCTTTAGCAATGATCCCAATATTTTTACTCGTATTTGCTCGTGTATTAGCTTTTTTTCTTACGCTACCGCTATTTTCATACCGAACCATTCCGACGCTGTACAAAATAGGTATCGCCTTTTTTCTAAGTATGATTATCGTCGTTACGTTAAACAATGAACAAGTGACGTTAGAAGAAAATTACGTCCTTCTTCTTTTAAAAGAAATAACCGTAGGACTTCTGACAGGACTTATAGCATATTTAATCGTTTCTGCGATGCAAGTAGCCGGTGGGTTTATCGACTTCCAAATGGGCTTTGCGGTCGCTAACGTTATCGATCCGCAAACGGGAGCACAAAGTCCGTTAATTGGACAATACTTTTATATGTTTACTTTACTATTTTTATTATCGGTTAATGGACATCATTTATTAATTGACGGTATTGTTCAAAGTTATCAACTCATCCCAATCGATCAGCTCATTACGTTTGAAAACGGACTTAGTCATTTTTCCATTACGACGTTTAATCGGATGTTTTTAATCGCCTTTCAAATTGCAATACCGCTCGTCGGTTGCTTATTTTTAGTCGATGTGGCACTCGGAATCATTGCTAGAACGGTACCACAATTGAACGTGTTTGTCGTCGGTTTACCGTTAAAAATAACGGTTAGTTTTACTGTTTTATTATTCTTTTTAGCTATTTACGTTGCGTTAGTCCGTTATTTGTTTTCTGTTATGTTTGAGACGATGCGCGATTTAATGGTTATACTCGGAGGTGGCTAAAGGTGCAATTACGGTTAGACTTACAATATTTCGCCGGTGAAAAAACGGAAAAGGCCACTCCAAAAAAACGCGAAGACGAACGTAAAAAAGGTCGCGTAGCAAAAAGCCAAGACGTAAACACAGCACTTATACTATTTTTTTCATTCATTTTATTAGCTGTTCTCGGATCATATTTAAAAGAAAATATGTTGAATTTATATGAGATAACATTTACAAGCTATATTCATTGGGAAATATCGAACGAGACGATTATGAAGCTAATAAAAGAAGTATTAATTATGTTTGCGATGATCGTTGCACCAATTATGGCGATCGCAGCGATTATTGCGATTGCTGCAAATTTGTTGCAAGTCGGTTTCTTGTTTACGACGGAACCACTTAAGTTTGATTTGAAAAAAATTGATCCGATTCAAGGTGCGAAACGGATTTTTTCAATACGGGCACTCGTTGAATTACTGAAATCATTTTTTAAAATAATTTTTGTCGGTACGATTACGTTTTCGACTATTTGGATTTATAAAGATGAAATGATGATGCTTGCATTAAAAGCACCTGAAAATGCTGTCTCCTTTTTCGGACGTGTTACGATTATTATGGGGATTGCTGCGACGATAGCTTTATTATTTTTATCCATTTTGGACTATATGTACCAAAAGTATGATTTTGAAAAAAACATTCGTATGTCAAAGCAAGATATTAAAGATGAACATAAAAATATTGAAGGGGATCCTTTAATAAAATCACGATTACGAGAAAAACAACGGCAAATTGCGATGCAACGTATGATGGAAGAAGTACCAAAAGCTGATGTTGTCATTACAAACCCAACACATTACGCCATTGCGATTAAATATGATGAGACCATTGCGAGTGCGCCGATCGTCGTTGCGAAAGGAAAAGATGATATTGCACAAAAAATTAAAGAAATCGCGAAAAACTACGATGTGATGACGATTGAAGATAAACCATTAGCTCGTGCATTGTATGAAAAAGTCGATTTAAATGAAGTAATTCCAGAAGAGTTTTATCAAGCGATTGCAGAAATTTTAGCTTACGTATACCAATTGGAAAAGAAAGTGAATTAGGTAGGGGAATGTAGATGAAACTTAGAGATTTGTCCGTACTTTTAGGTGTAATTTTAATTATTATTATGTTAGTCATACCATTACCTGGTTGGCTTCTAAGTGTTCTTATTTTATGTAATATATCGTTAGCGCTGCTCGTTATATTAGTGTCGATGAATACTCAAGAAGCGCTACAGTTTTCTATCTTCCCTTCCTTACTTTTATTACTTACGTTATTTCGCTTAGGATTAAACGTATCTACTACTCGGTCCATCTTATCAAAGGCAGATGCAGGTGGCGTTGTCGATACGTTCGGATCTTTTGTAATAGGCAATAATCCACTCGTCGGTTTCGTCGTCTTTATTATATTAGTTATTATTCAATATATTGTTATTACAAAAGGGGCTGAGCGTGTATCAGAAGTTGCAGCTCGCTTTACGTTAGATGCGATGCCAGGTAAACAAATGAGTATCGATGCCGATTTAAACGCTGGTTTAATATCGGAACATGAGGCACGAGAACGGCGTGAAAAAGTTGAAAAAGAAGCTGACTTCCACGGCTCGATGGACGGAGCTTCTAAGTTCGTTAAAGGGGATGCGATCGCTGGAATTGTCATCGTTATTATAAACATTATTTTTGGTCTTATCGTCGGAATGGTTCAGATGGATATGAGCTTTAATGAAGCGATTAATACGTTTACACGGCTTACTGTTGGAGATGGTCTCGTCAGTCAAATACCAGCACTATTAATTGCAACGGCAACAGGTATCGTCGTGACACGTGTTACAACCGAGGGCAATTTAGGTAGCGATGTAACGGACCAACTACTTCAATATCCAAAATTACTATATATTGCAGCGGCTACTATCTTTTTACTCGGATTTACACCGATTAACTTTTGGCTTACAGCTACAATTGCAACCTTTTTAGCTATTGGTGCTTATTTATTACAAAGTCAAACAGACGTCCCAGCTGATATGGAAGAAGATGAGATGGATGAAGAGGAAAGCGAAAGTATGCAAGCTACTGAAAATGTCATTAATTTAATAAGTGTAGATCCGATCGAGTTTGAATTCGGGTACGCGCTTATTCCCCTCGTCGATAAAAGTCAAGGTGGAGATTTACTCGATCGAATTGTGATGATTCGAAGGCAACTTGCACTTGAATTAGGGGTCGTTATTCCCGTTGTACGTATTCGAGATAACATACAATTAGAACCGAATGAGTATCGTTTAAAAGTTAAAGGAAATGAAGTAGCTCAAGGCGAACTACTACTCGATCACTATTTAGCAATGACACCGGATATAGACGATGACACGATCGATGGCATAGATACGACGGAGCCGGCATTTGGACTTCCAGCAAAATGGATTAGTGAAGATAAAAAAGAGGAAGCTGAACTATTTGGTTATACTGTCGTTGATCCGCCATCTGTCGTCTCTACGCATGTTACAGAAGAGTTAAAACGGAATGCACACGTTTTATTAGGTCGTCAAGAGACGAAAGAACTCATCGATTATGTGAAAGAGGAATTTCCAATATTGATTGAAGAAGTAACACCAGATCCATTATCGATAGGAGAAATTCAAAAAGTGTTAGCAAAACTGTTACGTGAAAACGTGTCGATTCGAAATTTACCGATTATTTTCGAAACATTAGCGGATTACGGAAAAATGACGAACGATACAGACTTGTTAGCTGAATATGTGCGCCAATCGTTAGCGGCACAAATTACAAAACAGTATGTAGGAGATGGTGGTTCACTGAAAGTAATAACCGTTTCTGCAGAAATAGAACAACTTATCCAAAATAGTGTGCAACAGACTGAACACGGTAACTATTTAGCGTTAGAGCCTGATAAACAAGAACAAATTATTCAAAACGTTTATCAAGAAATCGAAAAAGTATCTGTTCAATATGACAATGTCGTCTTATTATGTTCACCGACGATAAGGATGTATTTAAAACAGTTACTCGAGCGTCCGTTACCGAACGTACCAGTATTATCTTACAACGAACTAGAACCACATGTTCAAGTTGAAAGCGTCGGGATGGTGAATGTTGCATGAGAGTAAAGAAGTTTATTGTAAAATCGATGCCTGAAGCGATGATCAAAATAAAAAAAGAACTCGGTCCTGATGCAGTTATTTTAAACAGTAAACAAATTAAAACAGGCGGGGTTTTCGGTCTTTTTAAAAAGAAAAAAATTGAAGTTGTCGCTGCCTTAGATGAAGTAAAACGAACAATGCCTGAACGAATTAGAACTGAAAATGAAGGAACAACTATCCAGCCAAAAGTTCGGGCAACATCAGAGCAATCATTATTAAAAGAAATTAGACAGTTACAACAAATGTTAACATCAAATTCATTCCATTCGGAAAACGATTATCCGCCAGCCTTTGAACATATTTATTCCTATTTAAGAGAACAGGACGTTGGAAATGACATTGCAAAGCGAATTGTAGACGATATGATCGAACGAAATAAAGATGAGGATGCACCCGAAACGACAATTAAGGATCTTCTCATTGCAACAATTGAAGACCATTTATCGGTAAACCCGGGTATTACTTTTGAAAATAAAGTAATTCAATTCGTCGGTCCAACTGGCGTTGGAAAAACGACGACGCTAGCAAAAGTTGCTGCATTAAGTGTTTTAAAACACGAGAAAAAAATTGCCTTTATTACGACAGATACGTATCGTATTGCCGCAATAGATCAATTAAAAACGTATGCCAAAATATTAAACGTTCCTGTAAAAGTAGCCTATTCATTAACTGAATATGAAGAGGCGCTCCAATCTTTTGCGACGTACGACCTCGTTTTTGTCGATACAGCGGGAAGAAACTTCCGCGATCCGAAATATATAAAAGAGTTGGAAAGAATGCATCATTTCCATGATCGCGGCATTGAAACGTATTTAGTATTATCGCTAACGGCGAAGAAAAACGATATGTTATTAACATATGATCAGTTTCAACATTTACCGATTGAAAAAGTCATATTTACAAAACTTGATGAAACGGGATCTTACGGAAACATATTAAATATTTCTGTCGGTAAAAATAAACCGATTGCTTATATTACAAACGGTCAAAACGTTCCGGACGATATTATTACACCGAACCGAGAAGTTTTAAGTGACTTATTAGTAAGTGGGTATGGACATGCGTGATCAAGCAAATAGACTAAGAAATAAATTATCTGATGTACAAAAAAAAGGGAAAACGATTGCCATCGTTAGTGGCAAAGGTGGTGTCGGCAAGTCAAATACAGTATTAAATGTCGCAATTGCTCTCCAACAACGAGGAAAAAAGGTACTCATTATCGACCTTGATGTTGGAATGGGAAATATTGACATATTGATCGGTAGTGAGTCCAAATGCTCAATTGTACATTTATTTAATGAATTTATGCCACTTCATGATATTATAGAAGTAGGACCTTGTGACGTATCATATATTGCTGGTGGGACTAGTTTAAACGAATTGTTGCAATTAGATGATACGAAATTAGACTTCTTTTTTGAACAGTATGAACAAATAGTCTATGAGTACGATTATATATTTCTCGATCTCGGTGCAGGTGTATCGGAAAGCAGTATGGCATTTATTTTAGCGAGTGATGAATGTTTCGTCGTTACGACGCCAGAGCCGACATCGATTATGGACGCTTACAGTATGATGAAACATATCGTGATCCATGACGAAGCAAAACCGATGTATGTCGTAATGAATCGATGTTATCGGGCACGAGAAGGAAGAAAAACGCTAGAAAAATTTGACGAAATTGTGCAACGCTTTTTAAACGTAAAAGTCATAAAACTCGGAATAATACCGTACGATCGTATCGTTGAAAAAGCAGTCATTGCACAGACCCCTTATATTTTATATGATAAAAGATCAACTGTTGCAAGAGCGATTTCAAATATTACTCATAATTATTTGAACAATAGTGAAAATGTCCAACATCGTAAACGTATGTCATTTGTTGATCGATTGAAACGACTTATTAAAACGAGGTAACAAAAAATGAACGAAATAAATGTACTTATAATGGAGCAATCTAAGACGTTTTGCAGACAAATGGCAAACGTTTTAGGTGAGTATACGAATATTCAAATCGTTGCAACTGTCCACTCGATCGAAGAAGGGAAAAAAGTTTTATTTACATCAGAGATCGACGTTATTTTACTAGATGTTACGATTGGTGAAAATAGTAGAAAAACAGTAGAAATACTACTAGAAAATAAAGCGATCCCAATTCTGATGCTTGCGGATCATTCCGTTGAGCAAACTGCTAAAACAGTACAGGCTATGGTCGCAGGTGCTGTTGATTTCATAAAATTTCGTCGGAAAACATTAGGAGATATAAAGGAAAATGAAGCTCAATTAGTAAAAAAAATTGCTATGGCAAAAAAAGAGAAAGGTCTCGTTTCTTTACCACAAAAGAAAAAACAGAAAGTAGTAAAAGTAGTACGGGCTGAAAAAGAGCGAAAGAGCAATCATAGTTTTCCGAAAACAATTGTAGCAATCGGTGCTTCTACGGGAGGACCAAGAGCGTTACAGCAAATTATTAAACAGTTACCAAAAGACATCCCAGTTCCACTTTTAATCGTACAACATATGCCGAGCGGTTTTACGAAGTCGCTTGCAAATCGACTAAACGAAATTAGTGACATACGAGTAAAAGAAGCGGTAAACGGTGAAAAAATTCAAAATGGAACGGCTTATATTGCTCCTGGAGATTATCATATGGAAGTTATTCAGCGAGGAAACAACTTTCATATCGAAATAAATAAAAAAGAGGCACGCTCAGGTCATCGACCTTCTGTCAATACGTTATTCGAATCAGTAGCAAAAGTAAAAGATACTCATACGATTGCAGTTATTTTGACCGGGATGGGTAAAGACGGCTCAGAAGGTATTAAGATGATTAAACAAATGCAAGAAAAAGCCGTCATCTTAGTTGAGTCTGAAGAAACGGCAATTATTAATGGTATGCCGAATGCTGCAATTGAAACAAATAAAGTAACAGAAGTATTACGCGTAGAACATATTGCACAAGCAATTGTCGACTATGTGGCAGATAGGGGGAAATAAATTGGAGTCATCACAATATTTAGAAATCTTTATCGATGAAAGTGTTGAACATTTAGACACATTGTACGAGCAGTTAATGGAGCTTGAAAAAAGTCCGGATGAAATTCAAATTATCGAAGAAATTTTCCGAGCTGCACATACGTTAAAAGGAATGGCAGCAACGATGGGATATGACGAGCTAGCGGGGCTTACCCATACGATGGAAAATATTTTCGATGCAATTCGTGAAGAAAAACTTACCGTCGAAACAGAAATGATGGACGTTTTATTTCACGCGGTCGATACGTTAAATGCAATCGTAGAAGATATTGCAAGTGGTGGAGATGGAAAACGCGATGTAAAAGAAATAAGCGCACAATTGGAACAGATTGAAAAAGGCGAGGTACTAACGACATCCACATCGACTGAAAATGAAAAATCTACAGAACAAAAGGATGAACAGTTTCATCTAGAATTAGATGAATTTCAAATTACGATTTTAGAGGAGTCAAAAGAACAAGATTACAACCATTACAACATCATTGTTGAATTGAGTGAAGATTGTTTATTAAAAGGTGCTCGAGCTTATATGGTGTTTGAATTATTAGAAAAACATGGAGAAATCATTCACTCAGAACCTTCCGTACACGATCTTGAAGAAGAGAATTTCGATTATTCGTTTGCGTTATTGTTCGTCTCAAAAGAACATGCGGACGATATTAAAGGAAAAGTGATGAAAGTATCGGAAGTACGCGATGTCATTGTCGAACCGTTTTCTCTCGAACAATATAAACATGAACAAGAAGAGGCACTTCATGCAAAAGAAATAGAGGAAAAAGAGACAAAAGCTACAACTGCATCGCAACAAAAAAAGAGTACGAAAGAACAGCAAACACCGAATGCAAGCGTATCAGCTCCGACAAAAACGATTCGCGTAAACATTGAACGACTCGATATATTAATGAACTTGTTTGAGGAACTTGTCATTGACCGCGGTAGACTAGAACAAATATCGTTAGAATTAAATCATCCGGAACTGCACGAGACTGTTGAACAAATGTCACGCGTATCGAGCGATTTGCAAAATATTATTTTAACGATGCGCATGGTACCGATCGATACTGTATTTAACCGTTTTCCACGGATGATTCGCCAATTAGCACGTGAATTAAACAAAGATGTAGAAATTGAGATTATCGGTGCAGAAACGGAACTTGATCGAACAGTGATCGATGAGATCGGTGACCCACTCGTTCACTTAATTCGTAATGCAATTGACCATGGAATTGAAAATCCAGAAGAACGAGAAAAGTTAGGAAAACAACGTAAAGGAAAAATAACACTTGAAGCTTACCATAGTGGCAACCATGTTTTCGTTGAAATATCGGATGATGGTGCTGGAATAAATAAAGAAAAAGTGAAAAATAAAGCGATCAATCGTGGATTATTAACAGCTGCGGAAGCTGAAACATTAACTGATCAACAAGTGTATGAGCTCATTTTAACGAGTGGATTTTCTACGAACGAAGAAGTATCTGATGTATCCGGGCGGGGTGTTGGCTTAGACGTTGTGAAAAATACAATCGAATCACTCGGTGGGTCCATCTCAATCGACGCAACACCGAATGAGGGCTCACGCTTTTCGATTCAGTTACCATTAACTTTATCGATCATTTCAGTACTACTCATTGAACTACAGAAAGAAAAATACGCAATACCGTTATCTTCGATTATCGAAACAGCTATTTTAAAGCGTGATGAAATACTAAGTGCACACCATAATAAAGTAATTGATTTCCGCGGACAAGTTGTACCACTTACGTTTTTAAATGATTTATTCGAAGTACCACAAATGGAAGAAGAGGATGAATTCGTTTCTGTCGTCATCGTGCGAAAAGGGAATAAGTTGGCAGGACTCGTCGTCGATTCCTTTATCGGTCAACAAGAAGTCGTCTTAAAATCGTTAGGAAACTATTTGACGAATGTGTTCGCTATATCCGGTGCAACTATCTTAGGTGACGGTGAAGTAGCTTTAATTATAGATAGTAATGCATTAGTGAAGTAACCGATGGTGGTAAAGGAGGTAAAAGTATATGTCCGAGGTAGAAGTACTTGAGAATAAAATCATTGTCTATCAATTAGAAGAAGAAGAATATGCGATATCTGTTCAACATGTTGGATCTATTGAGCGAATATTACCGATCACTCGCGTGCCACGTACGGCGAAGTTTGTAAAAGGCGTCATCAATTTACGTGGGGTAGTTACACCTGTCATTGATCTAAAGGAACGTTTTTACGGAAAAGAAACAACGTTTACAGATGAAACGCGAATTATTATCGTCAATGTGGACGATATTACAGTCGGTTTAATCGTCGACAGTGCAAAAGATGTCATCGACATCCAAAAGGACCAAATTGAAGCATCTCCGGAAGCGGTTGGTGCGGAAGTTGTCGAATATATTACTGGTGTTGTCCGGTATGAAGATCGGCTATTAATCTTATTAGATTTACGTAAAGTAATCGAAAAGGAAGAGTTATCAGAATTAAAAATATTGGAAGGATCATCATGAAATCAGAAAACTTATCAAATATTGAAAAAGATGTCCTTAGAGAAATTGCCAATATTGGCACAGGAAATGCGGCTACTAGTATGTCACAATTAATTAATCAGCAAGTAATGATGGAAGTGCCGTCTGTCGAAGTAGTTACGATTAATGAACTGATGGACATTATCGGTGGCCCAGAGAAATTGCTCGTAACGATCCTTTTTCGGATTGAAGGAGAAGTTACCGGTACAGTTTACTTTATATTAACGATTGAAGAAGCGGAAAGCTTAATGAGACAAATGGTGAACGATGATTCGATAACGATCAATATCGATGAGGAACCAGATGATCTTGTCATATCTATGTTACAAGAAATGGCGAACATTTTAACAGGTTCTTATTTAAGTGCATTAGCCGACTTTACCGGCATTAAGATGACGACGACGATACCGTATATAAGTATTGATATGGCTGCGGCTACTCTCGTAACAGGTCTTGTAGAACTATCAGAAGTAACGGATTATGCAATTATAATCGATACGAAAATTACAGGAAATGATTATGGCAAAGGGGTAAAAGGACATTTTCTCTTAATTCCAGATCCGACTTCAATTCCGAAGTTGTTTAGTACGTTAGGTATTGACTATGAAGAGTAAGATAGGAAATGTCATCAAAGTTGGCATTGCCGACTTAAACACTGTCAAAGCCCCTTTGACAATTCGGACATCAGGATTAGGTTCATGTGTCGGTGTTGTCATTTATGATTTATCAAAAAAGGTTGCCGGCTTAGCACATATTATGCTGCCATATGCTAACGGTAAGAAAAACGATAATAAATATAAATATGCAGATACTGCTATTGATATATTAATCGAAAAACTTATCAATGAAAGTGCTTCAAAATTTAATATGAAAGCTAAAATTGCTGGCGGAGCGCAAATGTTCCAACTTACAACTGGTAGTGATGTAATGCGAATTGGACCGAGAAATGTCGAAGCTGTTCGAAAGGAATTAGATAAACATCGAATACCGATCATCGCTGAAGATGTCGGTGGCAATAGCGGAAGAACGATTGAATTTGATCCGGTAACAGGAAAGTTGAAAATAAGAACTGTAAATAAAGGTGAAAAATATATATAGATTGACAAGAAAAGGGGGAGTTAAAATAGTGGAAAAAGTCGACTCCCAAGTGGTAGATACATGGTGGAAACAGTGGTTTGAACATAAAGATGAAACTGCGGCCAATCAGTTGATTGAGCATTACATGTATCTCGTGCACTTTCACGTTGATAGAGTGGCGAGCTATATTCCTGAGCAATTCGATAGAAATGAATTGAAAAGTTTAGGTTTATACGGTCTCTTTGATGCCTTAAACAAATACGATCCTGAACGTAACAATAAGTTCGACACATATGCAACGATTCGAATACGTGGCTCAATCATGGATGGATTACGTAGAGAAGATTGGCTGCCACGCTCCCTACGGGATCAAGCAAAAAAAATAGATCAAGTTACAGATGAGCTCAAACAACGCCTTATGCGTACACCAAACGCTAAAGATATAGCGGAAGAGTTAGGAAAGACAGAAGAAGAAATTGAGGAAATTGTCGCTAATACGATGTTTGCAAATGTCATATCTTTAGATACAGCTTACGTACAGCAAGATGAAGACGATACGACGGAACTCATTGGCAATGTCGAAGATGAAAATGCTGTTTTACCAGATGATATGACGTTTCAAGCAGAAAGCAAACGAGAGTTGATTGAAAGTATAAAAAAATTAAATGAGACGGAACAACTCGTTATAAGTTTATTTTACGAAAAGGAATTAACGTTAACCGAAATTGGCAAAATCCTAGATTTAACTACTTCACGAATCTCTCAAATACACAAAAGAGCAATATTTAAACTAAAAGGTATATTGAAGAAATTAAGTTCTTCAACGTAAACTCCATCAAATGTTAAAAGGAGAAATGAAAGCGTGAAAAATTTAAATGAATTTTTTACCGTCACTGTATCGCGAGACCAATTGTCAGCCGAAATAGACTTTATTGGCAAAGATAGTGAAGAGTTAAAAGAATTAAATCTTACACGTGAGAAGATTAAACAGTTTTTAAAAGATAAAAATGTTACGTTCGGAATTATTGAAAATAACGTCACCAAAATAATTGAAACGAAACGCCCTCATATTTTCCCAATTATCATTGCAAAAGGAATCGACCGTGAAGATGGCATGGACGGAAAGATTGAATATATGCTCGATTTGAATCCAGAAGTTGATCGATCGGAAAATTGGGATTTTCGCGATGTGATGAAAATACCGACTGTGCAGGAAGGGGAAAAGCTCGCCGTCATTACTCCACCTACAAAAGGGAAAAATGGGACGAATGTACGCGGTAAGCCAGTATTAGCAAAGCCTGGGAAACCGTATCGAATGAGAGCTGGAAAAAACGTTACGTTTAATAAAGATGAAAATACGTTTTATGCAAATGAAACGGGACAAATTCATGTCGGTTATAATGTTATTCACGTGCATACTGTACATGAAGTTGTCGGAGATGTTTCGATGAAAACAGGAAACATCGACTTTGTCGGGACGGTCATCGTTCGTGGAAACGTTCCGACGGGATTTACGATTAAGGCACAAGGTGATGTCAAAATATTCGGAATTGTCGAGGCAGCAACAGTCATTGCCAATGGCTCGGTTTATATATCAGAAGGAATAGCTGGCTTAAAAACGGGAACAATTGAAGCAGGAGACAGCGTACATATCGGTTACGTAAACCAAGCGAACATTCGTGCTGGTAATAGTATTATAGTAGAAAACTCTATTTTTCATAGTGAGTGTGTTGCAGCTAACGATATTATTTGTCAACGAGGCAACATCGTCGGTGGCAGTTCTTCTGCAGGAAAGGTCATATCCGTGAAAGATTTAGGAAATCGTATGCATACGCATACATATATTTCTTTTGGATACGACCAAAAAGTTTTTAAAGAATTAAACGCACTTGAAGCAGAAAAGAAATCGCTTGAAGAAAATGTGAAAAAAATCAAATTGCTTCAATCTAAATTAGAAAAAAGTGAACAAAAGGATGACGGGAAAACGCGTATTACGTTACTACGATTGAGAAACTCTTACAATAAGACAAACGAAAAAATAAATGAGATTGATGAGCAAATTTCTCGCACGAATGCCAAATTAGGTGATATTGATCGTTCTAGTTTATCGGTTAAAGGAACGATGTATCCAAATGTGATCGTTTCATTTGGTAAATACCAACGGACGATTAACCGAGAGCACGATCACGTAAAAGTACGAATGGAAGACAATGAAATTGTCATCGGACCGTATTGACACGCATAACGAAAACGTTTAGCATTAGCAATAAGAAAGTTGTTTATCGGAGAGATTTATTACTAAAAGGAAGGGGTATGTATGGGGTTAAAATCAGTTGAAATGCAAGTTGCGATAACACGCTCTCAAGATGCGAGTAAAATGCAAGATCAAATGACTCGTCAAGGTCAACAGTTTCAAGAAACATTAACCCAACAACAGTTACGTGAGGATGTGTTAAAACGAACACAAATTAACGAACATGAAAAAGTTTCCTTACGTGAAAATGAAGATGAAGAAAAAGAACGTCGCGAACGGGAGCGACGTAAAAAACAATTAAGTAAAGATAGCGATAAGCACTTAACAGATCATCCATATCTAGGGACGATGATTGACTTAAGTAGATAAGAAGGGAAACACGTGAACTCATTACTATTTTTAATTAGTTTTATATTGCACATCATTTCAATAACAACAATCTTTTTATTATTTCAACAAATTCAAGCAATAAAACATAATCAAAAAGAACAGATCGAAAGAATGCTTCACCATTTTGTTGAAGAAATTCGTGAAGAGAACGAACGACTTCAAGCGAAATTGCAAAGTAACTTGTCACCACAACAGCGTGATCTAAACGAGAGTATGAAAGAACTGAATAGACATACAAAAGAACGTAATCGTAATGTAGCGGCCCAACTAAAACAAAACGAAAAAATAGAAAATGTAACGAATAAAATGGTGCAGACGGAAAAGCGTGAAGATAAGGTAGAAACATCGCTAGAAAGTAAAATATTACAACTTCACGAGCAAGGTTTATCTCACGAAGAGATTGCGAAAAAGATGAATCGTGGAAAAACAGAAGTTGAACTGTTTTTAAAGATGATGCAACACAAATAGAAATCACTTGCTTAATTCCATCCTGTATGATAATGTAGCAATGGTATTTGATTCAATTCAATACACACGTTTAATGACCTATATATCGGTGCCGTACAATACGGTCATATATAGGGAGGAATTAAACGGAGGAAAAACCAAAGGAGGAAAAATTTATGTCAGTCATTTCAATGAAACAGCTTCTAGAAGCTGGGGTTCACTTCGGTCACCAAACACGACGTTGGAACCCAAAGATGAAGCCGTACATTTTCACAGAAAGAAACGGCATTTATATTATTGATTTACAAAAGACGGTGAAGAAAATTGAAGAAGCATACAATTTTGTTCGCCAATTAGCTGCTGATGGTGGCAACATTTTATTCGTCGGAACGAAAAAGCAGGCGCAAGAGTCTGTGAGAGAAGAAGCGACTCGTTCTGGTATGTTCTACGTAAACCAACGTTGGTTAGGTGGAACGTTAACGAACTTTAAAACTATTCGTAAACGAATAAACCGCCTCCATGAGATCGAGCGTATGGAAGAAGACGGAACGTTCGACGTCTTACCGAAGAAAGAAACAGTCGACTTATTAAAAGAAAAAGCACGTTTGCTTAAGTTTCTAGGCGGAATTAAAGATATGAAGAAGTTGCCGGATGCCATTTTCGTTATCGATCCGCGTAAAGAAAGTATAGCAATTGCTGAAGCACGTAAATTAAATATTCCGATTATCGGAATCGTCGATACGAACTGTGATCCAGATGAGATTGACTACGTCATTCCAGCGAACGACGATGCAATTCGTGCGGTGAAACTGTTAACTTCTAAAATTGCAGATGCTGTAGTCGAAGGTAAACAAGGAACGGAATTTGCTGATACAGAGGAAGCAACTACTGCAGAAGAAGAAAAAGCAAAGGAACCTGAACAAACAGACGAAGAGCAAGCAGAAACTGAAGTAACGGTCGAAGAATAAGACAATGGATATAAGAAGGTGATAAGGGGATAACCTTTTATCACCTTTTTTAACAGAATGGAATCTTTTTAACTGTAACATAACGTTATTTCAATTAGATGAAACGGGAGGAAATAAAACGATGGCAATTACAGCGCAAATGGTAAAAGAATTACGTGAAAAAACTGGTGCAGGAATGATGGATTGTAAAAAAGCACTAACAGAAACAAATGGAGATATGGAAGCTGCTGTCGATTATTTACGTAAGAGCGGAGCAGCTCAAGCTGCAAAAAAAGCAGGGCGCATTGCTGCAGAGGGTACAACGCACATTTTAATCGATGGTAACGTTGCTGTACTTTTAGAAGTAAACTGTGAGACGGACTTTGTGACGAAAAACGAAACGTTCCAAGAGCTCGTACGTGATTTAGCAACGCATATCGTTAAAGAAAAACCAGCAAATTTAGATGAGGTATTACAACAAACAGTTGCAAATAAAGGGCAAACGGTTGAAGAATATATTAACACAGTTGTAGCGACGATCGGTGAGAAAATTACGTTACGTCGTTTTGCTCTAATCGAAAAAACAGATAACGATACGTTCGGAAGCTACCTACATATGGGTGGACGTATCGGCGCACTAACATTATTAGCAGATAGCGATAACGAAGAAGCCGCCCAGAACGTAGCGATGCACGTTGCTGCTGCAAACCCACGTTACGTATCACGTGATGACGTGCCTGCAGAAGAAGTAGACCGCGAGCGTGCTGTCCTAAAAGAACAAGCGTTAAACGAAGGGAAGCCAGAACATATCGTTGAGAAAATGGTCGAAGGTCGACTAGGCAAATTTTATGAAGAAATTTGCTTATTAGATCAAGCGTATGTAAAAGATCCAGATATGAAAATTGAAAAATACGTAAAATCGGAAAACGCAACAGTGAAGCAATTCGTTCGATACGAAGTCGGCGAAGGAATCGAGAGAAAAGAAGAGGACTTTGCGGAAGAAGTTCGCAGTCAAATGAAAGGCGAATAATGAATATAGGGGACACGATGGTGTTCCCTATTTGTACATGTTATAATAAGACAGAAAAGGTATTTTGGAGGTTATTATGGCAGCGCGTTATCAAAGAATTGTATTAAAATTAAGTGGAGAAGCATTAAGTGGTGACATTGGTTATGGTATCGATCCGAAAGTCATTCAATCGATAGCAAATCAAGTGAAAGAAATTGCTGAGCTCGGTATAGAGATTGCGATCGTCGTCGGTGGCGGTAATATTTGGCGTGGAAAAGTTGGAAGTGAAATGGGGATGGACCGTGCAAATGCTGACTATATGGGAATGTTAGCGACGGTCATGAATTCGTTAGCTTTACAAGATAGTTTAGAATCGATCGGTATTCCGACTCGAGTACAGACGTCGATCGAAATGAGGCAAGTGGCAGAACCATACATTAGACGAAAAGCGATCCGTCATCTCGAGAAAAAACGCGTTGTAATTTTTGCTGCAGGAACTGGAAATCCTTATTTTTCAACGGATACGACTGCTGCTCTGCGTGCAGCTGAAATTGAAGCGGACGTCATTTTAATGGCGAAAAACAACGTAGACGGTGTCTACAGTGATGACCCTCGAACGAATAAAGATGCGAAAAAGTACGATCAATTATCGTACCTAGACATGTTGAATGAAGGGTTAGAAGTAATGGATTCCACTGCATCCACATTATGTATGGACAACGATATACCTTTAATCGTCTTTTCCATTACAGAGGAAGGAAATATTAAACGAGTCGTCCAAGGGGAGGTACTCGGCACAACGATAAGGGGGAAATAGTGATGCCTAATGATATATTAAAAGAGATGCAAACGAAAATGGAAGACGCTGTTCAAGCATTTAGTCGAAATTTAGCTACTGTACGAGCTGGACGTGCAAACCCAGCACTTCTAGATAACGTGTTTGTTGAATACTACGGTACACCAACACCGTTAAACCAACTCGCGCAAGTAGGTGCACCAGAGGCACGTTTACTCGTTATTACTCCATTTGATAAAACGGCTATTGGTGATATTGAAAAAGCGATTCAAAAAGCGGACTTAGGTTTGTCCCCATCGAGCGATGGAAATGTAATTCGTATAAGCATTCCTGCATTAACAGAGGAACGTAGAAAAGAGCTGACACGTGTCGTTGGTAAATTTGCAGAGGAATCCCGTGTACAAGTACGTAATATTCGTCGTGAAGCGAACGATGCTTTACGTAAATTGGAAAAGGATAACGCAATTACAGAAGACGAATTACGTGCAAATCAAGATAACGTACAAAAAGAAACAGACGATTTTATTGCTCAAATTGATGAGCTCGCTAAAAATAAAGAAAACGAAATTATGGAAGTATAACTGTCTATCGTACATATTTGGAAAATGTGTATTGTAACGTATGAACAGACATGACACATTTACTTTTGCCCTCTCGCTGGAAGAGGGCTTTTATTTCACTTTGACTCTATTATTCGATTATAATTTAGAAGAAGTATAACGTAAAAATGTAACATATTGCATGACGTATCATGTTACTGTTTTAAAGAACTATGAATATAATAACAACGAAGGATTACACTCTAAATAATTCGTTCTTGTAACAAACTGTTTTTCGGACGTTTTATTTAGCAAGCGGAGTCGTTAATCCTTTTGGGGGATTAGCAAATGTCGATGAAGTTACCTTTTTTTAATAAAAAGGAAAAAAACAACATACAAATAAAGTTAGATAACATACCGAAACACGTAGCAATTATAATGGACGGTAACGGTCGTTGGGCGAGTAAAAAAGGTTTACCCCGCATTGCTGGACACAAGGAAGGTATGGACGTCGTCCAAAAAATTGTACGGGCAGCAGTGAACTATGATATAAAAATTTTAACTTTATACGCTTTTTCAACGGAAAACTGGAAACGACCGAAACTAGAAGTCGACTATTTAATGCGGTTACCGAAAGAATTTCTACATATTTATTTACCGGATATGATTCGAAATAACGTGAAAATAGAAACGATTGGAGAATTTTCCGCATTACCAACTCATACGAAGAAAGCGATCGACTATGCGAAAGAAAAAACGGCACATAACGACGGATTACTGTTGAATTTCGCTTTAAATTACGGTAGTCGCTATGAAATTACACAAGCGATTAAACATGTTGTCCGAGATATAAAAGCTGGTAAAATTGAAGAAGAAGCATTAGATGAAGAACTAATTTCTACGTATATGTATACGAACGGCCTAGACGATCCAGATTTACTTATTCGAACGAGCGGTGAGCAACGATTAAGTAACTTTTTACTTTGGCAATTAGCATATACAGAATTCTGGTTTACAGATACATTATGGCCCGATTTCAATGAAGAAATATTTCACAAGGCATTGCTCGATTATCAAGCCCGAAAAAGACGGTACGGTGGAATTTAACGGAAAGGAAATTTGTATGAAACAACGTATAATTACGGCCGTTTGTGGTGTTTTACTGATCGTTCCGATCATATTATACGGTCGATTACCTTTTACAATCGTTACGTATATATTAGCATCTGTTGCACTTTTTGAATTATTGCGAATGAATAAAGCTGTACAAAGGCATATTATTACAACGATTAGTTCGTATCTTTTTTTATGGTTGTACATGTTCCCTGTCACAAAATATTCATTTTTGCAATTAACATTTACAAAAATACAATTAATATCGCTATTTATCGTCGTTTTATTTGTCTATATCGTTCTATCTAAAAACAATTTTACATTTCGTGAAGCGAGTTTTCTTTTGTTAGCGACGCTATTTTTGGCGACGGCATTCGAACATTTAATGTATACGCGCCACGTTGGACTAGCTTACTTTCTGTTCGTTTTATTCAATATTTGGGCAACGGATAGTGGAGCCTACTTTATCGGCCGCTCACTAGGAAAACGAAAACTATGGCCCGAAATTAGTCCAAATAAAACAGTTGCTGGTGCAGTCGGAGGAATTGTTTTTGCATGTATCGTTGGCGCTATATTTTACGTTACAAATACGATTCACTTTACGTTTGTTCAACTTATTGTATTAGCGATAGCTACATCGATTATCGGACAATTAGGTGATCTCGTTGCAAGTGCGATTAAGCGCACGTTTCAAATTAAAGATTTTGGTAAACTATTTCCTGGTCATGGTGGAGTGTTAGACCGGTTGGATAGCGTGTTATTTACTTTTTTAGTGTTATCGATCATCGTCATCTTTTAAATGGTATGTAACGAAAAGTTTCATCGTTTGCTAAACGGATAAAGGAGTGTTTCGCTTGAATACTATTATTGCTTTTATCGTCATGTTCGGACTACTCGTTTTCGTACATGAATGGGGACATTTAATTTTTGCAAAGCGTGCTGGTATGTTGGCTCGTGAGTTTGCAATCGGCTTCGGACCGAAGCTTTTTTCATTTATGAAAAACGAAACGGTGTATACGATTAGACTATTACCAATCGGTGGTTACGTCCGTGTCGCCGGCGAGGATCCGGAAATTATTGAATTAAAAGCTGGTCACCATATTGGCTTGCAATTTAACGAATCAGGAAAAGTAAGCAAAATAATTGTAAACAATAAAGAGCAATATCCCGATGCATATTTAATCGAAGTAAAAACTGCGGATCTTGACCATGATCTATTAATAACGGGTTATTCGTTAGATGATGAAGAAACATTACGTCATTTCGATGTTGATCGGAAAGCATTATTTGTCGTTGATGAATTAGAAACACAAATAGCACCATACGATCGCCAATTCGCCTCAAAAACTGTCGGTCAACGTGCCATGCAACTTTTTGCGGGTCCGATGATGAACTTTATATTAGCGATCGTTATTTTTATTATTATCGGTCTCGTACAAGGTGTCCCGTCAGAACGAGCATTAATTGGTGAAGTGCTTGAGGATAGTCCAGCGATGGAAGCAGGTCTTACTCCAGGTGATGAAATTATTCAAGTAGATGATAAAGAAGTAGTAGAATGGAGCGACTTTACTTCAATCATTCAACAAAAACCTAGTGAAGAAGTGGAGCTTATCATTGAACGTAACGGTAAACGTGAAACGTTAATTGTTATTCCGAAAGAAGTAACATTTGAAGACGGTATAAAAATTGGTCAAGTCGGAGTGACATTAGCCTTTGAAAAGTCTTTTATCGGCACGTTTAAACACGGCTTTGTGCAAACGTATGAAACGACGAAACTCATTTTAGTTAATTTGTTTATGCTCGTTACAGGACAGTTGTCGATCGACATGCTTTCAGGACCTGTCGGTATTTACGATGCAACTGATCAAATCATTCAAACAGGTTTTATGAACTATTTAATGTGGACGGCGATGCTAAGTATTAATTTAGGAATTATTAATTTAGTTCCTCTTCCAGCTTTAGACGGAGGACGATTATTATTCGTCGGAATAGAAGCTGTTCGCGGTAAGCCAGTCGATCCACAAAAAGAAGGACTCGTACACGTCATTGGATTTGCCTTTTTAATGCTCTTAATGATCGTCGTTACGTGGAACGATATTCAACGTCTCTTTTTATAAAAAATGTTTGAATGTAAAAGTTTCCTCAAGATTTAGCTACTTGCACGGGAGGAATATATATGAGTCTATCAGGACAAGAAAAAATGAAAGTATTACTTGAACAAATTAAATTGCCGGAAAATATCGTTGCATCATATTTTCAATCGAGTCAAATAGTAAAGTTAACTGTTTATCGTGAAACTAAACGTTGGCACTTTACGTTTGAGGTGGAACGTATATTACCGATTGAAGTGTACCGAACGTTTCTCGATCATTTGCGGGAAACGTTTCATCATCTTGCAACCGTAGAAGTGACAATTCATGTAAATGATGAAAGCTGTGATAAACAAACGATTGAACAGTATTGGGAATATTTCATCACACAATTAGAAAATATATTACCAACTCATCGAGAAACATTGCAAAACGTAAAAGAAATTAACGATCGTACATTAATTTTTCATGTTAAAACTGAAGCAGAGAAAGCATCGTTACAAAAAAGAATTGTTCCTCTTTTTGCTAAATATAAAGAACGTGTAGGTCTCAGTTCTTACTCCTTACAGTTCGATGTACATACAGAGCAAAGTGAAATTGACAGTTTTCGTCAACAGACGATAGAAGAAGATAAACAATATGTTATGCAAGCTGTTCAAGAGATGAACAAGCGTGCGAACAAGAAAGAAAAACAAGTACAAGAACGACTAAAAATCGGATATAACATTCAAGAAGAACCGGTACCTCTTGAAACAATTATTGAGGAAGAAAGACGTATAACAGTTCAAGGATACGTGTTTTCGGCAGAGGTTCGTAAATTACGCTCTGAAAGGAGCTTATTACTCGTTAAAATTACCGATTATACCGATTCCTTAGAAATTAAAATGTTTTCAAGAAACGAAGAGGCGGAGCAACTATTTCATCTCGTGAAAAAAGGAATGTGGATCAAAGCTCGAGGTCGTATTCAAACAGATCAATATTCTAATGAATTAACGATGATGGCAAACGATATGGAAGAAGTATCTGTTACAGTAAAGCAAGATGATGCAGAAGAAAAAAGAGTTGAACTTCATGCACATACGACGATGAGTCAACTCGATGCTGTCGTTAGTCCATCCCGCCTAATCGAGCGAGCCGCATCGTGGGGACATGAAGCAATTGCGATTACAGACCATTCTGTTGCACAAGCGTTTCCAGAGGCGCATTTTGCCGCACAAAAACATGATATAAAAGTAATTTACGGTATTGAAGCAAACGTCGTCGATGACGGTGTCCCGATCGTTTATAATGAACAGTCTTTACCGTTAGATGAAACGACGTACGTCGTTTTTGACGTTGAGACAACAGGACTATCGTCGGTATATGATACAATTATTGAACTTGCTGCAGTGAAAGTTAAAAATGGCGAAATTATCGATCGATTTGAACGGTTTGCAAATCCCCACAGACCACTTCCGAAAAAAATAATCGAAATAACGAACATTACAGACGACATGTTAAAAGATGCTCCAGAAGTGGACGATGTGTTAAAGGATTTTCATGAATGGGTTGGAGAAAGTGTATTCGTTGCTCATAATGCTTCGTTCGACATCGGTTTTTTAAACCAAGGCTATGAAAAAATTAATTACGACCGTGTTAATAATGTTGTGATCGATACGTTAGAGTTAGCACGTTTTTTATACCCGAACCTACGGAATCACCGCTTAAATACGTTATGTAAACATTTAGATGTCGAATTAACACAGCATCATCGTGCTATTTATGATGCCGAAGCGACAGGGAACGTATTTTTAAAAATGATTGCGGAATTACATGAAAAAGAAATTTTTCAAATAGATGAATTAAACGACCATTTAGACGAAAATGACAGTTATAAACGTTCGCGACCATTTCATTGTACCATTCTCGTTCAAAATGAAACGGGATTGAAAAATTTATACAAACTTATTTCACAATCACTTACCGACTATTTTTATCGTGTACCACGAATACCACGATCATTGTTAACGAAGCTGCGAGACGGTTTATTAATCGGTTCAGCGTGTGATGAGGGAGAAATATTCGATGCATTACTTAGTAAATCAGTTGATGAAGTAGAAGAACTTGCTCATTTCTATGACTTTTTAGAAGTTCATCCACCTGAAATATATGCACCGTTAATAGAACGTGAAGTTGTTCAAACAGAAGCACAAATATTAGATATCATTCGTAACGTCGTAACTTTAGGAGAGCGTACGTCAATCCCAGTTGTTGCGACAGGAAATGTCCATTATGTGGAAGAGCATGAAAAGCAATATCGGGAAATTTTAATCGCCTCACAAAAAGGAAACCCACTCAACCGGGTGACGTTACCAAATACACCATTTAGAACGACGAATGAAATGCTAGAAGCTTTTACTTTTTTAGGTGAAGAAAAAGCTACAGACATTGTTATTCATCATAGTACTGAGATTGCAAGACAAATAGAAAACGTATCACCGATAAAAAGTGACTTATACACACCGAATATCGCCGGTGCAGACGAAGAAGTAAGGGAATTAACGTATACGAAAGCCCGCGAAATTTACGGAGCCGAACTACCTGAAATCGTTGAAGCGAGAATTCAAAAAGAACTCGATAGTATTATTGGTCACGGCTTTGCAGTTATTTACTTAATTTCTCATAAACTTGTAAAAAAATCGCTCAACGATGGGTATCTCGTTGGCTCTCGTGGATCCGTAGGTTCATCCCTCGTCGCTACGATGATGGAAATTACAGAAGTAAATCCACTTCCTCCACATTACGTTTGTACGAATTGCCATATTAATGAATTTTTTACGGACGGAACATATGCAAGCGGCTTTGATTTACCAGATAAAAATTGCCCTAACTGTGCTAAGCCGTTATTGAAAGATGGACAAGATATTCCATTTGAAACATTTTTAGGGTTTAAAGGAGATAAAGTGCCAGATATCGATTTAAACTTCTCAGGTGAATACCAACCTCGAGCCCACCATTATACACGCGAATTGTTCGGGGAAGAAAAAGTGTTTCGTGCTGGTACGATCGGAACGATTGCAACGAAAACTGCATACGGCTACGTGAAAGGCTATGCAACAGATAAACAGTTACATTTAAAGGCGGCGGAAATCGATCGTTTAGTCGACGGATGTACCGGGGTAAAACGAACGACAGGACAACACCCAGGTGGAATTATCGTCGTACCGAATGATAAAGATATTTACGACTTTACTCCGATCCAATATCCAGCGGATGATCGCGATAGTGAATGGAAAACGACTCATTTTGATTTCCATTCAATTGAAAATAATTTGCTAAAGCTCGACATACTCGGTCATGATGATCCGACTGTCATTCGTAAATTACAAGACTTAAGCGGCATAGATCCACAAGATATTCCGATCGACGATGAAAAAGTAATGGAGATCTTTTCAAGTACAGATCCGTTACAAGTAACTCCCGAACAAATCGGTTGTAATATCGGAACGTTAGGTGTTCCAGAGTTCGGTACACCGTTTGTCCGCCAAATGTTAGAAGAGACGAAGCCGCGTACATTTGCGGAGTTAGTCATTATTTCCGGATTGTCACACGGAACAGATGTTTGGCTTGGGAACGCTCAAGAATTAATAAATAACGGTATTTGCGAGTTGCCTGAAGTGATTGGATGTCGTGATGACATCATGGTTTATTTAATGCAACAAGGATTAGATGCATCATTAGCGTTTACGATTATGGAGTCGGTGCGCAAAGGGCGAGGTTTACAAGACGAATGGATCGAGGAAATGAAAAAACACGACGTACCAGATTGGTACATTGAGTCGTGTAAAAAGATTAAATACATGTTCCCGAAAGCGCACGCAGCAGCATACGTACTTATGGCAGTTCGCATCGCCTATTTTAAAGTATATTACCCAATTTATTTTTATGCGGCTTATTTTTCGATTCGTGCGAGTGACTTTGAACTTGATACGATGGTACAAGGATCCGCTGCATTACGTGAAAGAATCGAAGGAATAAAAGCGAAAGGAAACGATGCGGCTCCGAAAGAACGAAGCTTACTCACAGTGTTGGAAGTTGCATTGGAAATGTGTGAACGCGGCTTTTCATTCCAAAAAGTAGACCTTTACCGTTCGAGTGCAACAGAGTTTATCGTCGATGGTAACACACTCATTCCACCATTTAATGTTGTCGATGGTCTCGGAACGAACGCAGCACTCAATATCGTAAAGGCACGCGAAGACGGAGAGTTTTTATCGAAAGAAGATTTACGTGTACGAAGTAAAATATCTAAAACCGTCTTGCAATATTTAGACGCTCACGGTTGTTTAGACGGAATGGAAGAAGAAAATCAGCTCTCGTTTTTTTAATATAAAAACGTTTGAGTTAATTTGCAATGTGTGCTATACTAACATCGCAATGATGAGATACGTGACCGGTTAAAGAGTGGGGCGACCCACTCTTTCTTCTATAATCAACACGAACTTACTTCCCCTTGCCAATCTTTCGGCGGGGGTTTTATGTTGAACGTACGTTTAAATGGATTATTTGATAAAATCGATGAATTTTCATTATTCGCTCATACTAATGTATAGGGGAGGTAATTCACATATGACAAATACGATCTTAACGAAAATTGAAGAAATGATTACACCGATTTTAGCAGAAAGAGACGTTACGTTAGAAGACATTCAATACGTACGCGAAGGAAATAATAATTATTTACGTTTATTCGTTGATAAAACGGATGGAATCGACTTAGATGAATGTAGTATCATTTCAGAACTTGTAAGTGAAAAACTTGACGAAGAAGATCCGATTAACGGGGCTTATTTTCTCGAAGTAAGCTCGCCGGGTGCTGAAAAGCCTTTACAGACGAAAGAAGACTTTACTCATAACGTTGGGAAAAATATTTATGTCACATTATATGTTCACATCGACGGTGAAAAAGAATATGAAGGTACGTTACAACAATTTGAAGAAGATATACTTACGATCGAATACAAATATAAACATACGAAAAAAACAGTCGACATTCCATACGATAAAGTAGCGAAAGCTCGACTGTCCGTTATGTTATAAAAGAGGGGGATGAACATAAAGTGAGTAGTGAGTTGTTCAATGCGATCAGCTATTTAGAAAAAGAAAAAGGGATCGATAAAGAAACATTATTCGAAGCATTAGAAGCGGCACTCATTTCTGCATATAAAAAGAATTTTAAATCATCGAACAACGTAGAAGTCATTTTCGACGAAGAAAATGGGACAATGAACATTCATGCTAAAAAAACCGTTGTCGAAGAAGTGGAAAATGAACAGGAAGAAATTTCGTTAGAAGATGCAAAAGAAATTAATTTAGCATATGAAATTGGCGATGTCGTCGATGTCGAAGTAACACCGAAAAACTTCGGAAGAATCGCTGCACAAGCCGCAAAGCAAGTTGTGACACAACGTGTACGTGAAGCGGAACGCGGTGTTATTTACAATGAATATATCGATCGTGAAGAAGATGTGATGACGGGTATTATTCAACGTGTAGATCAAAACTTCGTCTATGTCGATTTAGGAAAAGTCGAAGCGAAGTTAGCTAGATCAGAACAGATCGCAACAGAACCATATGAAGTACACGATCGGATTAAAGTGTACGTAAAAAAGGTGGAAAACACGAGTCGTGGTCCTCAAATTTTCATTTCGCGCTCCCATCCAGGGTTGTTAAAGCGTCTATTTGAAATGGAAGTTCCAGAAATTTTCGATGGAATCGTTGAAATTAAGTCGATTTCTCGCGAAGCAGGCGATCGTTCGAAAATTTCTGTCTATGCAAGTGATCCAGAAGTCGATCCAGTCGGCTCATGTGTCGGACCAAAAGGTCAACGTGTGCAAGCGATCGTCGATGAATTACACGGGGAAAAAATCGATATCATCGAATGGTCAGAGGACCCTGTCGTTTATGTGTCGAATGCGTTAAGTCCATCCAAAGTAATCGATGTTCTAATCGATGAGGAAAACAATGCAACGACGGTCATCGTTCCAGATGATCAACTATCGCTTGCAATTGGAAAACGTGGACAAAATGCTCGGTTAGCTGCTAAACTAACAGGATGGAAAATCGATATAAAAAGTGAAACTGTTGCGAAAGAAGAAGGTATCTTTAGCAAAGCGGAAGAAGCAGAAAGCATTATATTGGATGAAATAGAAGAAGATGCGCTATTCATTGAGACTGAGGAACTAACAGAGCTAGACGATGAAATGGATACCGATGAAAGTTTATTCGGAGATAAACCAACAAGCGATAATAAAACGAATTTATTCGATTGACGGAGGGATTTTACATGGCGAAAAAACGGAAAATACCTCTTCGAAAATGTGTCGTAACGAATGAAATGAAGCCGAAAAAAGACATGATTCGAATCGTTCGCAACAGAGAAGGCGAAGTGTTCATCGACCCGACAGGTAAAAAAAATGGTCGCGGTGCATACGTGACGATGGAAAAAGCAGTGATTGAAAAGGCAGAAAAAGAGAATGTGTTAGAGTCCGTTTTTAAAGTCTCCGTTGATCGCACATTATACGAGGAACTGAAAGAGTTCATCGGTGATGAATGATGAAACAATCTTATTTATCGATTATCGGGCTTGCCTATCGAGCACAAAAATGCGCAACAGGAACGGAGACGATTATCGAACAAATTCGAATGAAAAAAGCGAAGCTCATTTTAATCGCAAAAGATACAAGTGATCGAACGAAGAAACAGTTACACGATAAATGTAACACATACCATATACCATATATAGAAGTAGGGGATCGAAAAACGCTCGGTTCAGCTATCGGAAAAAGCGATCGAGTTGCCATTGCAATACTAGATAAAGGATTCGCGAATAAATTGCAAACTCTACTTTTATAAATAACTTTGGGGGTGAACGTATGGGTAAAATGCGCATATATGAATACGCAAAACAAAACAATGTAAAAAGTAAAGAAGTAATCGAACAGTTAAAATTAATGGATATTGAAGTGTCTAATCATATGTCATCCATTACGAGAGATACGATGAATAAGTTAGATAAAGTGTTTAAACAGGCAGAAGAACAAGTGAATGCAGAAGTAAAAGAGCAAAAGCAAGAAAAGAAACAACCGCGCGGAAAACAGAAACAAAAGCAACAGACAAAACAGAAGCAAGCACAACCGAAACAGAAACAGAGACAAGGAAAACGTCGCGGTAAAAGAGGACTGAAGCAAGTAGAAAAGGAAAAACAAGTATCACAGGGAGAAATGCCAACACATCTAGTTTATCAAGGTACACTAACGGTAAACGAACTTGCGGAAAAACTGCAAAAAGATGTAACGGAAATAATTAAAAAGCTTATGCTTTTAGGAATAATGGCAACGAAAAATCAAGATTTAGATGATGATGCAATCGAACTTATTTGCGATGATTACGGAGTAACGGTCGAAAAAGAAATCGTTTTAAAAGATACTGATTTTGAAAAGTATCGCAAAGAAGATCCACCGAACAGTTTAGTAGAGCGTCCTGCAGTCGTAACAATTATGGGGCACGTCGACCACGGTAAAACGACATTACTTGATTCCATTCGTCATACGAAAGTAACTGCAGGAGAAGCTGGAGGTATTACGCAACATATTGGAGCATATCAAGCGGAAAGTAATGATCAACGAATTACATTTTTAGATACACCCGGTCACGAAGCATTCACGAGCATGCGCTCACGTGGAGCTCAAGTGACAGATATCGCTATATTAGTTGTTGCTGCGGATGATGGTGTGATGCCACAAACAGTCGAAGCGATTAACCACGCAAAGGCTGCAGAAGTACCAATTATCGTTGCCGTAAATAAAATGGATAAAGAAACGGCAAACCCAGACCGAGTTATGCAAGAGTTAACAGAATACGAACTAATAGCAGAAGACTGGGGTGGCGATACAATTTTCGTACCAATATCGGCCCTCCAAGGTGAGGGAATCGATGATTTATTAGAAATGATTTTGCTCGTTGCCGAAATGGAAGAATTAAAAGCGAACCCGAACAAACCAGCTTTTGGAACGGTGATCGATGCCCAATTAGATCGTGGTCGAGGGGCGGTCGCTAGTTTATTAGTTCAAGAAGGAACATTACGAGTCGGTGATCCGATCGTCGTCGGAAATACGTACGGTCGTGTTCGTGCGATGGTAAATGATCGTGGACAACGAATTGAGCAAGCCGGCCCTTCTACACCGGTAGAAATTATCGGACTCAGTTCCGTACCACAAGCGGGAGATCAATTTTTAGTTTTTGAAGATGAAAAACAGGCACGACAAATCGGTGAATCGCGAGAGCAGCAACATATCGTAGAAAGTCGCGGGACACAAGCGAAAATAAGTTTAGACGATTTATTCGAACAGATTAAAGAAGGTGAAATGAAAGATTTAAACGTCGTAATTAAAGCAGATGTTCAAGGTTCGGCAGAAGCACTTGCTTCAAGCTTACAAAAGATCGAAGTAGAAAACGTAAAAATTAACATCATTCACTCTGGGGTCGGTGCGATTACAGAGTCGGACATTATTTTAGCATCTGCTTCTAATGCAATCGTCATCGGTTTTAACGTTCGACCTGATTTAAACGCGCAAAAAGCGGCTGATTTAGAACAAGTTGATGTTCGACTTCATCGTGTTATTTATCAAGCGATCGAAGAAATTGAAGCTGCGATGAAAGGGTTACTCGATCCGGAGTATGAAGAAAAAGTAATTGGGCAAGCTGAAGTGCGTGAAACGTTTAAAGTTTCTCGTATCGGTACAATCGCTGGTTGTTATGTAACGAATGGTAAAGTGATGCGTAACTCTAGCGTACGTATTATTCGCGACGGAGTCGTTCAATTCGAGGGGGAAATTTTAGCGTTAAAACGGTTTAAAGATGACGTACGTGAAGTTGAGCAAAATTACGAATGTGGAATTACCGTAAAAGATTTCAACGATATTAAAGTAGGCGACATAATTGAAGCATTCGTCATGGAGGAAATAGAAAGAACATGATCGTCTATGCAGAAGTAGAATGCTTTTTATACGATTCTCATTCATTAAAAGAGAAACGATCGCAAATTCGTCGATTGACAGCGAGAATACGGAAGGACTTTAACGTGGCGATCGCAGAATTAGACTTTCACGATCTATGGCAACGGACGAAATTTGGAATCGTAACTGTTGCTAATGAGTTACTGCATGCGGAGAAAGTGATGCAACAAGTGATTGAAGCGATCGATCGAGACATAGCATTTGAACGTACGGTTACTGTCATTGAACGAGTATAGCTTCACTAAAACGTCTACTTTTGTAAAACGAGGTGTAAATGATGGAAAATAAACGATCAAATCGAATAGCAGAACAAATGAAAAAGGAAATCGGCGATATTTTAAATCGTAAAATAAAAGATCCGCGTGTCGGTTTCGTTACTGTTACAGAAGTAGAAATTTCAAACGATTTACAGCAAGCAACAGTCTATGTTTCTGTTTTAGGTGATGAAACGGAGAAAAATGATACATTAGTCGGTTTAGCAAAAGCGAGTGGTTTCGTTCGTTCTGAGGTCGGAAAACGAATTCGTTTACGAAAAGTACCAGAGTTACTATTTAAATTTGATGATGCGCACGAATACGGAAATCGAATCGAATCCATTTTACGCGAACTAAAAGATGAATAGAAATGGTGCTACAGGAGGTCAAGATCGATTGCATGGGATTATTCCGTTACGAAAAGAAGTCGGTGTTACTTCATTTGATTGTGTAAGGAAAATACGTCACTTACTCCAAGTAAAAAAGGTCGGTCATTCAGGTACACTCGACCCCGATGTAGAGGGTGTGTTACCGATATGTATCGGTGAAGCGACGAAGGTCATTCCTTTTTTACAACAACATAAAAAAACGTATGAAGCGGAAGTTCATTTAGGTACAGCAACTACGACAGAAGATAGAACAGGCGACGTTATTGAAAAAGAGGAAGTTACACGACATCCATCAGCAGAAAAGATCGATCGAGTATTACATTCGTTTAACGGAACGATTGTGCAAGTACCACCGATGTATTCCGCCGTGAAGGTAAAAGGGAAACGATTATATGAGTATGCGCGAGCTGGCATTGAAGTAGAACGCCCGCAACGGGAAGTGACGATTCATTCTATATGTCGATTGAATGAATACGATGAGAAAACGAATACGTTTCGTTTCCGCGTAACATGTTCGAAAGGAACGTATATACGAACATTATGTGTTGATATCGGCAAACAGCTCGGCTTCCCAGCGCATATGTCTTTTTTACAACGAACGGAAAGTGATTCCTTTCACCTCAAGGAAACGGTGACGATGGCGGACGTCAAGGAAGCGGTAGAAAGAAACAACGTTGAGCATGTGTTGCAACCAATTGAACGATCGTTAACACATCTCGACTCGTTTCATGTGAGTGAGGAAACGAAACGGAAAGTTCTTTATGGTCAAAAATTACCGCGTCCCCCGCAATCATTTAAAACAGATGAGGTCGTACTTTTATTCCGACGACAATTACTCGCAATTTACACAGTTAGGCAAAACGATTTAAAGCCGGTGCGTGTTTTTAACATACAGAACGTTTGAAGGTGAAAAGAATGGAAGTAATTCGGTTAACATATCCGCATCAGTTATTAAAAACTCCTTTACCAAACACAGTTGCGGCAATTGGTTTTTTCGACGGCTTACATAACGGACATCGTGCAGTGATCGAAAAAGCTGTACAAATCGCCAATGAATCGAATAGAGAAAGTGCAGTCATCTCGTTTACTCCACATCCGTTAACTGTGCTCTCAAAAGAGGAAATAGACATTCAATATGTGACGACATTACGAGAAAAAATAACGTTGTTTGAAAAATTAAAGATCGATCGTTTTTACATTATTACGTTCGATAAACAATTATCTCAACTTTCCCCTGAACAATTTTTGGACCATTTCATTCATGGGCTACATATAACTCATGTTGTAGCAGGATTTGACTTTACGTTCGGTCACAAAGGGATCGGAAATAGTTCAAATTTAAAAGAGTTTAGTTCAAAACCGATCGATGTGACGGTGATGGATGCAGTTACATACGATGATGAAAAAATTAGTACGACACGAATTAAGAAGCTCATTAAAAATGGCGAGGTTGAACGAGTCAAGCCATTATTAGGTCGCTATTATGAAACGACCGGTACAGTCATTCAAGGGGATAGTCGTGGTCATACACTCGGATTTCCGACAGCAAATTTATCGATTGCACCGGATAAATTGTTACCAAAAAAAGGGGTGTACGCCGTAAAAGTATACTGGAACGATGAGATATATTATGGTATGACGAATATCGGTGTGAAACCGACATTTTCCAAACATGCACAAGAGTTATCAGTGGAAACACACATCCTCGACTTTACGGAGACAATTTATGGCGAACAATTAGTAGTCGAATGGATTCAACATATTCGTTCGGAAAAAAAGTTTAGCGGTATCGATGAAATTGTTGCACAACTTAAAAAAGATGAAGCTAACGTAAGAAAATTATTTCAAATCGAAAGATAACACTTGCTTTTTAAACACGTTCAGGTTAATCTATACTATGCAGAACCATCGCTTGGCAAAACGAGTCTCCAACGTTTGCTAGGGGATTGGGGATTTTAATGTAACATGTAGGAGGTGTAAGCCAAATGGCTATTTCAAAAGAACGTAAGACAGAGATTATTAATGAGTTTAAAGTGCATGAAAATGACACTGGTTCACCGGAAGTGCAAATTGCAATTTTAACAGATGAAATTAACAATTTGAACGAACACTTACGTGAACATAAAAAAGACCATCACTCTCGTCGTGGTTTATTAAAAATGGTCGGTAAACGTCGTAACTTACTTAACTATTTACGTGAAAAAGACGTTACACGTTACCGTGACCTCATTCAAAAATTAGGCCTTCGTAGATAAAAGCAGGAGAATATCCTGCTTTTTTTCATAGGAAAGATGGAAAGTGCACATGAAATTCCATAATTATTTCACCGTAAGAAGCACAACTTAATAACGACAGCGTAAGGCGTGAATTTACAATTAGCGACAAAATCGCTAAAATAGAAGATGTAGTAGGACTGAAAGGGGTACAAATGAATATGCTAGGAGAGAAACGAACATTTTCTACAACGATTAATGGCAATGAACTCGTCGTAGAAATTGGAGAATTAGCAAAGCAAGCAAATGGTGCATGCATGGTTCATTACGGTGATACGTCTGTTTTATCGACTGTAACAGCGTCTAAAGAACCGAAAGATTTACCGTTTTTTCCACTCACTGTAAACTATGAAGAACGATTGTATGCAGTAGGGAAAATTCCTGGAGGATTTATTAAACGCGAAGGTCGTCCAAGTGATAAAGCAATTTTATCTTCTCGTTTAATCGACCGACCGATTCGCCCACTTTTTCCAGAAGGTTTCCGAAACGAAGTACAAATTATTAGTACGGTAATGAGTGTAGATCAAGACTGTTCATCAGAAATTGCAGCGATGATCGGTTCATCGATCGCTTTATCGATTTCTGACATTCCATTTAATGGACCGATTGCCGGAATCAATGTCGGACGAGTTGATGGAAAGTTTATTATTAACCCATCGATTGCCGACCAGGAAAAAAGCGATTTGGAGTTAACCGTTGCGGGAACGAAAGATGCGATTAATATGGTTGAAGCTGGAGCGAATGAACTAGCGGAAGAAGTTATTTTAGATGCTATTTTGTTTGCACATGAGGAAATTGCACGTCTCGTCCAGTTTCAAGAAGAAATTGTACACGAAATCGGCGTAGAGAAATCCGAATTTACAGTGTTTGAAATTGACGCATCTATTCAGAAAGAAGTAGAAGACAAATTTAAGGTAAAATTAGATGCGGCTATTCAGACGGAAGAAAAGTTAGCCCGTGAATATGCGATTGAACGGGTAAAAGAAGAAGTGTTAGCGATGTATGAAGATGAAGAAGAAGAAATTATTCAGCACGTCGAGCACACTTTCGATACGTTATTGAAAGATGAAGTGAGAAGACTTATTACGGAAGAAAAGGTACGTCCAGACGGTAGGAAAATTGATGAAATTCGTCCACTTTCATCACGCGTCGGCTTACTACCTCGAACACACGGTTCCGGACTATTTACTCGTGGACAAACACAAGTATTAAGTGCATGTACGTTAGGAGCACTCGGTGATGAGCAAATTTTAGATGGACTTGATTTAGAAGAGTCAAAGCGTTTTATGCACCATTACAACTTCCCACAGTTTAGTGTCGGTGAAACAGGACCAATTCGTGGACCAGGACGTCGTGAAATTGGACACGGAGCATTAGGTGAGCGTGCGTTAGAAAAAGTTGTTCCATCAGACGATGAGTTTCCATATACGATCCGACTTGTTTCCGAAGTGCTTGAATCGAACGGTTCATCGTCACAAGCGAGTATTTGTGCAAGTTCTTTAGCGATGATGGATGCGGGTATTCCGATAAAAGAACATGTTGCAGGAATTGCAATGGGTTTAGTGAAAGAGGGAGACAATTATTCCATTTTGTCGGACATTCAAGGAATGGAAGATGCTCTCGGAGATATGGACTTTAAAGTTGCTGGAACGAAACAAGGTATTACTGCATTACAAATGGATATAAAAATAGATGGCTTATCGAAAGAAATATTAGAGGAGTCCCTAGAACAAGCACGAATTGGACGTTTAGTTATTTTGGAATCGATGTACGAAACGATTGCAAAGCCTCGCGAACAATTGTCACCGTATGCACCAAAAATTATGACGATGAAAATTAATCCAGATAAAATTCGCGATGTAATCGGGCCGAGCGGTAAACAAATAAATGAAATTATCGATGAAACAGGAGTTAAAATCGATATCGAACAAGACGGTACGATTTTCATTGCTTCAACAGATGAAGCGATGAATGAAAAGGCGAAGTCTATTATAGAAGATATCGTTCGTGAAGTAGAAGTCGGACAAATTTATTTAGGAACGGTAAAACGAATTGAAAAATTCGGTGCATTCGTCGAACTATTTAAAGGAAAAGACGGACTCGTTCATATCTCACAATTACAAGATAAACGTACGAATCGCGTAGAAGACGTCGTCTCTATAGGGGATCAAATTATGGTTAAGGTAAAAGAAATCGATGCACAAGGACGTGTCAATTTATCGCGTAAAGATGTCGTAAAGGAAGAAAGAGATGAACGAGAAAATATCCGAGCAAAATAACGATTAAATTATAGAAGCTGGAATTCCAGTTTCTTTTTTAATTTTTACGATACATATAAAGACAACCTCTCACATAAAGTGAATGAGAGGTGAAAGAAATGAACATAACGAGACATTGGTTATCGATATGGACGATTATCACATTCGTATGTACGGTAGTTATTATTGTGAATATATGGATAGAACGAACGACGACGATACACGTACATCAAATGAGTAAAGATGAATTGTTAGAGGAAATTGAACGACACGCACAGCTGAATGATGAACATGCAGAAGATGCTTACATTGATCGAGTGTGGAAGAAAACACCTGGACGGAATGGCCGTAAAGTAAACATTAAAGAGTCGTATGAAAAAATGAAAACAACGATGCGATTTGATGAAACGTTACTCGTGTACGATACAATAAAACCAGATATACATTTAGAAGATTTGCCACCAGCCCCGATTTATCGCGGGCATCCAAAAAAAAAATGGTCTCACTTATGATTAACGTCTCTTGGGGCACAGAGTACGTCTTACCAATTTTAAAAGCATTAAAAGATGCTAATATAAAAGCGACATTTTTCATCGAAGGGAAATGGGCAAAAGAAAACAAACAGTTAGTGAAAACAATAGCTGAAGAAGGCCATCTAATCGGTAATCATGCATACAATCATCCAGATATGCAACGGATTAGTAGAGCAGAAATCGAACGACAAATCGTTGAGACGAACGATATATTAGAAGCAATCATTCGTGATCGCCCAAAATATTTTGCACCTCCTAGTGGTAGTTTTAACAATACAGTCGTACACATTGCTCATGAACAGAAAATGGAAACAATTTTGTGGACGACAGATACAATTGATTGGAAGAATCCGTCAGTTTCTGTTATGATAAACCGAGTTATGAAAAATATTCATCCCGGTGCAACGATTTTAATGCATCCGACGGAAGTTATTGCTGAAGGATTACCGCAACTAATTGATGAAATAAAAGAAGAAGGATATCGACTACATACGATCAATACGTTATTAAGTGAAGAAAGATAATGTATATGTAAAGTAGCAGGGGGTTGGTCAAATGATTCAAACGTATACGTGTAAAAATGGTTTACGCATCGTCTTAGAAAAAGTTCCAGCAGTTCGCTCAGCAACGATTGGTATATGGGTATACGCTGGATCACGCCATGAAAAGAAACAAGTTAATGGTATATCTCACTTTTTAGAACATATGCTGTTTAAAGGGACAAAAACGCGAACAGCACACGAAATCGCTAAAGCTTTCGATGTGATCGGAGGCAACGTGAATGCATTTACATCGAAAGAATATACGTGCTATTATGCACGTGTGTTAGACGAAAAGGTCGAAGATGCATTTGATATTTTAACCGATATGCTTTTTCATTCGACATTTGTTACCGATGAATTAGAGCGTGAGAAAAAGGTCGTGATGGAAGAAATTCATATGTATGAAGATACACCGGATGATCATATCCATGATATTCTTGCTACAGCAGCGTTTGGAGAACATCCTCTTGGAAGATCTATTATTGGTATGAAAGAAAATATCGAATCGTTTCAACAAGATACGTTATTTACGTATATGGATGAACATTACGTGCCTGAAAACATCGTTGTATCTGTAGCAGGTAATGTCGATGAAAAAATGATCGATGTAATCGAACGTTCTTTCAGTCATTTACAACCTAAAAAAGTAGAGCGAACGATTGAGCAACCATCTTTTGTAGCACAATCAGTTCATAAGACGAAAGAGACAGAGCAAGCACACGTTTGCTTTGCCTTTCCAGGCCTTCCAGCAGATGATCCATATTTACCAAGCCTACTTATTTTAAATAGTGTATTAGGTGGCGGAATGAGTTCGCGTTTGTTCCAAGAAATTAGAGAAAAGCGAGGATTAGCGTATGCTGTTTATTCGTACCACTCAAGTTATATCGACAGTGGTTTATTTACAATTTATGCTGGTACGAATAAAGAACAGTTGCCTATTTTGGAAGAGACGATACATGGAACGATCGCTAGTTTATTAGAAGACGGGTTAACGAATGAGGAACTCGAAAATAATAAAGAAAAAATAAAAGGAAATATAACGCTTAGTATGGAGAGCACGAGTAGCCGTATGAGTCGCAACGGTCGAAATACATTACTACTAAATAAACAGCGTTCGTTACAAGAAATGATTGCTGATATTGAACGAGTCGATCAAGCGAGCATAAGACATGTGATGCAACAAACATTACAACATGACTATGCACGGGCAGTCATTTCACCGAAATAATATTCGCTTTTTTTCAAATAAAAGGAATGAGTGAATTGCGCTATAAGGAAATAAGTGGAAAGGAACTTATCGATATTAGTAGTGGGTCTCGGTTAGGCGTATTAGGCCAGACGGACATCGTCATTAATAAAGAAACTGGAAAAATCGAATCGTTCATCCTTTACGATTATAAATGGTTCGGCATGAAGAAAAATGCAGATGAATCGACGTTATCGTGGGAGATGATTCAAAAAGTAGGTGACGATATTATATTAGTCGATATGGAGAAAATATAAACTGTCACAAAAGCACCGGCAAAATAGGTGCTTTTTTTAATTGATTCATGAATGTAGTAAGTGAAAAAATAGGCATAGGCGTATGAAATACGATAGGAACATTATCATATGCGCTTTCATACATTGTGGTGAGCCTTACGTAATAAATGACGATGAAAGGTTGATCATATAAATGGATTTAAAAGGAAAACGTATCGGATTCGGACTGACAGGTTCTCATTGTTCCTATCATCTCGTCTATCCACAAATAGAACGTCTCGTACAAAAAGGGGCAGAAGTGATTCCCATTGCGACATATACTGTACAGAAAACAGATACGAAATTCGGGCAAGGAAGTGAACAAATTAGAAAACTAGAGGCGATGACGAATAAAACTGTGATCAAAACGATACCTGAAGCAGAACCTCTCGGTCCAAAAGAACCGCTTGATTGTATGATTATTGCCCCATTAACAGGCAATTCGTTAAGTAAACTAAGCAATGCTTTAACTGATTCCCCCGTTTTAATGGCGGCTAAGGCAACGCTACGTAATCGCAAACCAGTCGTCGTCGGTGTTTCCACTAACGATGCATTAGGGTTAAATGGTGTTAATTTAATGCGTTTATTAAGTAGTAAACTAATCTACTTTATTCCGTTTGGTCAAGATGATCCGTTTAAGAAACCGACCTCACTCGTTGCAAATATGGAAATGTTAGTAGAAACAGTGCAAGCAGCGTTAGAAAACAGACAAATTCAACCGATTATTGTTCCTTATTCGAATTAAAGTATGATAGAATAGATGACAAAGTACATTTATCATCGTTCACATTCATGGAAGGAGTATTGAATTATGACGAACAATAAAAGTTACAATGTAGCTATAGTTGGTGCAACAGGGGCTGTAGGACAAAATATTATCCATTATTTAGAGGAACAGCCATTTAAAGTAAATAATATTAAATTACTCTCATCGAAACGATCTGCAGGTAAGAAGCTTTTCTTTTTAGGTAATGAGGTCGTTGTAGAAGAAGCAACTGAAAACAGTTTTAACGATATAGATATCGCTTTCTTTTCAGCTGGCGGAGCAATTTCTGAAAAGTTAGCACCTCATGCTGTGAAAAGTGGTGCTATTGTCGTTGATAATACGAGTTTTTACCGGATGGATGAAGACGTACCGTTAGTTGTACCGGAAGTAAACCCTGAAGACGTGAAAAAACATAACGGAATTATTTCAAATCCGAACTGTTCGACGATTCAAATGGTCGTAGCGTTAAAACCGATTCAAGAAAAGTACGGTTTAAAACGAATCGTCGTTTCGACGTACCAGGCAGTTTCAGGTGCTGGATTAGCAGCAAATGATGAATTGCGTAATCAAACAGAGCAATATTTACAAAGCGAAGAGATGGAAGCGAACATTTTACCAGCAGGAGCGGATAAAAAACATTATCCAATCGCATTTAATGCGTTGCCACAAATTGATTTATTCGACGAAGGTGGCTATACGAAAGAAGAATTAAAAATGATGAACGAAACGAAAAAAATTATGCACGATGATTCGCTACAAGTAGCGGCAACGTGTGTGCGACTTCCGGTATTTACGTCTCATTCTGAAAGTATATATATCGAAACTGAAACTCCAAACATCTCCGTAGAACAACTACGTGAGATACTCGCACAAGGAGAGGGAATTACAGTTGAAGACGATCCGGCAACACAAACGTATCCGACACCGTTAAGCGCTGCGAATAAAAAGGACGTGTTCGTCGGCCGAATTCGACGTGATGTTGATGTTCCGAACGGCTACCATATGTGGGTCGTTTCCGATAATCTCGTAAAAGGTGCTGCTTGGAATACGGTTCAAATTGCGGAAACGTTAGTGAAATATGATATCGTATAAATTTTAAGATGGGGAAGGAATGTCTTATGCGAATACTCATTCAAAAGTTTGGCGGAACGTCCGTACAAACGAAAGAGAATCGGACTCATGTGATTAAACAGATAAAACGAGCGAAAGAAAATGATTATAAAGTAGTCGTCGTCGTTTCCGCACTCGGAAGAAATCCAGATCCTTACGCGACAGACACGTTGTTAAATATGGTTAACTATCCTTCACCGACAAATTCAAAACGTGAACTCGATTTATTAATGTCGTGTGGTGAAACGATCGCTTCCGTCGTTTTAGCGAATGAATTGCGAGAAAACGGTGTGGATGCGACAGCACTTACTGGCGCGCAAGCAGGCATTATAACGAACGACGATTTTAACGAAGCGAAAATTAAAAAGGTAAATCCAGAACGTATTAAGCAAGAACTACGTACGTACGATGTTATTGTCGTAGCTGGCTTCCAAGGTCGCACAACAACTGGAGATATTACAACGATTGGTCGTGGCGGTAGTGATACGTCAGCTACTGCCCTTGGAGCTTCATTACAAGCGGACTTCGTCGATATCTTTACGGATGTAGACGGAATCATGACGGCTGATCCTCGAGTCGTCGACTCTGCACGACGAATTGATGTCGTCACGTATACAGAAATATGTAATTTAGCGTATCAAGGGGCAAAAGTCATTCATCCACGAGCTGTTGAAATTGCGATGCAAGCAAAGATTCCGATTCGGATTCGTTCAACATATTCAGACGATGTCGGTACGTTAATTACATTTTCACGTACGAAAGATGTCGGGATCGATATTGACGATCGACTCGTGACAGGAATTGCACACACCGATGAAATTAGTCAATTGACAATCGAAATAAAAGATCACGAAGATCAAGCAACGATCTTTGACATTATTGCTAATGCACACATTTCTGTAGACTTTATTCATATCGGTCCTGACAATGTATCGTTTACCGTACCCGAAGCTGTAACAGATCAAGCAGTTCAGTTGTTGAAAGAACGAAAGTTTACTGTTACCGTTCGTGAAAACTGTGCAAAAGTATCGGCTGTAGGTGCAGGCATGACAGGAATACCCGGTGTCGTTGCAAAAATTACGACTGCTTTACGAAAAGAGAACGTTCCAATTTTACAAGCGGCAGATAGCCATACGACAATTTGGGTACTAGTTGACGAAAAACACGTGAAAAAAGCTGTAAATGCATTACACGATGCGTTTTTATTAAATGAATTGTCTGTCTATCAAGCACGCGTGGAATTATAATAAAAGGGTGAAAGAAAGTGCATTTCGGTCACGTATTAACGGCGATGGTAACGCCGTTTAATGAACATGGCGATGTCGATTTTGAAGCGATGACAAAATTGATCGAATATTTGTTAGCTAATGGAACAGAAGGGCTTGTCGTAACTGGAACGACTGGTGAGTCAGCCACTTTAACAGTAGAGGAAATGGAAGCTATTTATCGTCATGTCGTCCAAATCGTTCAAAAGCGAGTTCCTGTGATCGCTGGGACCGGAACGAACGATACGAGATTATCGATTACATTAAGTGAACTTGCAAAAAACTGTGGCGCAGACGGATTAATGCTCGTAGCACCGTACTACAATCGACCGAATCAAGCCGGCTTGTACGAACATTTTAAGACGATTGCAACAACGACGACGTTACCGATTATGCTTTATAATATACCGACACGAACAGGTGTTACGATCGAAACCGAAACAATCATTCAATTAAGTAAGCTCGATAATATTGTTGCCTTAAAAGACGCTAGTGGAAACTTAGAAGAAACAGCGAAAGTAATAGAACATAGTTCATTTCCTTTTTACGTATATAGTGGGGATGACAGCATGACGTTACCGATTTTATCAATTGGTGGTGTTGGTGTCGTTTCCGTTGCTTCACACGTTATCGGAAAACAGATGAATGAGCTTATTACTGCATTTCAGGATAAAGACTTCGAACGGGCGCAGCGGATGCATCGCCGCTTATTACCGCTTATGGAAGGATTATTCATCGCTCCATCGCCTGCTCCTGTAAAAGAAGCGCTTCGTATTCGAGGAGTTGATGTTGGTGATGTTAGGTTACCACTCGTTCCATTAAATGAGACGGAAAAACGACACGTTGCGTCAGTGTTAAAGCGATGTGTCACATGAAAATATGTTAACGAAAAGGTCTCCTCTGTACGGTAATCGTACAGAGGAGATTTTTAGTAATGATAAACATCTAATATGAAACATCGCTAGTTCCTTCCATTCTTTTTGTATCGTTTTCGATCGAACGTGCCATACTACGAATGTGCGTAGCAGCACTAAAGGAGGTTTGATCGCTTGCGCAAGTCAGAAGCAGAACGTGAACAACCTTTATCTCCATCGTCGTTAGTTGAGAAAATTAAAGAGTTAGGCCAGACAGATGTGCCAACGATGGGTGAATCAAACATACACGTTTTAACGATTATTGGACAAGTAGAAGGACATATGCAACTACCGCCACAAAATAAAACGACGAAATACGAACATTTATTACCACAGCTTATTGCGATAGAACAAAACCCGAATATAGAGGGAGTCGTTATTTTGTTAAATACAGTAGGAGGTGATGTGGAAGCTGGATTAGCATTATCGGAAATGATCGCAACACTATCGAAACCGACTGTCTCGATTGTCTTAGGTGGAGGACATTCAATCGGTGTTCCAATTGCTACAGCAGCAAAATATTCATTTATCGCTCCGACAGCGACGATGACAATTCATCCGATTCGATTAACTGGACTCGTCATCGGTGTACCACAAACATTTGAATATTTGGACAAAATGCAAGATCGTGTATTGCAATTTATTGTACAACATTCGCATATATCAGAAGAAAAATTAAAAGAATTAATGTTTGCAAAAGGTAATTTAACACGAGATATCGGGACGAATTTAGTCGGAAAAGAAGCAGTAGATTATAAAATTATCGATGCCGTCGGTGGTGTAAAAGATGCGATGGATAAAATTAATGAACTAATTGAACAAAATAAAACGGGATAAAAGGAGAGGAACGATTGTGGTGCTTTATACCCCGTTAACAGATGCGGAAATTTTTCCTCAAGAAGATGATGACACATTTCTTATGGCATATAACGGACAGACGGTCGTCTGTCGCGAAACTGAAAATGGTTCCGTACAAGTCGTTCAATTGTTATCAACCGATCCGCAACATTTTTTAAATGAATCGTTTTCCCCTGGTACGACGATTTTTTCGGAAAGTATTCCGAAAAAATCGCAATATGATATACTAAAGAGACAGTAGTGACCGTAAACAATTTCCCCTAGCCAACTGGCAGGGGTTTCCTATTGGATACGGCTTTATTTTGTACGGGTGGGGTGAGCAAGTGGCGAGAAAGCGTAGAAAGCGACTTCGTTTAACGAAACAGCTACAAAATGAATTGATCGGTCTTTTACTTATTTTTTTATCTATATTCGGTAGTGGAGCATCGATGATAAGCGATGGATTTATTCCAACAAGTTTAGAAAACTTGTTTAAACTTTTATTAGGTATATGGTATTTTACTGCTTCCATTCTTTTATTTGTAATTGGTCTTTACTTAATTATCAAACGTAAACTTCCCCGACTGTTTACGAAACGGGCGGTCGGTTTCATCATTTTATTTTTAAGCGTACTTTTATTTTCGCATATTCAAACGTTTGAAAAGCTCTTCATTAACTATGAACAGACGTCTATTTTAAAAGCGACGTGGACACAATTTACGACTTATATGAATGGACACGGCGGTACGATGCAACTCGGTGGCGGTTTCATCGGTGCACTTTTGTTTTCAATTAACAATTTTCTTTTTTCTGTTGCTGGAACGAAAATTGTCGCTGTCTTCTCCTTTTTCATCGGACTCATGTTTATGACGAATCTTTCATTAGCAAACGTCTATAAAAAAGGAAAAGAAACGATAAGAAAGGTTTTCGGGTTCGTACAAGCGACATACGCACGCTTCACGGAGCAGAAAGATAATGAAGAAGAGAGAGAAAATGAATCAAAGAAAGCAGAAACGCCTCCGCAATATGAAGAGGAACGAGTGGATGTGCAATATGCATACATAGAAGATGAGGAAAAAGCGACAGATGATGCTCAAAATGAGTTGAAAGAACAAGAAGATGTAACGTTACATACGAGGAACGACCGAGCACTGCTAACAGATGACTATGAGCTCCCATCGATTGAGTTACTCGATGAGCCAACGGTTGTGAGTCAACAAAAAGAAAAAGCACAAATAAAACGTACCGTTCAAATATTAGAAGATACGTTTAAAAGTTTTGGAGTGCAGGCGAAAATTACGAAAGCGCACGTCGGACCAGCAGTAACGAGATATGAAGTTTATCCTGAAGCAGGTGTGAAAGTAAGTAGAATCGTCAATTTACACGATGATTTGGCGCTAGCGCTTGCTGCAGAAGATATTCGTATTGAAGCACCGATTCCAGGAAAATCAGCACTCGGAATCGAAGTTCCAAATAAAGACGTCGCGACCGTTTCGTTACGTGAAATTTTGCAGTTAGGAACTCATCGTGATAAAAAGTTGTTATTCGCCTTAGGACGAGCAATCTCCGGGGAAATTATCGAGGGCGAATTAAATAAAATGCCGCATTTACTTATTGCAGGTGCAACTGGAAGTGGAAAAAGTGTCTGTTTAAACGGTATTATCGTTTCAATACTAATGCGTGCAAAACCACATGAAGTTAAAATGCTTATGATCGATCCAAAAAAAGTTGAATTGAACGTCTATAACGGTATACCTCATTTATTATCGCCTGTTGTTACGGATCCAAAAAAAGCAGCGATGGCACTACATAAAGTTGTCCGTGAAATGGAATATCGTTATGAACTGTTTTCGGAAACAGGAACACGAAATATTGAAGGATATAACGAATATGTTTTACAAAACAAACAAAAAGCAGACGATCGTACACCGTTACCATATATCGTGATCGTCGTCGATGAATTAGCTGACTTAATGATGGTTGCATCAAAGGAAGTAGAAGATGCGATCACACGACTGGCGCAAATGGCTCGGGCTGCTGGAATCCATTTAATTATCGCGACACAACGACCGTCTGTCGATGTCATAACGGGTGTTATTAAGGCAAACATCCCATCTCGTATCGCCTTTAGCGTTTCATCACAAGTCGATTCGCGGACGATTTTAGATACGGGTGGAGCGGAAAAACTGCTCGGACGTGGCGATATGCTCTACATTCCAGTCGGCAGGTCGAAACCGATTCGCGTGCAAGGTGCCTTTTTATCTGATCAAGAAGTAGAAAAAGTTGTTACACATTGTCGTAACGAACAAGATGTTCAATATGAAGAAGAAATGATCATTGAGCATGTTCCAGAAGAAGTAGATGATGTAGAAGATGAATTGTTTGATGAAGCAGTGCAACTCGTGATCGAGATGCAAAGTGCAAGTGTATCCATGTTGCAACGCCGGTTCCGGATTGGATACAATCGTGCAGCTCGATTAATTGATGCGATGGAGGAAAGAGGTATCGTTGGACCGTATGAAGGCAATAAACCACGGGCTGTTTTAATCGAACGTGAAAGTGAAGAAGAATCGTCTTAAAATAGAACAATCGATCGAATAACAGTGAACGATCATGTTCACATTAAAGAGGAACAATGAAGAATGAAGGAGGTAACTATGAGCACGATAAACGAAACGAGTTTTCAAGAAAACAATATGTATTTTCATCTCGCTCCGACTGATAAATTTAAAACGACGACGATCGTTATAAAAATAAAAGGTACGTTAGACCGAGACACAGTAACGAAGCGGGCACTATTATCATATATGTTGCGGCAAGGGACTAAAAAGCTTCCAACAGTTAAGGAATTACAACGACAATTAGCCGATTTATACGGTGCAACATTGGCTACACATTGTTCTAAGCGTGGAGATAACCATATTATCCATGTACGGCTTGAAGTGGCGAATGAACATTTTATCCCCGACGGTGACAAAACGATTGAGCAAGCATTACATTTCATCCGTGACTTATTGTTTGCACCGTACTTGGAAAATGGAACATTTCCACAAGCGATCGTAGAACGAGAAAAGGAGACGTTACGTACGAAACAGGCATCGACAATCGATCAAAAAACGACGTACGCAAATATTCGTTTAATGGAAACGATGTGTAAAGAAGAACGGTATCGAATTAGAACGTACGGATATACAGATGATTTAGAGACTATAGATGCCGACACACTATTTGCATATTATGAAACGATGTTACAGAAAGACCGTATAGATGTATACGTTGTCGGTCATTTCGTTAAGGATGATATGCACTCCTTACTTCCAAAGATATTTTCACGACGTGTATGGCATAAGGAAGAGAGTACTCTAGATAATATTACACAACGTAATGAAGTACAAAAAGTGCTCGAAACTGAACAAATGCAACAGGCGAAACTTCATCTCGGTTATCGGACAAACATTACGTATCGTGATAAACAGTACGCTGCCTTACAAATTTTCAATGGGTTATTTGGTGGATTTCCAAGTTCAAAATTGTTTATGACTGTTCGTGAAGAGCATAGTTTAGCGTATTACATTAATTCACAAATAGAAAGTTTTAAAGGACTTCTTATCGTCTATTGTGGGATCGATGGCAAAGAGGCAGATCGTGTCATCGATTTAATAAACGATCAATTTGTCGCACTTCAACGCGGAGAGTTTAGTGAAGCGGAAGTAGAGGAAATAAAACGATTGACGATTAGCTCGATCTATGAAACGTGCGATGATGCGGAAGGGATTGTGGAACTTTTATACGGTCGAGTTGTAGCGAACGTATCGATTTCACTTGAACAACTATTATCGAATATAGAAAGTGTAACGAAAGAAGATATTGTTGAAGTAGCGCAAGCAGTTGAACTTGATACGACATATTTATTAACGAATGAAGGTGATGCACAACATGGATAAAATAAGTTACGATACAGTAGATGAAATTGTGCATAAAGCGATGCTACCGAATGGATTAACCGTTTATATTGTCCCAAAACGTAATTATTCAAAAACGTATGGAGTCTTTATGACAAATTACGGTTCCATTGATCGTAAATTCGTTCCAATTGGCGAAAAAGAGCCGATCGTCGTACCGGACGGTATTGCACACTTTTTAGAGCATAAATTGTTTGAAAAAGAGACGTACGACGTATTTTCGACGTTTTTACGACAAGGAGCATCACCGAATGCGTTTACATCATTTACGAAAACTGCATACCTTTTTTCAGCAACGGAAAATATGACAGAAAATGTCGAAACGTTATTAGACTTCGTACAAGACCCGTATTTTTCAGATGAATCTGTTGAAAAAGAAAAAGGGATTATCGCCCAAGAAATAAAAATGTATAACGATTTGCCAGATTGGCAAGCGTTAATGGGAACGATTCGTAACATGTATGAGAAGCATCCTGTTCGTATCGATATTGCAGGAACGGTCGAATCAATTGGAGAAATAACGAAAGAACATTTATATACGTGTTACGAAACATTTTATCATCCAGCGAATATGGTACTATTCGTAGTCGGTAATGTTGATCCGGAACAGCTTTACGAACGTATCGAACAGAATCAACAAGCGAAATCATTTCCGGAAAAACAAACTGTGAAACGATACATGCCTGAAGAACGAGAAAAAGTGTATCGATCCGATGTAACGATCCATTTACCTGTACAAGTGCCTAAAGTAGCAATCGGTATAAAAGGTAAAATCCGCGAGCAACATGGGGAGGAAATGATACGGGAAGAATGTATTCAATCGATTTTGCTCGACTACTTTTTCGCAGAAAGTGGCCTTTATTACGAACAATTGTATGCAGAAGGATTAATTGATCAAAGTTTTTCGTATAGTTCGACTGTTGAACAATCGTTTCAATTTGCTCTTTTGCAAAGTAATACGAATAACGTCACATCGTTTCAAGATCGGATGCAAGACTTATTTCAACAGATATCAGATCATGCGATAGAGGAGTCACTCTTTTTAACGATGAAACGAAAACAAATAGGTGAATATATTCGTTCGTTCAATTCGTTAGAGTTTATTGCGAATCAATATGCACAATACCAATTCCATGGGATCGATTTGTTTAAAATACCTGATATAATCGCATCGATTACGTTAGATGAAGTAGAACAATATGTAAAACAGTGGATTACAAACGACAATGTAACCGTATGTAAAGTGATGCAAGAATAGGTGATGCGTATGGAGAAAAACGTTCTCATTCTAGGCGCTAGTGGAGATATTGGGAATGCGATTAGTAGACAGTTAGCTGATGATGGTTATCGACTAATTTTACATTATCATCGTAATATGAAAGCGCTCGAACAATTAATAGTAGAGCTCGAGAGTGATGAACAAATATTACAAATAGTACGAGCAGACTTAAGTAAAGAAATGGAAGCACAACGACTTTGCGAGCAAATTGCTTATCCAGTAGATGCGATAATTTACGTTAGTGGAACGGCTCATTTTGGTCTTTTTCAAGACGTGTCCGAACGTGAAATGGACGAGATGTTAACGTTGCACGTCAAATCTCCATGGCTCATTATCCAATATTTTTTACCGAGTATGATCCGTAAACAGAGAGGAAAAATTATTTTCATTACGTCGATATGGGGAAATATAGGTGCAAGTAATGAAGTGATTTATTCTTCCGTAAAAGGTGCTCAAAATAGCTTCGTCAAGGCGTTAGCAAAAGAAGTCGGTCCGAGTGGAATTTCTGTTAACGCGGTTAGTCCTGGATTTATCGATACGAAAATGAACCGATCGATCGCCGACGAAGAACGAGAAGATATTATCGCCCATATACCTCTTAATCGTGCTGGACTAACGACTGATGTCGCCCATACCGTTCATTTTTTAATGGATGAGCGTTCGAACTATATTCACGGAGAAATCGTCAACATTACAGGTGGTTGGTAAAACAGGTAAAATAATTTTTCGTATAAAAATGACATCGTATTGCCACACTAAACGTAAATAAAAGGAGGTTTAGTGATGTCTGTATTAGACGATTTTTCGACTTGGAAACAATTTTTAGCAAATAAGGTGGAGCAAGCAGAATCACACGGCATGAGTGATCAAGCAATGACAAGTTTTGCACAACATATTGGAGATTATTTAAGTAAACATGTCGAACCGGAAAATAAAGAGGAACGCATGCTTCAACAATTATGGAGCGTTGCTTCAAAGGATGAAAAAGAAGCTCTCGCAAATGCGATGATTAAGTTAGTTAAAAAATAAAAAATTACATCTAATTCACGAGTATAATGGTTAAATACTCGTGAATTTTTATTTTACTTATCGAATCGTTTCTGTCTTTTTATCGTATATGATCTTACGTTAAAAAAATATATTTATCCTTTTACTCATGGTATAATGAATGAGGAAATTTACGAGGGGGAGGACGCTTAGAAAATGGATAAAAAGAAAAAAGAAACGACACGTATCCCCTTGCGGATCAATATTTTATTTTTAGGTATTTTTGTATTATTTACGATATTAGTCATTCAATTAGGTGTCGTTCAAATATTAGAAGGTGAGAGTTATCAAGAGGAAATCGACCGGACGGTAGAAGATACGTCGAAAACTCCTGTTCCCCGTGGTAAAATGTTCGATCGTTACGGTAAAGTTATCGTCGATAATAAGCCTTTATATTCCATTACGTATACTCCACCGAAACGAGTTCAGACGGAAGATAAAATAGAATTAGCAGAAAAGTTAATTGATTATTTATCTATCGATGAGAAATCGATAAAGAAAATAACTGAACGTAATTTAAAAGAATATTGGTATGTAAAAAATAAAGACGAAGCGTTCGCTCGTTTAACGGAAGAAGAGATGAAAGAACTAGATGATATCGAACAGTACGATCTCATTTTAGAACGAATAACCGATGAAGATTTAAAGGCGATTACCGATGAAGATAAACAAATAATTGCCATAAAACGTGAATTGGATAAAGCGTATGCGTTGACACCTGAAGTAATTAAAAACGAGAATATTTCCATTGAGGAATATGCAAAGATTGCCGAACATTTGAACGAGTTACAAGGAATAAATGCGACGACGGATTGGGAACGAAAGTATGTTTATGAAAATACGTTACAACCGATTATCGGATCCATTACATCACAGGACCAAGGGATTCCAAAAGAAGAAGAAGAGTATTATTTAACACGTGGATATAACCGAAACGATCGTGTCGGAAAAAGCGGCTTAGAAGAATATTATGAAGACATTTTACGTGGTCGTAAAGAGCAAGTTCAATATACGACGACGAAAGATGGCGAAGTGATTGGTTCGGAAGTGATCGTTGAGGGAGAAAGAGGAAAAGATCTCGTTTTAACGATTGATATGGAATATCAAGAGCTCGTCGATGAAATCGTCTTAAGAGAATTGAAAGCGGCACGGCAACGTTATCCAGGTCCGAACAAATATTTAGAAGATGCCCTAGCAGTTGTGATGAATCCAAAAACGGGGGAAATATTAGCGTTAAGTGGCCAACATTATAATAGCGAAACGAACGAATACGAATTGGCACCACATAAAGTATTATACGATGCACACCGTGCTGGATCGACCGTGAAAGGTGCGACTGTACTTGCTGGTCTTCAGTCAGGAGTCATTTCTCCTGGTACCGTTTTTTACGACAGTCCGATCATCATTCCAGATACACCAAAAAAGGGATCGTGGCGTAATTTAGGATCGATGAATGATATTACTGCACTACAATACTCATCGAACGTTTATATGTTTTATATTGGACTTCGCATGGGTGGCGACTTCCGTTACCCGTACCCGAATGGCACGAATGCACAGGCAAATGCATCTGAAGGAATGCAAAAAATGCGCAATTATTTTAATCAGTTCGGTTTAGGTGTACGAACAGGAATTGATTTTCCTTTTGAGGAGACTGGCTTTATTGGGCCGACACCGTTAGCTGGTAACTTAATGGATATCGGAATTGGTCAGTACGATACGTATACGACGATGCAACTTGCACAATATGTATCTACAATTGCTAACGATGGCTATCGAGTACAACCACATTTAGTAAAAGAGATTCGTTATGCATCGAATGAAAATGAACTTGGACCAATTTATAAAGCGAATGAAACAAAAGTATTAAATAAAGTAGACGTCGATCAGCAATATATAGATCGAGTACAAACTGGTTTTTGGCGTGCCTTTAACGAATCAGGTGGTACAGGGTATGCGCATTGGGCAGGGAAAAGCTATAAAGCTGCGGGGAAGACGGGAACCGCGGAAAATGAAGTGTTTTTACAACGTGAAGATGGTTCTTATTATAAAGCAGCTGACACAGAAAACTTAGCGTTAGTTGGTTACGCACCGTATGATGATCCTGAAGTAGCGTTTGCTGTTATTATACCGAACTTAGGAAAAATGCGCGGACAATATCCGATTAACCATGAAATAGGAAAAGGATTATTAGATACGTACTTCGAATTAAAGGAAAAACGTGAAAAAGGAACATCAAATGACGATGACGAGGAAGAGAATGAATAACAAAATGAATGCGTAAATATTGTTCATGTATAATCAAGCTAAGAAAAACAATAAAAGGGTGGCAAACGTCGAACGTGCCACCCTTTTATAAATTTTTGTTGTCACAAAAATATTATGTCATTATTGATTTAATACGCGATTTATTGCGAACTATTTTTTGGATTGTTTTTTTGGATTGTTAATAATAGAGATGTAGCATATGTTTTACCCGTCTAATCACCCGGATAAGTCGTAATCGTCTTTGCAATTTCTTTTATACTCATCTCGCTCGTTACTTCGAACTTACCTAACTGAATTTTGGAACTATAATCGTTATCCTCGATATAATCGATGAACTTTTGGCGATCTTTAATTATTTTGTTTTCAACTAGCACGTCTGCAATATCAGATGGGACATCGCCATCTTTAATAGTGAATTTTAGTTTTTTCACTTCATCTTTATCTTTTTTCTTTTTCTTCTTATCTTTATCTTGTTTATCTTTATCCTTGTCATTCTTTTTATTTTTGTCGTTTTTCTCATGATCCTTTTTGTTTTTATCGTCGTTCTTCTTTTTGTCTTTTACTTCTTCAGATTTTGCTTGTTCATTTTTCTCGTCTACATACAAGGAATATGAGATAAATTCTTCGTCCGTAATGACTCGGTAACCAGCTTCTTCAACTTGTGCGATTAATTCTTCAGTCGACCATTCTTCGTTCTTCGCGTCAGTCGATCCAACAAACAGATAGAAACCGAGCGTTAATACAGACGCAGTAAATAACCCAATTGCGAAAAAGCGAACGGATTGTTTCATTCGATAACTACTCCTTACATGTTTTGATATAAAATCGTTTTTACATGATCAGTAGAAAGTCCAGTTTCCCGAGCAATTTCATTCACTGATAAGCCCCGATCATTCATATCGTGTACTTCGTTAATTAACTTCGGTCTTTCAGCTACATCGCGAGGGAGTTCAACTGCTTCTTTATGAAAGTCATTTTCAGTTAATAACTCCTCTTCTAATATGCTAATTTTCTTTTTCATTTGATATGTATCTTGCATAGCTGTAATGGAAAATTGCTCAAACTGCACTTCTAAATCTCTTAATTTGTCAGACATGAAAAAGGAACTGACAAATAAAATGATTGCAATGACGATAAGTGAGAATAGATAAAACAACATATGTTTCGTACCCTCCTTTTACTTACTCATCTATTATACTATGAACGACGTAAATTCACTATTTAAAATAATACCATTAATAAAACGTTGAATGCAATCATTATTTTTGGTATTATTAAGTTTGTTATTATGTTACAGTTTTTAATAGTTTGGAGGGAATAATATGCGTGTAAATATTACGTTAGCTTGTACAGAAACAGGCGATCGCAATTATATTACGACAAAAAATAATCGAAATAATGAACAACGAATCGAATTAATGAAATATAGCCCACGCCTACGCCGCCACACGTTACACCGTGAAACGAAATAACGTAGGACAAGAAAAACTCTTATCCATATGAAAGATAGGAGTTTTTATTTTTTTATTTAGAAATAAAGTCATTTGACCGTTTTTTATACTAGTAATTAGTTGATATCAAATCGCTGTTTAGCCCACACTATTTAATTAATTTTTAATGATATGGAAAGAATTTTCATCGTAAATAATGTACAATTGTTGCTAGAGGTGTCGTCATGCGAAAAAAACAATTACGGAAGAAGTACCTTTCGTATTTAAAAAAGATGCGTTCGGAACAAAAACTGCAAATTGAATTGAAAATGTATGAACATTTATGGAATAGTGGGTATTGGCAAGATGCGAAGACGATTGGGGTTACTTGGTCGCAACCGTTCGAATGGAATACGTTGCCAATTATAAAGCGAGCATGGAGTGAAAAAAAGAAAATCGCACTTCCAAAAGTAATTGAACATAAGCGTGAGATGGAATTTTATAAAATAACCGATGTGTCGCAAATGCAAAAAGGGTACCGAACGATTATGGAACCAAATACAACCGAAGATTCGTTCGTTCCAAAAGATAAGATTCAACTATTAATTGTTCCGGGGTTCGTTTATACATATGATGGATATCGCATCGGCTTTGGCGGAGGATATTACGACAAGTTTTTAGTCGACTTTGAACATGAATCGATTGCACTTTGTAGTGAAAAGCAAATTGTAACATATATTGGGCATGAAGCTCATGATCAAAAAGTAAATGCCCTTATAACAGAACGGAGAATAATCGAAACGAAAAGGGATGCCGGACTATCCCGTTAAAGGGGGGGTTTACGTGTACATTACAGAACAATATTACATGTATCGTTTAGCGTATCAACTTACGAAATACGATACGTATGAAGTGTTACATTTAAATCCGAAAACGAATGAAGTTTTGTTAGGTAAATTTGAACGTAAAAAAACAAACGTCATTCGTTTCATTCATAAAGGATTTGACTGGAAAAACCATTTAAAAATAGATATCGCTACTCTTTTTCAACGTGTAAAGTCAATGGATCGTTTGCTGCTCGGTAAACATGTCGATATTTATAACGTGTACGTTACTTCCCATGAACCTGTAGATGAATGGGAATTTTATAAAAAACCGATCCACGTTGATAATAAAGCCGGCTTACGGATGCACGTATTTTATATGGTTGAAGAGACGAGACAAACGGAGAAAGAACGGTTGTTCTCACATATAGGGGCGGAGTCTTATGAAGATATGGTGCTACCGGCTGAAGAAGACCAAGAGTTAGCGGTGACAGAGTACAAATTAGCGTTGCGGAATCATCTATATCGCCGTAATGAAGAGATTAAAGGAATTTTTACGTATGGTAAGCCGCTTTTTACGTACATTTTTATCGGAGTTAATCTTGCATTATTTCTGTTATTAGAAATGGCGGGAGGAAGTACTGACATTCCGACATTAATTGCATTCGGTGCGAAATTTAATCCGTTAATACTACTCGGGGAATGGTGGCGTATCGTTACATCGATGTTTCTACATATTGGACTCGTTCACCTATTTATGAATATGTTGGCACTATATTATTTAGGGATGGTCGTAGAACAGATATACGGTTCGATACGATTTCTATTCATTTATTTTTTAGCAGGGATCGGTGGCGGTTTGACGAGCTTTGCTTTTAACGATAGTGTTGCAGCAGGTGCATCCGGTGCACTATTCGGTTTATTCGGTGCGTTATTATTTTTCGGTGTGAATTATAAACGATTATTTTTTCAAACGATGGGGCGTAATTTAATTCTCATTTTAGCGATTAATTTGCTGCTCGGTTTTATGATCCCGCAAATTGATATGGGGGCACACCTTGGTGGATTAGTAACGGGGTTCGTTGCTGCAGCGATAACTTCTTTGCCGAAAAAGAGACACGTTCTCTATCAAATTCTTTTCACGTTATTATATATAGGATTAAGCGCTTCTTTAATCGTCTACGGCATTATGCGTAACGTTGCGTTATTAAGTAGTTAATCGTGAGTAGAAATACGTTGAATAAGTTGTTCTGGCTCGCCATTCAACTCATAAATAATACGTAGTTCGCGTACATTTTTATCGAGCAAAATAAGTGGAATGTAATGGGGAACATCTTGTTGCTCTTGTAAAAGTAAAATATAGTTTTTATATAACCCCTCCCAAAACTGCCCAATTACTCGTTGTTGGGTAGAAGTGGAAAGACGTGTAAATGTGCTGTTTTCTCCTATTTGCGTCCATTGAGTTAATGGAATACAATCGTAAGTAGTTATGTCTATGTCTAATGCACGGACCAATTTGGTCCAATGTTTTTGGAGCACCTTGTCCGTTTCATGCCGCAGAGATGATGCGATTTCCTGTTCTATCGCTGTTTTCGGTTTAGAAAAATAGATGGCTTTGTCGTTTTCCTCGGAAGTAAATAATTGTGTTTTTGACATCGCTTGCATGCTCGAGATGGTATTTGCTTCATGAATTTCACCGTGATGATATGAAATGGATTCATATAAACCATTTTTAATGAGCGGAAAAGATGTTTGTTGTTTTAATTCACTAATTTGTTGCCGCCATGCGCTAAAAACACCTTGGAACATTCCATTTACATAGAGAATACTTATATCTTGTCGTAAATACGTTGGCACGTTACTTTTTGAAAAAACGGTCCATTCTATTTCATCTGTTCGTTTCTTAACTTGTAGAGTCGTCTCACTTTTCGTAAAGGTGTTCACGTCATGGATTGGAAAATATTTCACGGTCGGTACATTGTTATTTTCCGTCCATACATAAGTGATGATAGAGATTAACGTAATGATTGTTAACAATTGTACAGATTGTTTCATCTTAAACTCCTTCATCGCAATTTGTACTATATGTATGTATACAGACAAGTCGTTATTCGTATGTGGGGTGGGATATATATGATCAACTCTGTGCTAGATGTACAACGTCTGTTGCGACGTTACGGAATTATCGTCTATACAGGTAAACGTGCAAACGATTTAGTATGGATGGAAGAAGAGTTAAAAGAACTATATCGTGCAAACTTACTTCAAGCGGAAGACTTCCAACGAGCACTCCTCATATTACAGAAAGAAAAGGGCTCATTCATGGAATAAGCATGTTTTTAACGAAAGAAAAAAGGGTATTAAAATAGAGGAATTAATTCATGTTTGTAGGAGGATGTTTTATGCACCGCGATTTGCGGAATGTGCCGTTATTTCTCCTTGCAACGGTATTGTTTGGTTTGAAATCATACATTGTCTATCGTTTTTTATTACAGATAGAAATTAATTCATTTTTACAAGAAATCATCATTTTCATCAATCCATTTATCACTTCGTTTATCTTTTTTGGATTGACGATTTGGTTTACAAGTGAAGAACACAGACGTTTGTTTATTCGGTATAGTGTTCTTGTTGGAACGCTTATCATTTACGTTAATTTATTATTTTATCGATCGTTTACAGACTTTTTAACGATTCCTCAAATTGTCCAAATGAGTAACGTAAGTGACTTAACGAGTAGTATTTTATCGCTCTTAAGGTGGTACGACCCGTTGTTGTTTCTCGATCTGATCATTATTTGGTACGTAGCGAGGAAAACAACGATTGGGCGCGTTCAGACGTTTACTCGAAAAATGAAAATGTTTGCGATCGTTATTTCGTTATTATTGTTATCTGTCAACTTTTTGTTGGCAGAAATGGAACGACCGCAATTGTTATCGCGCGGTTTTGATCGAGAATATTTAGTGAAAAATATCGGGTTGTTTTATTTTCATTTGTACGATGTCGTTTTACAGTCGAAAATGCATACACAACGTGTATTGGCCGATGATCACGATTTGAAAGAAATCAAACAATACATTCATAACGAAGTGCGAAGTAACCGGACATCACCGCTATTTGGTCAGGCGAAAGATCGCAATATCATCTTTATTTCAGCTGAATCTATTCAATCGTTCGTCATTGGAGAAACATTGCACGGTGAAGAAATAACGCCGTTTCTCAACCGTCTCGTTAAAGATGAAGATACGTTTTACTTTGAAAACTTTTATCATCAAACGGCGCAAGGAAAGACATCAGATTCGGAATTTTTAACAGAAAATTCGTTATACCCACTACCTGGGGGAGCGGTATTTTTTACCCATGCACAAAACGACTATTATGCGATGCCGGAAATGTTAAAACAACGAGGTTATGAATCAGTCGTTTTTCATGCAAATTCAGAAAGTTTTTGGAACCGAAATCAGATGTATGAAAGCTTTGAAATCGATACATTTTACGACGTGTCATATTACGACGCGAAGGAGGAAGATGAAGTCGGTTGGGGACTAAAAGATAAACTATTTTTTACCCAATCTGTCGAATATATGCGTGACTTAGACGAACCTTTTTATGCAAAGTTAATCACGCTTACGAACCATTTTCCATTTGAACTCGATGAATCGGATCGCACCCTCGAACCGTATGATTCTAATTCACAAACGTTAAACAATTACTTTCCGACAGTTCGTTATACGGATGAGGCGATTGAACAGTTTTTCATGGAGTTAAAGTTAGCTGATCTATATGATAATTCGATCATTGTCATTATGGGTGATCATGACGGGATAAGTGCAAATCATAATAAGGCGATGGCGCAGTTTCTTGATCAAGAGACGATCGATCCATACGATTATTTTCAGTTACAACGTGTTCCACTTTTTATTCATATTCCTGGATACGTCGGTGGAGAAGTGAAAGAGACGATTAGTGGGCAAATTGATTTAAAGCCGACGTTACTCCATTTAGTAGGGATCGATACGAGTCATGATTTATATTTTGGAAACGATTTATTTTCACCGAATCGAAAAGGATACATTATTCAACGAAATGGAGATTTCGTAACGGATCATTATATTTATACGAATGATACGTGTTACGAAAGAGAAACAGGTGAGGTAATCGGAATGGAATCTACGTTAATGGAAGAGGAAACGCCTTGTGACGAGTGGAGAGAGCGTGTAGAATTAGAATTACATTATTCAGATCAAATTATATATGGTGACTTATTCCGCTTTGTCGACTTTGAGGCGAAGTGAAAGGTAAAATATTCCTTATTTTTTTCCTTTATAGACTTACAATTTGAACTTTTAAACAAAATGAAAAGACTGTCGTGTAAGAGATATGTATTGTAACGCATTTCGTTACGGTTGGCTCTTCTCATGGACAGTCTTTTACGTAGTCATTATGAACAAATTCCGACATTCGTTAAACCACAAACGATCGTCATAATGGAAAAGAATCCGAAACTTACGGCTGAAACCGCTGAAAAAACTAAAGCGAAATAGTTTTTAAATTTTAATTGTCTTATTACAGATACAACGGAAAGTAAAGCGACGATAAGTAGTATAATTGCTAAAATCATTTTTGTTACATCCTCCTTATGTACATGTTAAAATAAAGAAAGTTAGAAATAAACATTTCAAATGACGTCTCTTGTCATGGCTACATATTATTTTATAGTATCTTATTTCATTTGTCGAGTTATATTCATTTCACGGCAAAATTTATCGTTAATTTGTCACATGGAGGTAAAAAAATGAACATACAGTCATTTTCGCTAGGTCCGATTGGCACGAACTGTTACGTTATTCGAAAGGGTGAACAATGTTTAATTATCGATCCCGGTTGGGATGCACCGGTCGTTACGTCGTATATTGAAAAAGAGAACTTAGAGCCACAAGTAATTTTATTAACACATGCTCACTTCGATCATATTGGTGCTGTCGATGAACTGCGTAAATTATATTCACTCGATGTATATTTACACGAAGAAGAAAGAGATTGGCTTGAAAACGCTGAACTTAATCGATCACAGTTTGCCTTAGGCGGTGCTGGGATTACGACGGCAGCCCCCGATAAATTGTTAAAAGAAGGCAGGTTACAAATAGGCAAGTTTTCATTCGACGTCGTCCATACGCCAGGTCATTCGCCCGGAAGTGTGTCGTTTATTTTTAACGAATTTGACTTCGTTGTAAGTGGCGATGTGTTGTTCCATCACGGTATCGGGCGAACCGACTTACCAGGTGGAAATATTGAACAGCTAGCAAGAAGTATTACAGAACATCTATATACGTTACCTGATTCATTTACCGTCTACCCAGGACATGGTACATCGACGACGATCGGTGAGGAGAAATATGCAAATCCGTTTACGTTACAGTTTTATCGATCATAAAAAAATATTCTCGTTGCATTTTGCGACGAGAATTATTTTTTCCATAAAATTCGAAACAACAATGGAAATAACCCGAACCAGTGACTTTTATATAAATCCTTTTCATCCGTTTTAGTCCGCTTCTGTTGGTGATTATTGACGTAATAAGTAAGTTGTTCAGTCATAAATTTCACGTATTCGTTCACACAAATTCCTCCTTTATAAGTTTGTACAATTAGTTTATCCAGCCCTTATTCTAATATTCAGAAAATGCTTGTTTTTTCATAAAAATTATTGTATGATAACGTTACATCCTTTCCATATGGCTGCTTATGGAGGTGAATAAATGACTAGCTCTGCAGCGACTTATATTCATCTTTTGCTTCAAGCTGCCTCCGATCAATCTGCCTCCGACATTCATTTTTACCCTCACGAGAAAAAAGAAAAAGTTAACATTTTCTTTCGTATTCATGGTATGCGAAAATTTATTCGTACGATTCGTCTGAACGTTTACGAAACGTTAGTTACGTACTTAAAATTTACTGCCGGATTAGATATCGGTGAAAAACGTTTACCACAAAGCGGTACGTTACCGTTTACGACGAAAGATCATCGTCATTTCTCCTTACGCATTTCTACGTTACCTCTTACGACGGTAGAAAGTATGACGATCCGTTTGTTAGAACAAACAAACCTCCTTTCCCTCGATGAATTATTTCTCTTTCGATTCCAATATGAACAAATTAAAACACTTACTAAAAAGACTACAGGACTGATCATATTTAGCGGTCCGACTGGAAGTGGAAAAACGACGACGATGTATGCATTGTTAGAAGCGATGAAACAAAGGAGTCAATTACAGGCAATTACACTAGAAGATCCGATAGAAAAACAAATTTCTGATGTCATACAAGTAGAGATTAATGAACGTGCTGGAATAACGTATGCAACAGGATTAAAAGCAGTTTTACGCCACGATCCGGATGTCATCTTGCTTGGAGAAATTCGTGATGAAATGACAGCTCAATATGCAGTTCGAGCGGCTCTAACAGGACACCTCGTCATTAGTACATTGCATGCTAAAGATGCATACGGTACGATCGATCGGCTGCGTGATCTTGGTATTCAACCTATCGATTTACAACAAACATTAATTGCAATCGTTGCTATGCAATTATTGCCGTTTCAACGAAAAGGAAAAATAACGAGACGGGCGGCGATCGTAGAAATATTAGACGAACAGAAGATTCAATCGTCTTTCATGGAACGTCAACGTATGGAATCTCCACACGATACTTTCGAACAGTTAAGGGTGAAAGCATATGCATACGGTTTTATTACTAAAGAAACGTTTGCTCAATTTCATCACTAAACGTGTAGTAAACGAACAAGATCAACTATATTTTTTACAACGGATGGAACGATTGTTAACGAACGGCTATTCTTTAATCGAGACGCTTGAAGTAATCGCTTGGGATCGAAAGTTAAAACAATTTGCGATAAAGATGAAACGAACGTTACAAAAAGGAAAGCCAATTGACGTCGCTTTCGAACAACTTCGCTTTCATAAAACGATCGTCTCGTATTTATATTTTGTTCGTTATAACGGCAATTTATTGTATAGTATAAAAAAATGTAAAGAAATGTTTTCCCAACGTCTGCATTATGTAAATAAATTGAAGCAGACATTGCGTTATCCGCTCGTATTATCGCTCCTCTTCTTCTTCTTGCTCGGCTTTTTAAAACGTTCCATATTGCCCTCATTTCAACAGCTTTTTCAATCTTCTCACACGTCGACTAAAACAGTCATGCTTTCCCTCCTTATAATTGATAGTTTTACGACGATTTCAATTATTTTAATCGTTTGTATTGTGATCATTTTATTATATTGGTACGTGTTTCGACATCAGTTTTCAATCGAAACACAAGTGAAACTATACGAAAAAATTCCAATAATCCGCTCGATTCTTCGTGTGCATACATCTTTGCACATTGCAACTCATGTAGCAATGTTTTTACAAGCAGGCTTGTCGCTGAAGCAGACGTTCGAGCAAATGGGACGACAAGATAAGTTCCTTATCGTCCAATATTACGTTACAAAAATGCATGAAACATTGCAAAAAGGTGTTTCTCTCGGTCCATTATTACAGCAATTATGTTTTGTCGATCATCAACTTTCTCAGCTTTTTCAAAAAAATGAACGTATCGAATCGTTAACGAAAGACTTATTTGCTTATAGCGACTATATGACGGACTATATTGAGCGGACTGTTCTGCGATTTATTATGCTTATTCAACCGGTTTTTTTTACACTATTAGCGTTATTTATCATTTTCATCTACTTAAGTTTATTGTTACCGATGTTTCAATTAATAAAAACGATATAAGGGGAATATTTATGAAAGAAAAAGGTTTTACTTTAGTTGAAATGTTGATCGTTTTGCTAATTATAACGGTATTAATTTTATTAATTATACCGAATGTAACGGATAATAGTGAAGCAGTTCACGATAAAGGGTGTAAGGCTCTGAAAGAAACGGTACAAGCACAAGTGAGTGCTTACCAATTAGAAAAAGGAAAACTACCGACGACATTAGATGATTTGGTAACAGCTGGATTTATTTCCTCTGATCAAAAGAAATGTCAAAACGGAAAGAGGTTAATATTGCAAGGAAAAAATGTGTCGATTGAATAATAAGGAAGAACGGGGATTTACTCTCGTAGAACTGTTGCTCACATTAGTCGTTTTAACTGTTTTTTTAAGTCTCGTTTTGATGCCGTTAAACGATGTCTTTAAAAAAGTGCAAGTTGATCAATTTTTTGCAATTTTCGAAGCGGATGTGTTTCATACGCAAGCAAATGTATTAAATACAGTTCATACAAATCGGGTCATATTCGACAGCGGATTTTATAGTGTTGTTGGTGACGGAGGTAAACGAATATATGTACGTGAAATTCCGCCATTTATTACGATTGCAAATAGAGATTTTCGGATTCAATTTAATATAAACGGAACGATCATTCAACCGAGAACGTATCGTATATACGTAGAAGACGATACGTATGCAATCGTTTTTCCGTTAGGAAAAGGAAGGTATTACGTTGAAAAGGTTAATTAACGGTTTCACTTTTATCGAAGTGCTCGTCGCTATGATCATCATATTTTTCGTCATAGCGACGATGTTACCGCTTTATACGATGATCAAACAGGAAAGAAAGGTTCTAGCTGATAGGCGTACGATAACACTTTTATTACACGATGAATTACAACAAATCATTTATATCGACGGAGATCGTTTCCCTCAAACTAGAAAGGTAAATGAACCGTTACGCCTTGAAATGATCTTTACTAAAAATTCGAAAGAAATAAAAGGATGTGCCGAATGGACGAATGCAAAAGAACAAAATGAACAAATTTGTTTGTATGGACTTCAAGAAAAGTGAAGCGGGTTTTACATTTATTTCGATGATGTTGGCGTTATTTATTTTTATCGTCACTTTGCCGTTTTTACATTTCTTATTGACAAATGTACGCGTTGAACCGTTGTCATCGGATGTAAAAGTGCAACAGTTTTATTTACTGTTGAGGAATGATTTTTTAAAAGCCAAAGATGTAACGAGTAGTGGTGACGTTATATATTTACAACTAGAGACAGGCGAAATTGCAACCATTGAACAATACAATGAACTTATCCGCCGACAAGTAGCGGGAAAAGGACACGAAATATATTTACGTGATGTGAAACAATTTCAATTAGAAGAACTACATTACGGCATAAAAACTGTTGTTACGACGAATGAGGGGAAAACGTATGAAAAAACGATCGCTTTTTACGAATGAACGGGGATTCTTCTTTCCATATGTCATCGTTATCTGTTTTATTATGTTAACGACGATCGTTACGATGGTGAAAATATATGACGTTGAAGTGGATGTGACAAATATAATGTTAGAACAAACGGTTTTCGAAACGATGATTCAGATGGGAATAGCACAATTTCATGAAGATAAGCCGTATAAAAGTAACGAACGTGGGCAAATTACGTATACATTGCCACAAGGTACGATTTCGATTCAATACCAACAAGTAGAGACCGGATTTAGCCGATTAACGCTTGATGTTGTAACGAAAGAGAACAATCAATTGATAACGAGTACTATTATATCTGTCGATGAATGAAGAAATTTTGAGCAAACTAGTAACATTTCGTAGTTTTCTTTACATTCTTTCAGACGTAGTTTATAATTAATTTGCACATGTTACATAAAAGGAGGGGCAAAGCATGGAGCGAATGTTTCGTGTTCTTGCGTTTTGGACAGGGGCATTTATGATTATGTTTTACGTCGGTGAAATGTATATGACGTCTGTCTTGTTCCTCGTTCAAACGGCTTTTTTCCTAACGCTCAGCTATTTGAAACTGTCGGAACGAACTTATTTGTACTTGTTTGGTGCATACTTAACAGTGTTTATGATCGGGTTTACGTGGTATACGGAGTTTATTTTAGTTCCAGGTTTCGGTCATTAAACGATAATCCTCTACTATCTTACGATAAGGTAGAGGATTTTTTCGTTTCAGTTGTAATAAAGTTTTCTGTTAAATAGAGTAATCCACCGCTTAAAACTGTCATTGTAATCGTTGGTAAAAGACGTTTTTTTGCAGCATTAATTTCTTTTTGAAATTGTGCATCGTTTTCGTCCGTACGATAAAAATGCTGTAACATCTCAATTTCTTCATGCAACGCTTCATTTGCCTCTATTGCCCATCGATGCTCTTTTTCCGTTAGTATTTTGTAGACGAATTGTTCGATTCGTTTAAAGCCACTTTGTAATGTAATGACGGGACTAATCGTATAACAAAAATCTGGTATCGTCGTCGTAATCGAACGCTCATTTAATTTCTCCATCATATTTAAATGCATCGTACCGTTTATTAAATTTAACCCGAATGAATGAAGTTCCTCTTTTTGATTTTTACCGCTATACGTAATTAACATGTTCGTCAATAACCACGGTTGCAGCATCGTTTTCGTTTCTCGATTGATCGCTTCATAAGCATAAATCATTGTACAATTGTCGTGTAAATATCGTTTAACTTTTTGAAACCATGGACAGCCGAAATGTACGGATATTATTTTATCATCTTTTATTTGTCCATCGAAAGAAAAAGAAACAGTTTGTGGAACACCTATTTGATTTGTCGCCTCGACATAGTGCCAATAAAAAGGTCGATTCATCAATGCTTTATCCATTTCTTTCGATAACTTAACGTGAAGAAGAGCATGATCTTCTTTCACAGAACAATGATTTTCTTTAAAAAACGTAGTGAAAAATGGCTGTACGTTAAAGATATTATGCGTCATCATTTTCACCGTAATTCTCATCATAACTGTGAATAACAGAAAAAAGATTATCGACTTTAATTTTCATTTCGCCTGATGAATTAGATTGTTCCATAATATCGATTATTTCTTTTTCGAGATCGTTTATATGCAACGATTCTAATATATCGTCTAACTTACCGATTACGCGTTCAAATTGAGCAATTTTATCGTATAGTAACGTGACGAGTTGTTCCTCAATCGTCTGCTTAAGGGCAAAGTTATAAATGTGTAAATCGTGTTTTTGACCGTAGCGATGGATGCGGCCGATTCGTTGCTCTAGGCGCAGCGGATTCCACGGTAAGTCATAATTGATCATATATCGACAAAACTGTAAATTAATTCCCTCACCACCTGCCTCTGTAGTGAGGAAAACTTGTACATTTTGTTCGAATAACTGACGCAACCAATCCTTCTGCCCGCGTCGTAAGCCACCACGAAAGGAGACGGAACGAATTCCGTGTTGTTGTAAATACCATTGTAAATAAAATTGCGTCGCACGATATTCGGTAAAGACGATGACTTTTTCACCACGGAAAGATTCAATTAGTTTAACTAACTTAGCCGCTTTTACGTGGTGTGGTAATACTTCGATTGCTCGTAATAAAGGTTGTACTCCGCTTTTTAATCTTTCATTTGTACTATTTTGTAACGATAGATAACAGGCCTCACGCGAAGAACATAACGCTCGTAAAAATGTCACTTTTGCTAAGGTTGGATATTCGTGTAACATCGCCTCTAATTTATCGTACACGCGACGTTCATCGTTTGAAAAAGAAAGCCATACGTTATGTACATTACGCTTAATATCGTGATCGATCGTATCTTTTCGGACGTTTCGAATCATCACTTTTTGAATAATTCGTTTTACGTACGCATCACTTAATTGAGAAATTCGTTTCCGTTTCCGGTCTTTCATAAACTGTTCGTAATTTCCTAATAGCCCAGGCTTTATAATAGAGATGAGATGAAACAATTCTTTTATATCATTTTGCATCGGTGTCGCCGTCAATAAAAGGCAATATTTCTTTTGTAAACCGCGTACGAGTGAATAGTTCTGCGTTCGATTATTTTTTAATTTATGTGCCTCATCAACGATAACGAGATCGAAGTCCATTTTCATTAACTGCTCTCGATGAGGTGAACGTTTTGCCATCTCTAACGATGTGACGTAAATGGGATAATCATCCCAACGATATCCTTTACGAAAGCTTGCCGCTGAAATATAAAATTTATCCCATAACTCAGCAATCCATTGGTTGATTAATGACGCAGGCACAAGTATTAATGCATTTTGTACGAGCCCGCGGATTAAATATTCTTTTAAAATAAGTCCTGCTTCGATCGTTTTACCTAAACCTACTTCATCCGCCAAAATAGCTCGACCGTTCATTTCATGCATGACTCTTTTTGCAGCATCGATTTGATGTTGTAAAAATTGTACGTGAGGAACGTAAGCTAACGTATATAACTTAGAAAAATCATCATTTATTGTCGCACGTTGGACGTCATAATTTAATTGGAATAGTTCCCAACTGGATATCTCTTTTTTCTGTACCGCTTCTTCAAGGCGAGGGATAAACGTTTTATCCTTTACGACAGTTATTTTCGTCATTTTGCTTCTTCCTCCAAACGGATCACATAGTACATATTAGGTTACTCATAATAGTAAAAATTATGAATTAGTTAAAATCATAAAAAAACGGACTTTCTATTCGTTCTAATAGAAGTCCGTAAATGTCTTTCATTATGTTACCTCATTACGAGTCGACTTTTCCTGTCCACTTTTTGAAACCGCCTTGTAAAATAAATAAATGGTTATAGTTATGTTTTGCTAGCATTAGAGCTGCCCGCGATGATCGACCAGTATTTTGACAATATAAATATACTGGCTTATCTGGGCGAATTGCCGCCATACTTTGCTTTAATTGAGTTAACGGAATATTCCGTGCTCCGCGTATACGCCCACGTTCAAATTCATTCGGTTCTCGAACATCAATTAATTGTGCTTTTCGATACCCCTTAATAAATTCATCCTGTGTTAACATCGTCACGAGTTTTCGTGTTTTAAAATATGTATACAAGTAATAACCAATCATGAGAACGAGAATTGCAATTAAAATGTATAAAATCATCTCATATGCCTCCAACTATATTTACATTCTACACAATATTATAAATATGTCTTTACTATTTGACAAATAAATAAAAGAACCATTGAGTAGTACAAAAAGGCAAAGTAGCAAAATAAAACGCATATCGACAAACTTTGTATCGTTTATATGGTAGCGGTTTAAATAATTGTGTAACATATAGGGATACAATATATAGTGCATTTTTACACCGGAACATACTATATATTGATTTTTCTATTGATTTTCCCGAAAAGATTGTGTACATTAGTATTAGTAATCTAATCGGTTAGATAATTTTAGGAGAGGGGAGCAAAATCGATGTCGACAAAAATCGATGTAGGCACGAACATTAATATACAATCTTTAAACGAGGACATCAAGCAATTTCCACAAGTACACCCAATTACTCCGGATATGCACATTACACATGAAGGTGTTTCTCGCTTAGTCATGCTCGATCGTTACGCATTTAAAGATACAGAAAAGAAGACGTTAAAAGAAGGAGATTTCGTCGTTCTTACAGTTAAACCCGATCCAAAATTCCCTGCAAGAGGATACGGTTTCGTTGAAAAAGTTGATTGGGAAGAAAAAGAAGCGTATATAAAAGTTGCAGAAGAGTTTGTAGGTATGCTTGATGACGAAGGGGAAGTAAAGACAGGGATTGTAAAACGAAGTCTAGACGTCATCGATAAACCTCTAGAAGTATTTTACGAACAAATTGCTCGTCGTAATGCTACGGGATTAGCGAGTGTAGAAAAAACAGACGAAAAACGTCAAAAATATTTTGAACAATTTAGAGAACAACTTGAAAAGCTGCGTTTCGTCCCAGCTGGTAGAGTTTTATACGGTGCAGGGTCTGAAACAGATGTGACGTATTTTAACTGTTACGTTATGCCATTTATCCAAGATTCACGCGAAGGAATATCCGATCACCGGAAACAAGTAATGGAAATTATGTCAAGAGGCGGTGGAGTCGGTACGAACGGATCTACATTAAGACCACGAAACACACTTGCCCGTGGAGTAAACGGAAAATCATCGGGTTCCGTATCTTGGTTAGATGACATCGCAAAGCTCACCCATCTAGTTGAACAAGGTGGCTCACGCCGTGGAGCGCAAATGATTATGCTTGCAGATTGGCATCCAGATATTATTGAATTTATTATTTCTAAAATGCAAAACCCACGTATTTTACGTTATTTAATCGAAAATACGAACGATGAAGAAATTAAACAACTTGCTCAGGAGAAATTGAAGTTTACACCACTTACAGAAACAGAACGCGACTTATATCAAAGTGTGCTCAATTATAAAAATATGCCTGGATTAGGTGGATTTACACAAGATGCACTAAAAGAAGCAGAAATGAAATTAAAAACTGGCGGAACATATTCTGTACATAATTCAGAGTTTTTAACTGGGGCAAATATATCCGTTTGTCTCACAGACGAATTTATGGAAGCAGTAGAACGTGATGAAGAGTACGAACTTCGTTTTCCAGACGTAGAAAATTATACAAAAGAAGAGATGAAAGAATACAATGAAACATGGCACGAAGTCGGCGATGTTCGTAAATGGGAACAATTAGGTCATCGTGTACGAACGTATCGAAAAATTCGCGCCCGTGAATTGTGGGATCTAATTAATATATGTGCAACGTATTCTGCTGAACCAGGTATTTTCTTCATCGATAATGCAAATGAAATGACGAACGCAAAAGCGTATGGACAGCAAGTTGTAGCGACTAACCCTTGTGGTGAGCAGCCACTTGCACCTTATTCCGTCTGTAATTTAGCTGCGATTAATTTAGCGGAAATGGCGGATAAAGAGAAAAAAGTGGTCAACTTCGATAAATTGCGTGAAACGGTAAAAATAGGTGTACGTATGCAAGATAACGTCATTGACGCAACACCGTACTTCCTTGAAGAAAATAAAAAACAAGCATTAGGTGAACGCCGAGTTGGTCTTGGTGTGATGGGATTGCATGACTTGCTCATTTATTGTGAGACACGTTACGGTTCAACCGAAGGAAATGAGCTCGTCGATAAAATATTTGAAACGATTGCTACGACCGCCTATCGAACATCGATTGAAATCGCAAAAGAAAAGGGAAGTTTTCCGTTTCTCATCGGTGAAACGGAAGAAGAAACGAAAGAGCTGCGGAAACGTTTCATAAATACAGGATATATGAAACAAATGCCTCTTGATATAAAAGAGGGAATTATGCAATATGGTATTCGTAACTCGCATTTATTAACGGTTGCACCAACAGGTTCTACAGGAACGATGGTTGGCGTAAGTACGGGCCTAGAACCGTATTTCTCATTTTCATATTTCCGTAGTGGCCGTTTAGGAAAGTTTATTGAAGTAAATGCAAAAATTGTTGAAGAATATTTAGAAACAAATTCTCAGTCAAATGCTGACAACTTACCAGACTGGTTCGTCTCCGCGATGGATTTAAGTCCAGAAGAACATGCGGACACTCAATGTGTCATACAACGATGGATTGATAGCTCTATTTCAAAAACCGTTAATGCACCACGTGGTTACACCGTTGAGCAAGTTGAAAAAGTATATCAACGACTGTATAAAGGCGGTGCGAAAGGCGGAACTGTTTACGTTGATGGAAGTAGAGATTCACAAGTATTAACGTTAAAAGCGGAAGAAAACGATTTTAACGATGAGGAAGATTATGAAATCGATACGACACCGAAAGTTGTCTTAATGGATACGATCCAAGAGTTGGAAAAAACAAACGTTACGATCGGATCTGAAGTAGGTGATAGATGTCCTGTTTGTCGAAAAGGACATGTCGCCGAAGTCGGTGGTTGTAACACGTGTACGAGCTGTGGTGCTCAATTAAAATGTGGCTTGTAATTAGCTTGTTGTTAAACATATAAACAGATAAAAAAATTGACTAGCGTTGCCTTGTTTAAAGCAGGAGCAAACTAGTCAATTTTTTAATGACGTAAACGAATTTTGATTAAATCGTTATTTTGTTTCATGTCGTCATTCACCATATTCGTGAACGATTATACTTGTGCAAATCGTTATATTCTTAAGAAGATACAACGTTATGATTGCTGTTCGTCAAAGATAATTGACGTCGTTGAATGAAGCGGTTGTATAAGTTGTTTAATATAATCATGAAACAGACGATTAAAACACCAGCATATTCATACATTGTAATCGTGTGACCTTGGAAAAATCGAATGACTACTGTCGTTACAGGTGCTAAATTTATAAATAAAATAGCATTAATCGGTTTTAACATCGTAACGGCCTTGTTCCAAAAAATGAGCGCAAACAAACCTGGCAATAAAATCATAAATAACATGTTGTAACGAACAGCATAAACTTCAGCTAATGTAGGAACTTCGATTACTTGCAACGAGCTAAACAGTAGGACGAACAACGTTGCCGTGAGCGTACCGTATAAACAACTTAACGTAGAGTATCGAAGGACAGACCAACCGGGAAAACGCGATCCTCCAATCGTATAGAGCGCCCAACCAGCAGCAGCTAAAAACAAAATAATTAGTGGCACGAGTTTTCCAGCGACAAATAAAGCAGCAAAGTCACCGTTTGTAACGACGAGAGTGACACCGATAAAAGCACCTACAATACAAAAGATCGTAAATAAAAATGGACGCTCCTTGTGCAACACCCAAACGATTAAAATAGAAACAATCGGTGCTAAAGCTTCCATTATCGATGCGAGTAACACTCCGGAATCACCGAGCAAGTCTTGCCCCCAAAATATAAATAAATTATAAACTGTAAATCCCATCGTTCCGTAAAACCAGAGAATAAATCCTCTTCCATCTGTACGAAAAGCATGCTTTCCTTCTATTACATAAAGTAAGATGATTAAGATGATTACGACAGGGATGTAGCGAATTAACGTAAAATAAAAAGGATTAATGTATAAAAAGGCATGATTTGCAACGGGAAACATCGCACCCCATGACATACTAGCGATTGCAGCTAAAATCGCTCCGATGAAAAGTGAATTTCTCATGTTGTTATCTCCAATCTTCGGCAAATATTTTGTTCACATATTATTTAACTATAGAGCTGGTATCATGTAAAATGATTATTATAGATAACAGACATTATTAAAAATGATGATAGGAGCATTCAATTTGCATATTAGAGATTTAATTATTTTTGAAACAGTAGCAAGTAAGGGAAGTTTTAGTCAAGCTGCACAAGCATTAAATTACGTTCAGTCGAATATTACATCACGAATTCAAAAGTTAGAACAGACACTCGATACGAAACTATTCATTCGTCATCAAAAAGGCATTACATTAACAAATGAAGGGGAAAAACTGTTAACGTATGCAAAAAAAATCCTTTCGTTAGTCGATGAAATGAAATGGATCGCTTCCAATGAAACGAGTCCTACGGGGAAATTAGATATTGCTTCAGTAGAAACGGTAATCCAACTTCCGCTCATTTTATCTAAATACGTTAAAAAATATAAAGACGTTGATTTAACGTTATCGACAGGAGTATCCGCTGAATTAAAACATAAAGTATTACAATATGAGTTGGATGGTGCATTCGTAACGAAAAGTGAAAACATCGAAGACGACGATTTACATATGATCGAAGTCTTTCATGAAACGCTCGTTATCATTACGAGTAAAAGCCAGAATTCATTCGAAGAAATAATGACACTTCCACTCATTCGTTTTAGCGATGGTTGTGGCTATCGGGAAAAGCTTGACGATTATTTATCCGATCATAATATCATGCCGACAAAAGTAATGGAATTAGGGACGTTAGAGACGACGTTAGGTTCAGTTATTTCAGGATTAGGTATTGCATACGTACCGTACGCTGCTGTGAAAGAGTATGAAAGTAAAGGGCTTATTAGATGTTATCCGTTACCTAAGAAATATAGTCATATTACGACTGTATTCATTTATCGCAACGATGACTATATGACTCCAGCATTACAGACGTTTATAGATACAGTGAAAGTGACGACAAAAAACTTACAACCGACAACGGAAAAATAAAAACATAATTTGGTAACTTTTTTTCTCGACAGAAAGATTTTTTCCCTTTTGTATGATCCACTTGTATAAACCGTATATTCACGGTATGATGAGTAGTGAAACAATGTTTCTTATTATGAGGAAAAGAGGGACTCACTTGCCTACACCTAGTATGGAAGATTATATTGAACAAATTTATCTTTTAATAAATACGAAAGGGTATGCACGTGTAACGGATATTGCGGAAGCGTTGCTCGTTCACCCATCTTCAGTGACAAAAATGGTACAAAAGCTCGATAAGGATAACTATGTCCATTATGAAAAATATCGTGGTTTTGTGTTAACAGATAAAGGTAATAAAGTCGGTGAACGTCTCGTCTTTCGTCACGACCTTTTAGAAGAATTTTTAGAAATAATCGGAGTCGATGAAGATAAAATATACGACGACGTCGAGGGAATTGAACATCATTTAAGTTGGAATGCGGTCGATCGTATCGCTGACTTAGTTCGCTATTTTAAAGCGGACGAACAACGAATGAAAGATTTACACGCAATGCAAACGAAAAGTAAACATGTAGAAAGTGAATAATATAACGGGAAATAAACGGATGCTTTACGTAAGGCATCCGTTTTGTTATCCATTCACACGTATACCGTTTACAACGTATATATAGAAGAAACGGCATGCGAAAGGGATGGAACATGAAAATTGACGGTGTATTCTCCGGTGGCGGGGTAAAAGCATATGCATTTATCGGCGCCCTTGAGGCGCTTGAACGTGAAGGGTATTCGTTTGAACGTGTCGCCGGCTCTTCAGCTGGTGCGATCTTAGCAAGTTTTCTTGCTGCTAATTATACAATCGATGAAATAAATACATTAATGGAAGACGTATCACTTATTCATTTTTTAGATCCACCAAGATGGACACGACGCATTCCATTTTCAAAATGGATCTCTTTGTACTTCCAAATGGGTTTATATAAAGGTGATCGATTCGAATCGTGGTTACGACAAACTTTGGCAAAAAAAGGTGTTCGAACATTTGCAGATATTGCTCACGGATCGTTAAAAATCGTCGTTAGCGACGTCACACTTGGTCGCCTAGTCGTTATACCTGATGATTTATATCGACTGTATCAAATTGATCCTGCAACATTTTCCGTCGCAAGAGCAGTACGAATGAGCGCAAGTTTTCCTTATTTCTTTATGCCAAAAAAACTTCAAAATGAAAATGGGGAAAAAAGCTACATTGTCGATGGAGGTTTATTAAGTAATTTTCCCTTATGGGTATTTCGCAATGAAAATGGACGCGATGTTCGTCCTGTGCTCGGGATCTCTTTAAGTGAATCGATTGAACATGGAAAAGAATATCGCGTTCGCAATAGTCTCGACTTATTACAAGCATTGTTCCATTCGATGTTAAAAGCACACGATACTCGATATATCGAAAAGTCAAAACAAGATAATATCGTCTTTATTCCGATTAAAAAAATTAAAACGACTGATTTTTCGCTTACCGATAAGCAAAAACAGTCGTTAATCGAATTAGGTGACATAGAAACTAAAGCATTTTTACGCCATTGGCCATGATAAAAGAACGAGCTCCTTTAATGTGAAGCTCGATTTTTTTTATCGTTACTGTTAGAACTTTTTTTCCCTTCAATTACCGTTAAGTGGTTTACACGGCGGCGTGGACGACGTCGTTTAATCGTTTGCTTTTTCACCGTTCGATTATTTACAATCCGGTCGCCTGGATTGCGATATTTTTGTTGCGATCGTTTTACGGCACGTCGATATTTACGCATTTCATCACTTGATCCACCACGTTGTCGGTCTAGAAAAGACGTTAATATAAAATAAATTACGAACCCGATTAAAACGGCAACGAATATACTTAAGAGAAAACTACTCGGTCTTCGGATAAGTGACGAAATGAGACCGACGATAGCAAAACCGAAAATAAAGTAAATAACGATCGGAAGTCTTTTCATGTCGTTTTCTTTTCCCCTTTCTTACTGTTCGAAAATGACTTCTTTCTCTTCCTCCCCAATACGCATTTCTCTCGTTATGTCGACGGCATCGTTCTCAAGCACTTTTTTAAATGAATGTAAAGCAACTTCAACTTGCTTATCATCCGGTTCTTTCGTCGTTAATAGTTGCAACCAAAGACCGGGATAGCCGAGCACTTTTAATATAGGGATATCGCGTACTTTATTCGTTAATTGCAATACTTCAAACGATAAGCCGATTACAATCGGAATAAGTAATATACGATTTACGATCCGCCACCATAATGGATCTGTCGCAACGAACATATAGACAAACAACCCTACAATAACTGTAAACAAAATAAAACTTGAACCGCAACGATAATGTAATCTCGATTGTTTTTGGACGTTTTCAACCGTTAAATCAACATTGTTTTCGTATGCATTAATTACTTTATGTTCTGCACCGTGATATTGAAACACTCGTTTAATTAACGGTGTAAGCGATACAATGTAAATATAAGCTAATAATAAAATTAATTTAAATAAACTTTCGAGTATAATTTGCCCCGTTTTCGATGGAACGAGCGATGTGAAGAAATTAGCAACGATTGCTGGTGTCACTGTGAAAATTAATTTACTAACGATAAACGAAAGCACACCGACGACACCGATACCGAGAATCATGACGAGTTTGGACGTTTCTTTTTCTTCTTGTATTTGTTTATCATCCTTCGGATGGACATCGTAACGTTCCGAAGCAAAGTCAAGATGTTTTACGCCGTTTGCACTCGCTTGAATTAACGCAACAATACCTCGCAGAAAAGGTACTTTTTTTAACTTTCTCGTTATATTAGATTCTACCCGTTTTACTTGAAAGTATTCAATACTATCGTCTTTTCTTCGGATAGCTGATACAAAACTGTTTTTACCTGCGAACATAACGCCTTCGATTAATGCCTGTCCGCCGTATGCTACATCTTTTTTTCCCACGTGAATCACCAACCTTATCTTTATTTTACTAGAAAAGTGAATATATCACTAGTATTGTTGTCGTTTTATTACAAAAGGAAGCTATTCTTTCATTCATCGTTCATGGAATGAGCGAATTTGGTCATACTATCGAACGAAGTAAAAACACCAACAATTTCTATTTTTAGAGGAGGAACGTTTATGACAGAAAAAAATGATTCATTACAAAAATATATGTTAATTGTCAAAATGATCACTATTGGTCTCTGTGGAGGATTATTTTTTGCTTTATTATTATTATTTTCTCTTTATTTTCACTTTGTTGACTTACAAATGGATGATATTGTTCGATTGTTTAACGTCACACATCCGTTCGTTGCCTATTGTCTGTTGATCGTTGTCATCATGTTAATATCACTCATCGTAGTTAGTATTTATTACGTGATGCTAAAAAAGCAAAACAATTGGCTACCTGCCGCCATATTTGGTTTCGTTTTATGGATCATTCTTTACGTGCTTATTCCATTCATAAGTTTAAACTGGAATTCATTAAGTATGTTTTCAACTGAAACACACGTTACGACATTATGCATTGCCATTATGTACGGAACGTTTATCGGTTATTCTATTTCGTTTCATTACAATATGTATAATGAGCATCGAGCAAAAGAGCGGTCACAATAGGAGAAAAACAGGATGAGTAAGAGCTCACTTTAGCAGTCTCTTTCACTTTGTGATAAAATTATAAAGACTATTTGGCACATGTTGGGAGTGAAAAAGATTGTCAGTTATACGTCACGTTCGTGAAAAGATACGTGAAAAAGAATTAGATGCATTACTTATTACGAATGAATATAATCGTTACTATGTAACACAATTTACCGGTTCTAGCGGTGTTGCACTAATTACATTAACAGACGCATTTTTTATTACTGATTTTCGCTATACTGAACAAGCGAAAGAAGAAGCGAGCGCGTTTACGATTATCGAATATAAAGATACGATCGAGGCAGAAATTGAAGAGATCGTCCAGCAAAGCGCTCTAAAACGACTAGGTTTTGAAAGTGAAGATGTCTCGTTTGCACAATATGAACAGTATCGTCAAAACATTTCTGCACAGTTAGTTGCTACGAGTAGACTTATCGATTCGATTCGAATGATTAAACGAGCAGATGAAATTGCAAAAATTGAAAAAGCTGCTACGATAGCAGATGAGGCGTTCGATCATATTTTGTCGTATATAAAACCGGGAGTGATCGAAAAAGATATTGCGTTAGAATTAGAATATTTTATGCGCAAACGAGGAGCATCCGCTGCAAGTTTTGATATAATTGTAGCTTCAGGTTATCGTTCCGCATTGCCCCACGGGATTGCGTCAGATAAAGCGATTGAAGCAGGGGAGCTCGTTACACTCGATTTCGGTGCAGTATTTGAAAGGTATTGTTCCGACATTACGCGCACAGTCGCCGTCGGTAACATAAGTGATGAATTGAAAACGATTTACGATGTCGTATTGAAAGCACAGGAAAAAGGGGTAGCTAACATAAAGCCGAACATGTCCGGAAAAGAAGCAGATCTAACAACACGTTCGTACATTCAAGATCATGGTTATGGACAATATTTCGGTCATTCAACTGGCCACGGTATCGGGTTAGAAGTACATGAGGGACCAGGGTTATCACCACGTTCTGAATTGCTTTTACGTGAAAATATGGTCGTCACAGTTGAACCGGGCATTTATATCCCACAAGTAGGTGGTTGCCGTATTGAAGACGACATCGTGTTAAAAGAAGATGGAAACATTCGGTTAACGAATTCCACAAAACAGTTCATTCAATTGTAAAAGATAAGTAAGAATAGCTATATAAAGTCATGAGGATAAAGCGGACTATATGTAGAAGTGGAATTTAGTTAAAATGAATATAACTCTGGAACATTGGAGCATATTTTATGTAGTGTGCAATGTTGAAACAAGGGAATATGGTAATGACCGTTAGATAGGATGTACAACAGTTTTGCTAAAAATCTGCAGTAACTATTGCACTTGTCGGAAACAGAGAAGTAATTTTCAGCAAAACTATTGAGGATAAGGAAGCAATGAACTACTTTTTTGTAAAAGTGTAGAGGCAAGCCCTTCTGCTGAGACATAGTAGTTTACTTTTTTCGTAAAAGTGTAGAGGAAAGACCATGAGATGAGAAACACTCATATGCTTTATCGAAAGGCTGTATAGTGTAACATGGGAAATAAGAAACAGTAAATAGCAATCGCACGGAAGTGTGGAGGAAAGAACGCTACACTAGAAATACTCTGCTACTGTTACTTCAAACTGTAAAAATTACCTATGATTTTATCTTTTGTTCGACATGTTACATAGCGTCATTTAAGTCCGCCCCGCATCTTAGCACACAATATGGACAACTACAAGCAAAATAGGTGAATTGATTAGTCATTCGTCATTCAGTTTCCCATGCTATAAAGTTATAAGAAATACGACAACGAAGGCGTCATCTAACTTATACGAATGGTTTTATAAAGAAAGAGGGGAGCAGTCTGTACAGCGAAGACAAAACTTCGAGAAGGAGTACGATAACCTCTATTTCATTAAATACATTATAACTAAAACGAAATATCGATTTAAAGCTAGTAAAAAAATAGCTATTAGTAATTTACGAGGAGGAACATAAAATGATTTCAGTAAACGATTTTAAAACAGGGACGACGATTGAGCATGAAAATGATATTTGGCAAGTGATCGAGTTCCAACACGTAAAGCCGGGAAAAGGTGCCGCATTCGTTCGCTCGAAGTTGCGTAATTTACGAAATGGTAATATTCGAGATTTTACGTTTCGTGCTGGAGAACGAGTGAAACGGGCCCATATAGAACATAAAAAAATGCAATATTTATATGCATCTGGGGATAATCATGCATTTATGGATATGAATACGTATGAACAAATTGAACTTCCTGCATCAACGATTGAATATGAATTACAATTTATTAAAGAAAATATGAACGTTGATATCGTCATGTTTGAAGGCGAAGTAATCGGTATTAATTTACCAAATAACGTAGAATTACAAGTGAAAGAAACAGAACCCGGGTTACGTGGAGATACAGTAAGTGGTGGTTCGAAAGCGGCAACACTAGAGACAGGGTTAGTCGTACAAGTTCCATTATTTATTAACGAAGGAGATGTTCTCGTCATTAGTACAGAGGACGGAAAATATTTATCACGCAAAAACTAACATACTTTTTATGACATTTGAGCTACGTGCAGTTTCCAAAAGAGGCTGTACGTAGTTTTTTTTATGGCATTTTGTTTGATTTATGAACGTAAAGCATAATTGATAAGGACGTGCATACATTTACAATACAATCATTTCACGGAAAGGCTTGACGTAGGATGGAAACTATTAAACATATTTTACCACCATCAATTTGCGAAGCGATCGAAAAACGGATAGTTAACCGTTGGCGTTTATTAGAAGAAATTCGTTTACGAATCCATCTTCCGATCGAGTTAAGTTTCTTTTCCTCTGTCGATTGGTTGCACGAAACGGTATTTACGGAAGAAGATTGTACGTACGTATTACGCCAATTAAGCGAACATTCGCTATACAGATTAGAAGATGAATTACGAAACGGTTATATTACGATTACTGGTGGACATCGTGTTGGTTTAGCGGGAGAGGTAGTGACAGATCATGCATCCGTTAGTCATATCGAACATGTGACATTTTTTAATATACGGATTGCACGTGAAGTGAAAAATGTTGCACAAGCTTACATGCCATTTTTAAGAAACAAAACGAATTATTACAACACATTAATCGTCGGAGCCCCCCAAACTGGTAAAACGACGTTACTACGTGATATGGCACGGATGATAAGTGATGGTAGTGAACATATGCGTGGCCAAAAGGTTGCGATTATCGATGAACGTTCAGAAATTGGTGCAAGTAAAGACGGTGTTCCACAGTTTTACATTGGAAAACGAAGTGATATTATGGACGCTTGCCCAAAAGTAGACGGCATCATGATGATGATTCGCTCTATGTCTCCAGACGTATTAATCGTCGATGAAATCGGAACGACAAAGGATGTAGAAGCGATTTTAGAAGCGACTTTAGCTGGTGTAACCGTCATTTGTACCGTTCATAGTGCTACATTTGAAGAAGTGCGCAAGCGTCCAAGTTTACAACCGATCTTTCAAATGAACACCTTTAAACGGATTATCCTCTTAACGAAGCCATATGCAGATAAATATCATATCGATATTTTTACAGACGAAGGGAAAAAGTTGTTACGTGACTTTGTGCAAAAACGATGAAAATAATCGGTGCATTTTGTATCGTTTTTGCGACGAGCTTTCTCGGATTCGATATGAGTAATACGTTGACGAACCGTACACGACAATTAAAGCAATTAATCGTGTCGTTACAAATGATGGAAGCAGAAATGGTCTATAGTAAGCGAACACTCCAACAAATATTTCACGTGTTACGTTCGAAATTAGACTATCCTATCACAGACTTTTATGACAATTTAACGAAGCGATTAAACGGTCGTGTGACAAATTTTTATTCTATTTGGTCACAAGAACTAGAGTCATTACGAACGATTTCGTCGTTGACAGCAAATGACGTAGAAATTTTACAGCAATTTGGTCGAACGATCGGTCAACATTCAGCACATGAGCAACGTAAACATATTCAATTAACGATTTATCATTTGCAATTAGAACTCGACCAATCACGCGATAAACAACAACGATACGCTACGATGTTGAAGACAATCGGCTTTTTATTTGGTTTACTCATCGTTATCTTACTATTTTGAGAAAGGGGTATCCCCATGCTCATCGATGCGACAATTTTATTTCAAATCGCTGGAATAGGTATTATAACCGCGCTAATTCATACAGTTTTAAAACAAGTTGGCAAAGAAGATATCGCCCAGTTCGTATCCCTCGTCGGATTTATTATCGTACTCGTCATCGTTATTCATCATTTAGCCGATCTGTTTCAGCAAATTCGTTCGATCTTTTTATTAAAAGGATCATAACGATGGGAATTGTACAAGTTGTTTTATTCGGGATCATTGCTACGATGCTATATCTCATTGTCAAAGATGTAGCACGACCATTTGCATTTTTTATTATATTCGTTGCTTCGCTCGTTATTTTATTTGCGGTTATAAATGAAATCAATGCGATTATTCAACTAATTTACCGGCTTGGGCAAAAAGCAAGCGTCCACCATATGTATATCGATACAGTATTAAAAATTATCGGCGTCGCTTACATTACCGAACTAGGAGCAAATGTGACAAAAGATGCTGGATTATCTTCAGTTGCTTCTAAAATCGAACTTGCAGGGAAAATATTCATTTTATTGCTTGCCATACCGATTGTTACGAGTGTCGTAGAATTAATTTTGCAGTTCGTACCGGTAAATGGTGACATGATCTTTGAGCAACGTTGAATGTAAATAATGGAGAGAATGAGTGAATCGGCATGAAAATTCGTTTAGTATCATTCCTTATGATCGCATGTTTCATCGGACTCGCTCCACCTATATATGATGCGGAAGAAAAGATCAATAACGATATGGAAGAAGAAGTGTACGATGCTGAAAAAGTAGCGGAAGAAGTGGAGTCACAACTAATCGACACACTTTTACTCGAGGAAGTAACTTTTTATTGGAATGAACTCGGGCGCTCGTATGGGGATTACGTACCAGAACTGACAGAAAAAAACTTTTCCGAAATCGTAAAAAGCGGACAACCATTAACGATTAAAACTGCCATAAAAGGGTTTATGTCATATTTATTTTATGAAATCGTCTTAAATGGGAAGTTGCTCGGTACGTTAATAATTTTAACGTTATTTGCGCTTATTTTACAATCGTTGCACAATGCTTTTGAACAGAGAGTCGTTCGTCATGTTGCATATTTCGTCGTCTACACCGTATTATTATTCGTTACATTAAGTAGTTTTTATACTGTGTTTCAATATGCGAGAAATACAGTCGATACAATGGGGAGTTTTTTACTTGCTCTTCTACCACTTCTTTTAAGCTTAATCGCTGCGTCAGGACAAATGATTAGCGTTACTTTTTTTCATCCGATCATCATATTTTTAATCCACGTTACGAGTATCGTTGTTCACTCGTTCGTCTTACCACTGTTATATTTAGCAGCATTACTAGTTGTCATCAGTTATATGAATAAAGAGTTTCAAGCGACACAGTTAGCACAATTATTACGATCGGTTAGTATCGGAACGATTGGCTTAATTATGACAATTTTTCTAGGGGTCATGTCCGTACAAGGTGCGGCGACTGTTTTTCAAGATGGTATTGCGCTAAAGACGACGAAGTTTATTGCTGGTAACTTTATTCCCGTCGTTGGAAGGACGCTTACAGATGCGGCTGATACAGTTTTATCCGCGACATTACTATTGAAAAACACAATCGGTATCATTGGCTTACTAATGATCGTTTTCATCGCAGCTTTTCCCGCTATTAAAATCGCAGTCATCGCTTTCATGTACAAAGTCGTTGCTGCATTATTGCAACCGTTAGGCGACAACCCGATCATACAAAGTTTGAATGCGATTAGTACGTATATTATGTATATTTTTGCTTGCATCGTTATCGTAACGTTTATGTTTTTTCTATCTGTCGTTATTATCGTTGCGTTAAGCAACATCCCGTTACTACTTGCGTAAAGGTGAAGAAGATGCAAATGTTAATTGACTGGATTATGCAAATTGTCATATTTATGTTAATCGGTACGATCGTACAATTTCTTTTACCGAATAATGTATTAAAAAAATACGTCAACATCGTTATTGGCCTATTATTGTTGCTAATATTAACGAAACCGCTTCTCTACATTTTTTCGATTCCGTTACCGACGACCTTTGACTATATTGAGCGAAGTTTATTTTCTGATGACAGCTACGTACAAACGACTGAACGTCAAATAACTGAACAAAAAGATGATATAGAAAGCGAACAAGCTGCATATATATGGAATGAGGTAAGAGAGCAAATGATCGAGGAAGCAAAGGAGCCGCTACAAAGAGAGCACAATGTCGAACTTGTCGATGTAACGATTGAACAGCCGAAAGATCGTTATCATGTTGAGCGAATAATCGTTTTTATCACGCGAAATGACGAGTTGGAACGCGAAAATAATACGCTCATAGAACAAGTTGAAGTGAACACGATCAATAAACAAACAGATCACGATCTTCGTGCTGAAACAGAACAAATCGTTATGCAGTTAGCTGAAATATGGGAAATAGACGAGCAACTAATCCAACTTGAATGGGAAAGGAGGACTTAAAAATAAAACATGTGCTCGAATGGATCGAAAAATTAACTAAATCGATTAAAGAGTCGAAAAGAAGGACAACGATAGTTGCATTGGCACTTACTGGCGTTGCATTAATCTTATTTGCTAACCTCTTTTTCGGTGACAAAGAACGAGTCGAGCTCCTTGATGAAAATGTCGTTTCTATAGAAGAGGAAGAACCGATCCAAGAGGTGTCTTTACTTACAAACGTGTCTGAAATTGAAGAAAGTTATGAAAAAGACTTACAAGCGATGTTAAACAAAATAAAAGGGATCTCGGAAGTCGAGGTGATGGTAAATGTCGATTCAACGAACGTACACGTCTATGAAAAGGACTTAATCGTCGGCTCGCAGACGACAGATGAAGCGGACCAAAGCGGAGGCGTGCGTAAAGTAGAGGATGAAACGAAAGAGACGAAATTAGTCTATATCCGTGAGGGTGATCAAGAAGTACCGATATTAGTGCAAACGAAAAAACCTGACGTACGTGGTGTATTCATAATCGCAAAGGGCGTCGACAATGCGACGGCAAAACAATGGGTTGTAGAGTCCGTTTCTAAAGTGTTAGACGTTCCGACATATCGCATTTCTGTCATGCCAAAATGAAAGGGGAATGAACATGTTAAAAAAACAAACGGTATGGCTTTTAACGATGTTAAGTTTAATTATCGTCTTAAGTGTATATTATATGACTTCTGATACGGAAGATATTGCTTATATCGATACGAATGATCCATCATTTGAACAAACAGTGCAGCAAGATAATCATGAAGATGTAAATAATGAGGATGTAGAAATCGAAAGTATGAGTGAAATGCAAGGTAGTGAACTATTTACAACGATACGGATGGAGTTAGAGGATGAGCGGAACATTAAAAAAGACAGGCTTAAAGAAATCGTCGCTTCAAGTAGTGCAACAGCAGCGGAAATTAACGAAGCATTAAATGAAATTGATACCTTAGAAAAAATTCAAACGAAAGAAACGATTTTACAAGAGACGATTTCAGCATCAAGTGATCAGTTTGAAGATGTACTCGTTCGTGCCGAAGATGATAAAGTGCACGTTCACGTTATGACAGAAGAACTTACGCGCAATGAAGCGGTGCAAATTATGCAGATGGTTAAAGATGAACTAGGAGATGTTCGTGTCGATGTAAACTTTCAAGGAATAGATCGATAAGTTAAAATTCAGATGCTAACAGTAGCATCTGAATTTTACTTTATGTTCATTCAAAAAAAATGTATACTGTTCATACAAAAGCGAGGCGTTTTCGCCAACTTATGTTAAAATGTATTGTAATATGCAAATTATGCAAAAAGGAGAATTAGAATCATGCTAAAAGTGCAGGAAATACGTGAAATTATTCGATTAGTAGATCAATCATCCATTACACAATTTGAGTATGAATCCGATGGTTCCGTCATAAAAATTAAAAAAGAAGCAGCACAAGTTGTGTCTGAGACGAAAGAAGATCCTGTATTGCAACAACAAGTACAACATACTTCTAATGTAGAAAAACAAGCACAAGTTCAAGAAGAAGTTCCAGTACAACAGGGAGAACATGAAACGACGACAGATGCAGATAATAATATAGAAGAGATTGTTGCACCGATGGTAGGAACATTTTATCGTAAACCATCACCAGAGAGTGAACCTTACGTTCAAATAGGTGACAGAGTGGAAGAAGATTCGATCGTTTGTATCGTCGAAGCGATGAAACTCTTCAACGAAATCGAAGCGGAAGTGTCCGGAGAGATCGTTGAAGTATTGGTCGGAGACGGCGAACTCGTCGAATACGGACAACCATTATTTAAAGTGAAAACTAAGTAACGTAAGGGGACGATTGTGTTGATTAAAAAAATCTTAATTGCCAATAGAGGTGAAATAGCGGTACGTATTATTCGTACGTGTAAAGAACTAGGAATCGAAACAGTCGCTATTTACTCTGAGGCTGATGAGGAAGCATTACACGTCGAATTAGCTGATGAAGCGTACTGCATCGGTCCCGCCACAAGTAGTGATAGCTATTTAAACATCACAAACATTATGACGATCGCAACATCGACTGGAGTCGATGCGATTCATCCAGGATACGGCTTTTTAGCTGAAAATGCTGACTTTGCAGAAATATGTAAAGAATGTAATATAAAGTTTATCGGCCCATCTGCAGAAGCAATTCAAAAAATGGGAATGAAAG
>DATGRY010000072.1:0-4803 GCA_035303165.1 Pseudogracilibacillus sp.
CTTTAAATCCAGAAAACTATTTAGGTTTTAGTAAACAATACGTCGATAACGTTTTACGAAATTATGAAGAGTGGGTGAACAAGTAAAATGCCTTATATCACAGTTAAGCTAATGGAAGGTCGCCCGGAGTTAATGAAAAAAGAACTTCTTGAAAACATAACGGAAACGGTATCGTATACATTGCGAATCGAACCTACAAACGTGCGCGTCGAGCTACAAGAACTAAAGGAAGGGGACTTTGCAATCGGTGGAAAAGTGACAGAAAAAATAAGTGTTGAACAAACGACGAAAGGAGAATAAACATGTCAAAAGAAGTAGAATTTTATACGTTCATTGAAGATAAATGGGATTGGGATGACGTAACAGTAGAACGAATTTGGTATAAACTAAATCAGATACGAGCATTTGAGGAGACGAGTGTCCATTATTACCAAGAAGGTGCGATGGGTGGTTCACTTCATACATCGATCGGACAAGAAGCGATTGCTGTTGGTGTTTGTCGTCATTTAAATAACGATGATTATATGACGATGACTTATCGGGGTAGAGGGCAAGCGCTAGCTAAAGGTGCTGATCCTTATAAAATTTACGCAGAAATGTTCGGTAAGGCAGACGGCTATTGTAAAGGAAAAGGTGGCCCGATGCATATCGCATCGAAAGAGCTCGGTATATTAGGTGCAAATGGGATCGTTGGTGCTGGTATTCCAATTGCCGTTGGCGGAGCATTAACAGCAAAAACGAAAGGAACAGATCAAGTGGCTGTTACCTTTTTCGGTGACGGTGCAACGAACCAGGGTGTTTTTCATGAATCATTAAATTTAGCCGCAGTTTTAACATTACCCGTTATTTTCGTCATCGAAAACAATATGTATTCAGAAATGACGAGAATAGAAGATTCTGTCATGATTGAACACCTTGCTGAACGTGGCGCTTCTTATGGAATGCCCGCTATCGTCGTCGATGGTAACGATGTACGGGCAGTGTCAGAAGTAGCTAAAGAAGCAATTGAGCGAGCGCGTAACGGTGAAGGGCCTACTTTAATTGAAGCAAAAACGTACCGGTTACACGGCCATATGTTTGGAGATGAGCAGTCGTATCGCTCGAAAGAAGAGATTGAAGCGAAATGGGAAGAAGAGCCGATTAAACGTTTTAAAGAAAATTGTTTGGATAAAGGTATCGTAACGGAAGAACGATTAAAAGAAATAAAAGAAGAAGTTTATTCGGAAATTGAAGCAAGTGCTAAAAAAGCGATAGAGGCAGAGGAACCTGCGCTAGGGGAGGTCTTTACGGATGTCTACTAATCGAGTAATAACATATCGCGAGGCTTTAAATGAAGCGTTAAAGGAAGAAATGCGATCAAATGAAAACGTCATCATCATGGGTGAAGATATTGGAGAATATGGTGGTGTTTTCAAAGTGACAGACGGATTAATAGAAGAGTTTGGCAGTAGCCGAATTATCGATACACCGATTTCTGAAGCGGCATTTTCAGGTGCTGGAATTGGGGCAGCGATGACCGGACTTATTCCGATTATAGAAATTATGTGGATTGATTTTTCTCTCGTCGCAATCGATCAAATATTAAACCAAGCTGCGAAAATGACATATATGTCTGGAAGTCAAACAAAAGTACCAATGGTATTTCGAACACAAGGTGGAGGGGGACGGGGGAACGCAGCACAACATTCCCAAAGTTTAGAAACGATTTATGCTCACGTTCCAGGTATTAAAGTCGTTATGCCGTCGTCGCCATATGATGCAAAAGGATTGTTAAAGTCAGCAATTCGAGACGAAGGTCCAATTATGTTTATCGAACATAAAATGCTCTACGGTAGCAGAGGAGAAGTACCTGAAGAGGAATATACGATACCGATCGGAAAAGCAAACGTCGTTAAAGAAGGAACAGACGTAACGATTGCTACGATTTCGAAAGGAGTAGAGTTTTCGTTACAAGCTGCTGATGAATTAACGGAATCGGGTATTCATGCGGAAGTAATTGATATGCGCTCACTAACACCGTTAGATACAGATACTGTCATTGAATCTGTAATAAAAACGAATCGATTAGTCGTCGTACATGAAGCTGTAAAATCGTACGGTTGGGGTGCTGAAGTCGCATCTATTGTACAGGCGGAGGCTTTTGATGAGTTAGATGCACCAATTTACCGTGTCGGTGCTGAAGAAACGCCAGTCCCATACAATATGACGTTAGAGCAGGAGATGCTTCCACAGGCAAAAGATATCGTAAGTGCAGTAAGAAAATCATTGTATTTGGAAGAAGGATCGAAATGATTAAAGGGATATGGCATACGAGCTTTACTGTAGAAAATATCGAACGAACGATAGATTTTTATGAAAATGTACTTGGGTTAAAGCTAGTAAATCGACAAACGCAAAACAATGAGTATACGAGAAAACTCGTAGCATACGAAGATGCACATTTGAAAGTTGCTATGTTTGACATTGCTGGGCTAGATACATTTCCATCGGGTCACGTGCTTGAATTTGTTGAATATGTAAAGCCAGAAGGAGAGTACGTTCCTAAAGGAACAGCACATACACGAAGTGCGCACGTCGCATTTGTCGTATCGGACATACACGAAATAGTAGAGAGATTAAAAGAAAAAGGAGTCCGCTTTAAGTCGGAAGTCGTATCTATTACAGAGGGGATAAATAAAGGCGGTTACACTGTTTACTTTTGGGACCCGGACGAAATAACGTTAGAGTTAGTACAGCCGCCTAAAGAGCGTTCCATATAGTAATTTTTCAACTATACGATAAATGCCGTTTATATATAAAGGAGTTGAAGTAAATGCCAACCGAAATTGTACTTCCAAAGCTCGGCTTAACGATGGAAGAAGCAAAAGTAATTACGTGGTTAAAAGACATTGGTGATTATGTAGAAGAAAATGAAGTCGTTTTGGAAGTAGAAACGGATAAAGCTAACTTAGAAGTAGAAGCAAAAGCATCTGGATATTTAAACGTAATGAAAGTAGGGGAAGGCGATATTGTTAAAGTTGGAGAAGTGCTTGGTTTATTATCCGCAAACAAGGATGATGTGATTGAGCAAGTGGAAGAAACACTAACTGACGAAAAAAGGATAGCAAAGAAGTCAGAACCTAAGCTGCAGAAACAAGGTACGGGGAATCCGTTTTTAAAAGGCGAAAGAATCCGTGTGTCACCGGCGGCTAGAAAGCTAGCGCGTCAGGAGGGCATTGAGTTAGAAAACGTTATAGGTACCGGCCCACGTGGTCGTATCGTTTTAGCAGATGTAAAAGATGCTATAGCACAAGATAAACTAGTTACTAAGAAACCGGTAGTGGCTGTCAATATAGAGAGGAACGATAAAGTCGTCCAATTAACGACAATGCGTAAAGTAATTGCCGAAAAAATGACCGATAGTTTTCAAAATGTCCCACAGTTTAATTTAATTCGTGAAGTGGACTGTACAAATGTGAACGATACGAGAAAAGTATTAAACGAATTTAATCAGTCCGCCATAAAACTATCGTTAAATGATTTTATTGTTCAAGCCGTTTCGATTGCGCTTCAACAACATCGCAGTATTAATGCATATTTTGTTACGGATGAGAAAGGAGATTATATCGTTGAAAAAGAGTCGATTAACATTGGTTTAGCTGTTGCAGTCGAAAGTGGTTTAGTTGTTCCAGTTATCCATGGAGTAGAAAAAATGGGTTTAGGAGAAATTGCAAGAAAACGAGCTGAACTAGTGGAAAAGGCGCAAAAGGGAATGCTTACACCTGATGAAATGAGCGGCGGGACCTTTACTATCTCAAATTTAGGTGGTTTTAATATAGAACAGTTCACTGCCATCGTAAACCCTCCGGAGTCGGGAATATTAGCCGTAGGTCGTGCTAAAAATACCCCTGTTGTAAACGAGGAGATGGAAGTCGTCATAAAACCTATTTTGAAACTTTCAGCATCCTTTGATCATCGCACGATTGATGGTGCACAAGGAGCACAGTTTTTACAAACAATAGTTAACCAATTGGAGTCGACAAAGTGGAGTCTGATTTAATCGTCGTGAGCTTTATTAAAAGAAGGTGTTTGTATGGAAGCGAACTTATTAAGAGGAAAAAATGCAATCGTTACCGGTGCAAATCAAGGGATTGGTGAAGCAATAGCCCATAAACTTGCCGCTCACGGTGCGTCACTTTTTTTAGTTGATATCGATGAACATATCGAAATTGTTGCGAAGGATATTGCAGATACTTATAACGTACAGGTTCATCACTTTAAAGGGGACCTTTCTAAGGAGCATATAATTCAGAACGTTGTAAACGATGTCAAACAACACTTTAATGAAATTAATATTTTAGTAAATAATGCTGGAATAATGCAGACAAAACCATTTATGGAAGTTACAGCAGATGATTGGGATCTCGTATTGAATGTGAATTTAAAAAGTGTTTTTATGTTATCACAGCAAGTGATAAATGAAATGTTATTGCAGCAAACAAAGGGAACAATTGTTAACATGTCGTCCATTGCTGGTAGGTCAGGTCGTCCGTTAGCACCGCATTATGCGGCGAGTAAGGCAGGTGTCATCAGTCTGACAAAATCAATGGCAGAAGCGTTCGGTAAACAAAATATTCGAACGAATGCTGTTTGTCCTGGAGTTATTATGACGCCATTAATGGAGCAAATATATGAAGATAGAAAAACAGTAGGAGACTCTAACAACGTAGAAGAGAAGTTTTTAGAAAGAATTAAATTGGACCGATTAGGCACGCCGGTTGATGTTGCAAAAGCAGTATTATTCTTATGCTCAGATTTGTCTGA
>DATGRY010000073.1:0-42753 GCA_035303165.1 Pseudogracilibacillus sp.
GTATTTTCACTAACTTTGTTCGGATAACTTATAATTCGATACCCTCGATTTGCTTTTCCTTCGATGACGTAGCCGTCTTTTTTCAATTCATTCATATGTTTCCAAATAGCTGTACGACTTATGTTCAATTTATCGGATAAATATTGACCAGAAATATACTTTGTATCATTTTCTTGCAAGAGTTGAATTAATTTTTGTCGGGTGGATGACATATTATCCATTCCTTTATCGCTTTTTTATCATTTTTTAACTTGTTCATGACGACATGATACTCAATTTGAGTAAGCAAATCGTTAATCCAACGTCCCCGTTTTACGTTCGGGAATTGTGCGATAATGTCCTTTCCGCTGATTCGTAGATCCTCTCTCGACTGTAATGGTAAATTTGAATGTATTTTCTCGACTGCATCTCGTGAAACTTCATGTTGTGGAAAAATACGATTTACTAACGAAACGAAAGAATGTATATCGTCACGACGTAAACGGTAGACGAGCCAACGATCGATGCCATTTCTTTCATATCGTTTCACCAATTCATATAAATGCAAGGCACGTTTTTTCGTATCATTCGACAACCGCCAAGCATTCGTCCATTGAACAATTGTTATTTTATCATAAATGTAATGAAAATAGGCAATTGCTTCTGAAAAATGTGTAAACGGTTCTACGATTCGAACACATTGACGGCGTAACAAGTCAGTTTGTCGGAATATCGGTAAAAACTGTAGTCCATCAATTTGGTCGATATAGTCCATGCTTTTTTGTACGTAGGGACCTTGTATCATGCGACTAAATTCATGAGATATACGTTCGATAGCAACTGACGGAATATATTTTACTACTTCTTTCATCGCTAGCAATGTTTTCTTATCAATCGTAAATCCGAGTTCACTACAAAAGCGTAACGATCGTAATACGCGAAGTGGATCTTCACGAAGACGTGCATACGGATCAGAAACAGCACGAATGACCTTGTTTTCAATATCGCGTCTTCCACCGAAATAATCGATTATGTGAAATTGCTTATCCATCGCTAATGCGTTCATCGTAAAGTCACGCAAACGTAGATCTGTACGTAAGTTTTGTATTTGCTCTTTTTCATTATTCCGATACGTTGTCACTTCGTAGGACGTCTGTTTATACCGAACAATGACCGTTCCAAATTCTAACCCTACAGGTATGACAGCCGGAAATATCGATTGAATCACCTCAATTGATGCATTCGTTGCAATATCAATATCGTCAATCGGGCGTTGTAACAAATAGTCGCGTACAGAACCACCAACGATATACGCTTCATACCCGGCTTGTTCAATTGCTTCAATTATTTCAATTGCATGTACAAATAGAGAATCAGTCATTGTTTTCACCCATCGTTCGTTTAACGTAAACGTTCGTATAATGATATATACTTATTGACAATTTCTTCTGAATGAAAATGTTCTGTAACACGTGCGTTTGCCTGACGAGAAAATATATTATATAAAAGATTATTGTTTAATAGTTCGATAGCATATTTTGCCGCAGAAACTGTATCACCTAAGTTAACGATATACCCTGTTTTACCGTGTTCAATTACTTCTGGTATCCCTCCGACGTTCGTTCCAATCGCCGGTACTTCACATGCCATCGCTTCAAGTAAAACTAATCCGAAGCTCTCTTGTTCAGATAACAATAATTTTACGTGTGAGATCGACAATAAGTCACTAATATTTTTCTGTCTACCTAAAAATATTACTTTGTCTTCCATGTCTAACTCTTTCACGTAATCAATAGCCATTTGATGATCAGGACCATCACCAACTAAAATGAGCTTCGCATTTACTTCTTTTTGTATGTAATTAAACGTTTGAATGACGTCACGAATTCGCTTCACTTTACGGAAATTTGATATATGGATGACGACTTTTTCATCCGATGTAATCCCGTAATGTTTTTTAATATATTCACGATCTTTCTTATAGTATTCTTTTTCGTTTACGAAATTATAAATGACCTCAATATCTCGATCAATCGCCAATTGTTCTTTCGTCCGTTTCACTAAATCGTGCGAAACTGCCGTTACCGCATCTGACTTTTCTATACCGTACGCAATCATTCGTTTAAACGTTTGGTCAATTCCGAGCACGGTAATATCCGTACCGTGTAATGTCGTCACAATTTTCACATCGTGTTCAGCTATATCTTTTGCTAAAATCGCACAAATAGCATGGGGCATCGCATAATGGACGTGTAGTATATCGAGTTTTTCTCGGTCGATTACTTCCGCCATTTTCGCTGCCAATGCTATATCATACGGTGGCGATTGAAAAACAGGATAATGGTTTAATTCTACTTCATGGTAATAAATCTCTGGATTAATACAATCAAGTCGGTAAGGCATACTAAACGTTATAAAATGAATTTCATAGCCTTTTTCGGCTAACAATTTTCCTAGCTCTGTAGCAATAATACCTGAGCCGCCAACAGTAGGATAACAAGTAATACCTATTTTTTTCATCGTATCTTGTCCTTTTACTAAATTGCTCGTTTCATACTTTTCTTTCATGAACATTTACGATAAGTCTAGTACGTGTTCTAAACCATATACTAATTGGCGTAAATGAATGACTTTTTCAATGGATAACTTTAATCCGTCCATAAAAGATTCACGATGAAACGAATCATGTTTAATCGTTAATAACTGACTTTTGCTTCCAAATACAACTTCTTGATGAGCTACTAGTCCTGGTAAGCGCATGCTATGTACACGGATACCATCCACTTCTCCACCACGTGCACCTTCGATTATTTCATATTCGTCTGGGTGTCCCTGAATTTTTTGGTCACGAACTTCACGTATGAGATCGATCGTCTTTACTGCCGTTCCGGATGGCGCATCAATTTTATTATCGTGATGCTTTTCAATAATTTCGACATCCGGAAAATATTTCGCAGCTATTTTAGCAAAATGCATCATTAAAACAGCACCTAGTGCAAAGTTAGGTGCAATTAAACAGCCGCAGTTATGTCGCTCTGCAATTTGTGACAATTCGTTAATTTGTTCATTCGAAAACCCGGATGTGCCGACGACGGTATGTATATGATGTAATAAAGCAGTACGTGCAAGTTTAAAACCGACTTCTGGTACAGTTAAATCGACAAATACGTCTGGTTTCATCTCTTTAAAACACGTTTCTGCATCGTCATATATCGGGACTGCGAGGGATGTCTCTGGCGCTACTTCCATCAGCTTTTTCCCGTTGTTCGTACGATCGATACATGCAACTAACGTAAAATGTTCCGTGTTTTCGATCATTTTGATCGCTTCTGTTCCCATTTTACCACGTGGTCCTGATAAAACTATATTGATGTTCATAATGATGTCCTCCCAAGTTTGTTCAATGATCATTTTGTTTACGTGTCCAGCGATCTTTATCGCGAATACGAAATTTCTCCATCGTCATTTGGAATGCTTCTGATAAATCAATTTGTAATGAATTTGCAAAACAAGCAAGGACGAATAAAATATCGCCAATTTCTTCTTCGATTAACTTATCTTCCTCAGATGCTTTTTTCGGTTTTTCTCCGTATACGTGATTTATTTCACGAGCAAGTTCACCAACTTCTTCCGATAATCGTGCCATCAGCGCTAACGGCGAAAAGTAACCTTCTTCAAATTGACTAATATATTCATCAACGATTCGTTCGATCTCTTTCGTCGTATATACTCTGTTTTTGTCCATTGTTGCACCCTTTTTACGTTAATTCATCAATTTATCTTAATGTTAGCTAAAAGAAACACATTTGACAAACTTTTTAAACGTTCTATACCGCATTTAATTGTAACGTTCGTCACTTTTGCTTATACTTAAAACGATATAATGAAAGGAGCAAAACAATGTTCGGTTTAAAAATAAAAAATATACTTTTCATTATCGTCGGTGCAGCCATATTTTCTTTCGGGCTCGTTCACTTTAATATGCAGAACAACCTCGGAGAAGGTGGTTTTACAGGTATTACGTTATTGCTTTATTTTTTATGGGATATAAACCCTGCTTTTACGAATCTTTTGTTAAACATCCCTATTTTTATCATAGGATGGAAATTGCTCGGAAGAACGATATTTTTATATACGTTAGTCGGTACGTTTAGCGTCTCTGTTTTTTTATATGTATTTCAAATCAATCCATTTTTGATACCTTTACAGGCAGATATGACGTTAGCGGCACTTTTTGCTGGGGTCTTTATCGGTATTGGTTTAGGGATCACGTTTCGCTACGGAGGAACGACGGGCGGGGTTGATATTATTGCACGCATCGTCCATAAATATTTCGGTTGGACGATGGGTCGTACGATGTTCATTTTCGACTTTTTTGTTATTACGATATCGATCTTTACGTATTTAAATTTAATTGAAGGAATGTATACGTTAGTCGTCGTCTACATTAGTGCTCGTGTCATCGATTTTATCCAGGAGGGTGCGTACTCTGCTCGAGGTGCGACAATTATTTCGGAAAAATATAACGAAATTGCCGATCAAATTAACGGGGAAATGGAGCGCGGTGTCACTGTTTTAAAAGGGAAAGGTCATTACACGCAAAAAGATCAATATGTTTTATATTGTGTAATTGGTAAAAATGAAATTATTCGATTAAAACATATTATTGATCGTATTGATCCGTATGCATTCGTTGCGTTAACCTCTGTTCATGAAGTGATGGGTGAAGGGTTTACACTCGATGAAAACAAAAAACCGATCGAATAAAAAAATCTGTCTAAAGCTATGATACTTTAGACAGATTTCTTTTTTAATCGTTACTTGCCATAAACATTAAAATAAAACGAATTAACTCTGCTACTGCAACGAGCGCAGCTGCTACGTACGTTAATGCGGCTGCATCGAGCACTTTCTTCGTCGCTCGTTCTTCATCGTTTCGAATGATACCTGATACGACGAGTTGATCCATTGCTCGTGTAGATGCGTTAAATTCTACTGGAAGAGTTACGAGCTGAAATAAAACGGCAAAAGACATGAAAACAATACCGATTAATACTAAATTCATGGCACTTAACAGGAAGCCGATTATAATTAACCAGATTGCACTACGTGAACCAAAGGAAGCTAGCGGAACTAAAGCAGTTCGAAAAGATAAGAAAGCATATCCGTTAGCGTGTTGTAATGCGTGCCCAACCTCATGGGCCGCCACTGCAGCTGCTGCCATTGATCGTCCGCGATAATTTTCTTGTGAAAGGCGGACTGCTTTTTTGCTCGGATCGTAATGATCCGTTAATACTCCGCGTACCTCTTCAATCGTCACATCATACAAACCGTTATCATCTAAAATCTTTCTCGCTACTTCATAACCGGTCATTTGCGATGATGTAGGTAATTGTGAATATTTTTTATAAGCACCTCTTACTCTCGATTGAGCCCAGAGAGGTATAATGAGTAACAATAAAAAGTAAATTAAAAAGAAGCCTCCAGGCATTATAATACCTCCATTTCTTCCACGTTTTAATGATCCCTATAGTCAATGATAGTCAAATGTTTGTACAAAGTCAATTGATTTTATCCCTCCGTTTTTTCCTTTCTCCTTTATATTTTCGCCAACTAACGTAAGATAATGTTACAAAAATAACACCGCCAATTAACGTAATCATTGCCGGAAATGGTATATCTGTTACATAACTATATGTATCAACAACGTCTCGGTTAGCGTATGAATCGTTCATTTGTATAATACTAATGAAAATGAGAGACATTCCGATGAATAGTATGATAATGACCGGTATGATTTTATTTTTTCGGAAGAAAATATAAATCCCTCCAACTTAGTATTATACAACAATGTATGTACTATTCGACAACAATATGTCCTTAATCCTTATATTTTTTCATCGCGTTTAATTGTCAACTGATAAGAAATAACAATTGTCGCTACGGATAACCAAAATGTAAAATAACCAATTTCGTTCATATAAGTCGACAAAGAACCATAAATCGGCATCATCCCAAATACATAATCAATGATTTCGTTATGTAACAAAAGAATACTTGCAACTGTTAAATGTCGCAATTCAATACGATAAAATGGTGTATATAACAACCCTTGTATCGCCATTAATCCATGCGATACGATGAGCATATATCCTTGCCACACAAGTTCGCCATCAACTATTAATGTAAAAAAGTTCATAACGACAGCCCAAATGCCATATTTCACTAACGACGTTAAAGCAATTGCTTCAATATAAGGCACATTCTTTTTAAATATAAAAAACAATAAAAAGATCGTGAAAAATAACGTCGCTGTCGGGCTATCTGGTACGAAAGGAACAAAAATAGCTGGTGTTACTTGTAATTGGCTTTTATACCAATAGTAACCGTAAATCGTGCCGAAAAAATTAACAATGAACAACAATATAAGAAACGGTTTATACGTTAATATGTATTGAAGTCGCATTTTAAATCACCAACTTTCTCGTTACAGTTATATATCGTATCATAAATAGATGAAGCAAAAAAGCACCTTTAACCGTTATGGTAAAGGTGCTTCGTTCATCGTATTATTCGGATTCTTCAGCATTTACTGATTGGATAAAATCAATGAGTTGTTCTAACTCCTCATCAGATCCAGTGAACATTCCCGGAGGCATGTCTCCAATTCCGTTCTCAGAAATATCAGCAAGCTCTTCATCAGAGTATTCAATACCAATTAATGTTGGACCCGACGCACCACCCTCGAGTGAATCACCGTGACATCCAAGACAGCTATTTTCATAAATTTCATATCCAGGATGTTCAACATCGATGGCGATGTCACTTGGTGGAATCGGCTTGTTATCTTCTGCTTTTTGCTTCCAATCAACTGCAGAAGCAGACTCATACGTTAACCAAATAACGGAAGCAAGACCTAAAATCATCATTGCTACTGCAATTGGACGTTGTGGAGGTCTTCTCCCAGGACCGTTATCGAGAAACGGTGCTAGTAACAATGCTCCGAAAGCAAGACCCGGAATTACGAGAATTCCCATTATAATGTAAGGTCCACTAGCGAAGTCGTATTTTAACAATTCATATAAGAACAGGAAATACCAGTCTGGTAATGGTATATAACTTGCATTCGTTGGATCCGCTAACCCCTCTAAAGGAGTAGGAGCAGCAACAGTTGCACATAAAAATCCAACGAGGAAAACAGACCCTACGAGCCATTCTTTTAATAAGAAGTTTGGCCAAAATGCTTCAGTTCTACCAGGGTATTCAGAATAGTCCTTCGGTACGGTAGATGTTTTATCGGCTTTCACACGTGAATCACCGACATAACGCATTCCTTTTCCTCTTTCCAAAGCTTCTCCCTCCTTTTATAGTGGTCCAGCGATACCTTGTCTTCTAATTAAAATAAAGTGAATTGCAAGAAGTACAAATAAAGCGGCTGGTAAGAAAAATACGTGAATCGCGAAGAATCGCGTTAACGTTTGTGCTCCAACAATTGTCGCATCACCAGCTAACAATATTTTCAGCTGTGTCCCGATAAACGGAACTTGTTCTGCAATTTCTAAACCAACTTGTGTTGCAAAATACGCTTTGTTATCCCAAGGTAATAAATAACCTGTAAAACCGAGACCGAGCATAACGAAGAAAAGTAATACTCCGATCATCCAATTAAGCTCACGTGGCTTTTTATATGCTCCTTGGAAAAACACACGCATCGTATGTAATAGCAACATTACAATAACGACACTCGCACCCCAGTGGTGCATGCCGCGAACAATTTGTCCATGTGCTACTTGACTTTGTAAATAATAAACAGAATTCCATGCATTTTCAATATCTGGAACGTAGTACATCGTTAAAAACATTCCAGATAACACTTGAATAACAACGACGAAAAACGTTAATCCTCCGAAACAGTAAACAAAAGCAGAAAAATGATATGCTGGGTTTACGTGCTCCGGCACTTCATGATCCGCAATATCACGCCATATAGGAGTGACATCGACACGTTCGTCGATCCAGTCGTATAACTTTTGAATCATCTTACACTACGCCTCCTCTCTTGGCTTAGGTTCCCCAAGATACAACATCCCATTTTCAACTTTATGCTCATAGACATCTAATGGTGCTAATGGTGGTGTATGTGGCACGTTTGTACCGTCTTTGTAATAGCGACCATCATGACATGGGCAGAAAAATTCATTCGGGTAGTCTTCACTACCTTCCCACGATACGAAACAACCTAGATGTTTACATAACGGGGAAAATGCTTGTATATCTCCATTTTCATCTTTAAAGACCCATGCAGTACGCTTAATGTCAGATTCGTACCAACCATCAACTTGTTCAACTTCCCAGTCGACACGTTGTGGTTCTTCCGTAATATCGTCTACAGAAAGACCGACATTCGTTAATCCACCGTCGCTTTCAGCACTTTGTAGCACTGGATCCACTGCAAATCGTAACATTGGTACAAGCATACCAGCCGCCATAAATCCACCTAGGCCAGTTAACGAATAGTTTAAAAATTGTCTACGGGAAACTTGTTGTTTTTTGTCGCTCATCGTTTTCCCCCTCTCTCCTACGTTTCACGTTCATATTATTATATTATTACTAGGACAGTTCCATCATAGCGTAAACTCTTAATACGGTCAATTATTAATATAATTTGTAACAAATAATTTGTAATTTACAATGTGAACAAATGTCATTCTTCATTTTTCACCAAAATGAACGAATTAATTCACTAATATCTTCTACTTGACTACGTAAGACGGTGACAGCTTCTTTTGAGTTTAAATCCATCGGCTTTACACTCGGCAACCAAAGGACTTGACCATCGACATCCTTTTCTACCTTTTTCCACGTATTATCAAACGTAATAAGAAACGTATGTTGGAACGGTTGTGTTGTCGCATGTTCAATCCAACTATTTAAACGTCCAACTTCATTAGAAAAATTTTGCGTATTTTTTATATAGCTATAAGCTGGTGTAACGAATACACGTCCACTTAACTCTTTTTCAATTTCATTTATATAAATCGTCATTACTTCGGTTTGGAAAGCATCTTTTTCTAAGTCATTTTCTTTTTGTAATTGAAAATGAAGCAACGGAATAAGTAGTGTATCTACGTATTCTTTTGCTTCTTTATACGTTTTTAAATCATCTTTATACCATTTCAATGTGCAAATTCCTTTCCTGTATCTTCGGCAAGCTTTTTCATATTACAATATGTTATGACGTTGTTATTATTTTCTATCGTAACATATTTTAATCATTATTTGAAAAGTTTAATCGTTCGATAAACTGTTTCGTTTCCTCATCAAATGGCTCTAATTTCATATACATTTCAAAAACTTCTAACGCCTGCTCGATTTTGCCTTCTTCCGTTAGAAAATAACCGTATTGCTTTAAAAAAAGGCTGTCGTGTTGTAAATGAGCACTCGCTTCTTCATATGCTTCTAAAGCCTTTTCGTACTCTTCGAGTTCCTCATATGCTTTCGCCAACTCCCAATCGTACACAGGGTCATTTGCACCTTGTTCTTTAACGAATGAAATAAATTGGGCAATTTGTTCGTATTCATCTTCAGTTTTTAAGATGTCGACGTATAATAAAACTGCTTCTTTGTAGTCGATATCGATATCAATTGCTTGTTCGATATGTTCTTTTGCTCGTTCGATTTCGTTTTCTTTCCAAGCAAGATCCGCTGCCATTACGAGTAACTCCTTATGAAAATCATTGTACATTAACCCTTTTTCAATAACTCGTATTGCATCTTGTTCGAGCCCTTTTTCTAAGAGAGTTTCTGCAAGTAATGGGTAAACTGCGTAATAATGTGGATCTAATTCCATTAATTCACGCCATACGCGAATTGCAACATCCTCTTTACCATGTTGTTTTGCTGTATAACCATATTTAAAGAGTGTATCCGGATGGTCGTGATCATTTTCTTCATAATATTGAAACGCCTGCTCATAATGACCTAAAAATGCATGGCATTCTGCGAGTCGTTCCGTAATTGCCACATCGTTTAATGTCGTAAAACTATCACTTACTCGTTCGTAAAATGGTATGGCCCGATTATATTGTCCCGTTGAAAAAAGTAGTTCCGCTAATGCAAAGTCGATTATTTTTTCGTCTTGTTCTAATTGTTTTGCTTCGAAAAGCTTTTGTTCCGCAACTTCATATAATCCTTGCACTTCGTATAAATCAGCAAGTTGTAACAGAGCTTGCACATAGTAAGGGTCCTCTTCGGCCATGTTGTTTAATAATTCGATCGCTTTATCATCTTTTTCAACATCGATATACATCGACGCAAGTTTTGTGATGAGTTGACCTTCTGTCGGATATGTATGTAACAATTGTTCAACGATTTGAATCGCTTCGTCTATGAAGCCCCAACCGTAGTATAAATCAGCGACCGCAAAACGCTCTTCGTCCGTTGCTTCTTTTAAAAAATTAGTAAGAACCGATAATGCTTCATCAACTTCCCCAGCATTGACTAATTCGATTGCCCGTTCGACATCTTTCATACTTTCGATCCCTTTCCTTTTTTAAATTTTTTCGACAAACTTGCTGCATCTATTCGTTTAGCAAAAATGATTCGACTTTGAACAAAAAAGTAGAATCTACTAAATCGTAGATCCTACATTTATCCTTCTAACACACGCTTTACTTCGTCTAAAAAAGTTGGATACGAAACATCGATCACTTGAACGTCATCTATTGTAACGTCTTCTTTCGTTATAAACGATGCAATTGCCCCCATCATCGCAATTCTATGATCACCGTAACTTTTTATTTCCCCACCTGTTAATGTCGTCGGTCCGGTTATAATCATACCATCGTCTGTTTCTTCAATCGTCGCACCTAACGTTTTCAATACATCAACGACTGCAGCAATACGGTCCGTCTCTTTCACACGTAACTCTTCTGCATTTTTAATAACAGTTGTACCGTTTGCTTGTGTTGCAAGCAACGCTATAATAGGTAATTCATCAATAAGACGAGGGATCATATCTTTTTCAATCGTTACACTACGTAATTCGTGATGAGTTACCGTAACATCACCGACTTTTTCGCCACCAATCGTACGTTCATTCGTTATCGTTATGGAGCTACCCATTTGCTTTAACACGTCGATAATCCCATCGCGTGTTTCATTTAACCCGATATTTTTCATCGTTATTACACTTTGTGGCACAATAGCGGCTGCAACGATCCAAAAAGCGGCTGAAGAAATATCACCTGGAACGAGTATATCCACCGGTTTTAATTCACGAATACTATTTACTGTAATCATTTCTTTTTCGACTGTAAGATTAGCACCGAAAGCTTGCAACATATTTTCTGTATGATTACGTGTCGGTACTCGCTCGATGATCGTCGTTGTACGATCTGCAAATAGTCCCGCAAGTAAAATAGCCGATTTTACTTGTGCACTTTTTACAGGTAATTCATAATGGATACTTTGTAATTGTTTACCACGAATGGCAAGTGGTAAATAATTTCCGTTATCGCGTCCATCGATACATGCACCCATTTTACGTAACGGTTCCGTCACACGATCCATCGGTCGAATCGTTAAATACGGATCCCCATAAGCGACTGTATGAATCGGTAAACCAGCTAAAATTCCGAGCATAAGGCGAGCTGTTGTACCTGAATTACCGAAATATAGAGGTTCTTTTGGCTCTTTAAATTTATTGAAACCATCACTTATAATTCTCACGGATGAGCCAGATTGCTCGATCATGACACCGAATGATCGAAAGATATCAATCGTTCGTAAACAGTCTTCCCCGCTTAAAAAATTTGTCACGAACGTTTCGCCCTTTGCTAACGAACCGAGCATAATCGCACGATGGGATATTGATTTATCGCCGGGAATAGCAATTTCAGCACGTATCGGACGTAACCTTTGTGGAAATGTATATCGTTTCAACGCGTAAACCATACCCTTCTCTTTATACGTTCATTTGTACGTCATAGTTATGTTTTTGTAACAACTTATACGCACGTTGTTGATCTTTTTCATTCGTAAAACTTAAACGAAGTGCCCCTAATACATCATCGCGTATTTCTAAAATACGAATGTTACGCAACGTAATTTGTTCGTCTGCAAGTAACTGGACGACGGAGGCGATCGCACCTGGTTTATCCGGAATGTCCACATACACATCATAATAGGATGGCAAAGCACCACGCATCTTCTTTTCACCTAAACCGTCGCGGTATCGTTTCGCTTGTTCCAAATAAGCGATCATTTCCTCTTTATTATTCGTATCGAGGAATTCTTTTAACGTCACCATTTCGTTAATCCAGTCTTGTAATAATCGTGACATTTTTAAACCGTTATGCTGGAAAATATCTTGCCACATTTTCGGATTACTTGATGCTATACGTGTAATATCACGAAAGCCACCGGCAGCTAATTCTGGTAAATAGTGATGAACTTGTTCCCACTTTTTCGCTTGATGCACGAGGGAAGAAGCGATTAAATGTGGAAAATGAGAAATGACACTTGTCATTTCATCATGTTCTTCAGGTTGTAATGTTAAAAAATGACTTTTCGTCTCTTTTAACACTTCTTTTAACGTTTCAATATGACCGTTCGTGCAATTTGCCGGCGGAGTTAGTACGTAAATAGCATTTTCAAACAGATGACTTTTTGCCGCCCGAACACCAGCTTTATGGGAACCAGCCATTGGATGTCCCCCGATAAAAACGATGTTTTCATTCGTCATTTTTCGAGCAGCTTCTAGTACACTACCTTTGACAGAGCTTACATCGGTAACGATTATTTCTTTATCTAATTTTATGTTATCGATACGTTCCATTAATTTAATCGTCTCGGAGATCGGTACAGCTAGAAAAATGATTTCTGCACACTTTATTGCTTCTTCAAAGTTTATACATATTTCATCGATAAACTTTTCTGCTTTAGCATATTGTAATGATTGCTCATTTACGTCATAACCGAGAATATAATTGTTCGGCGACTTTTTCATCGCTTTCGCTAAAGAGCCGCCGATTAAACCTAATCCTGCAACTAATATGTTTCGTTTCATGTAAACACACCATCGTCAATTTCTCGTTGTAATTTCGTCATCACAGTTTGTAGTTCTTTCATATCGGCTTCTTTTCCAATCGATATTCGTAACGTTTTCGGATAACCTAACAAGTTACCTGAACGAACGATAAAACCGTGACGTAATAAATAGTTCGCTGCATCGTCTGCATCGATTGGTGTATGAACTAATAAAAAGTTCGTATGTGACTCATTGTATGACCAACCGAGTGTGTCAAGAAACTGTGTAAACTCATTTTTCACTTCATCGTTTAACGTACGCATCTTCGTAACAAATTGTGTGTCGGAAATAGCAGCGAGCGCCGCTCGTTGTGATAACGAACCTGTATTAAATGGGCCACGTACGATATTTAGTTTTTCTGCAACTGTTTCATGCGCTATCGCATAACCGACGCGCAAACCAGCTAGACCGTATATTTTTGAAAATGTCCGTAAAACGATGACATTATGATACTTTGCTAACGTATCATGTAACGAAAATTGTAGTTCTGGTTGAACATATTCATAGTAAGCTTCATCTAATACGACAAGCACATCTTGCGGACACTTTTCCATAAATGTTTTAAATTCTTCTTCTGTAATGAGTTCACCTGTTGGGTTATCCGGCGAACAAATCCAAACTACTTTCGTTTGTTCATCGATAGCCTCAGCCATTTTCGTTAAATCATGGCGCCCGTCTACTGTCGGAATTTCTTTTAAATCTGCACCCTCAATTAAAGCGTGGTGTCGGTACTGTGGAAATGTCGGATTTGCCATAATTGTGTTAGTGCCTGGGTATAAAAACGCACGGCAAATGAGCGTAATAATTTCATCTGAACCTGCACCAAAAACGAGTTGATCATGATCAACTTGTAGGATGCGAGCCATCTCTTTTCGTAAGTCGTACGCATATCCGTCTGGATAGTATTCAAAATCAACCGTAAAATCTTTTAAAAGTTGTGACACATTTTCAGGACAGCCGTATAAATTTTCGTTCGAAGCGAGCTTTACAATTCTATCTAAATTAAATTTCCGCTTTACTTCCGAAATTTGCATTCCTTGCTTATAAGCTGTCAACCCTTTTAATACTTCTTTTCCTATCATTTAATCACCTTCTTCATTTACTAAATCTGGTCGTAATTTAATTGCATCGTTTAAAAAAATATGACGAACTTCAGCTTGATTTAGCCTCGTTTTTGCAACGAGCATTACTCGTATACATTTCGGAAGACTATTTGGTACATCAATTTCTTTCATACACATTACCGGCACATGTTTCCACCCATCCATTTCACGGGCTGCTTTTGCTGGAAATGCATCATCCAAATCGTCGGTAACAGAAAAAAGTACATGTGAAATTTGTTCCGCTTGAATGCTATTTGCTTGCACCATTTCGACGATTAATTTTTTCGTCTCCCTTAATATTTCTGTAGCATCGTTTTCTGTCACTGTTGTAGCACCGCGAAAACCTCGAATCACGATCGTGTCAACTCCTTTTGAAAATCGTCTAATCGCGAAAGTAATTCACGATCATCAACGTCTATTACAGTCGGTTTTTCAATTTCTTTTAATAAAATAAGCTTGATCGTTCCACCGATTACTTTTTTATCCACTTTCATCGTTTCTACTAGCTTATTTAAGTCAATATTAAATAAGGATAACGGATAGTCATTTTCGTGCAACCAATGGACATATCGATCGATAGGTAATGAAATATCAAAATATGCTTCGCTATATTGTAAAGCAAATAACATTCCGATCGCAACAGCTTCACCGTGAGTCAACTTTCCGTAACCGAGCTTATTTTCAAGTGCATGGGCAAGAGTGTGCCCGAAATTCAAAAACATACGTACATTCGCTTCTCTTTCGTCTTCCTCGACGATCTTTGCCTTTACTTGTATACCTTGACGTAAAAAATGAGCAAGTTCTTTTGGTCTAGCTTCTATAATATTCGTACATAAAAGTTCTTGTAGAAGCTCCCGATCACCGATGAAAGCTTCTTTCATTAATTCTGCATAACCAGAACGTATTTCACGTTTTGGCAATGTTCGTAACGTCGCGATGTCGTATATAACTGCAACTGGTGGATAAAAGTTACCAATCATATTTTTACCGAGCTTATGATTTATTGCCACTTTCCCGCCGACACTACTATCATGCGCTAATATTGTCGTAGGCATTTGTATAAAATCAATACCGCGCATGAATGTAGCGGCGACAAAACCTGCTAAATCACCAATCACACCGCCTCCTAAGGCGATAATGAGCGATTGGCGATCCAGTCCATTTTCTAATGCGGTTGTTTGCAATGAATAATACGTATCTATACTTTTTGACTTTTCACCGCTTGGTACGACGACTTCATATACTTTTTCGTTCGCTAAGGCAGCAATTACGTCATCTTTATATAAAGGAGCAATCGTGTCGTCTGTAATAACGAGAATGGATGAATATTGCTTTTGAATGAATTGTTGTAAATGATGACGTATATGTTCACCAATATAAATCGGATACGAATGACGACCCGCTTGAATGGTCATTTCAATCATTTAAAATCTCCTTGTTTCTTCCCGATATTGCTCAATCGCCCGTTTTAACGTTGGGAAATGATCGCTCGGAAACTGTTCTGTAATCGCTTTTGCCAATTCAAAAGCGACGACATGTTCCATAACGACAGCTGCGGCAGGTACCGCACAAGAGTCAGAGCGTTCAATGCTTGCATGAAACGATTCTTTCGTATCGATATCGACGCTTTGTAACGGTTTATAAAGTGTCGGGATTGGTTTCATTACACCTTTTATAACGAGAGGCATTCCCGTCGTCATCCCACCTTCGAACCCACCGAGTCGATTTGTGTTTCGATAAAAGCCACGCGTTTCATCCCAAGCGATTTCATCGTGGACTTCACTACCATTTCGGCGTGCGGCTTCAAATCCGATCCCGATTTCTACTCCTTTAAACGCATTAATACTCATGACGCTACCGGCAAGTTTTGCGTCTAACTTATGATCGTAATGGACGTATGATCCGACACCAGCAGGCATTCCTTCTACGTATACTTCGCAAACACCACCGATCGAGTCCCCTTCTTCTTTCGCTTGATCGATTCGTTGCATTATTTGCTCTTCTACATTTGGATCAAGTACACGTACAGGAGAGTTCTCTGAAAACTCCATCTTTTCACGAATCGACAAGTCATCACGTTCTTGTGCAGTGATCCCTGCGATTTCCTTCACGTACCCGACAACTTCTATACCGAGTTCCCGCAACAATATTTTCGCTACTGCACCAGCAGCAACACGTGCAGCAGTTTCGCGAGCGGAAGATCGTTCTAAAACGTTACGCATATCACGATGCCCATACTTTAATGCTCCGTTTAAATCAGCATGCCCTGGACGCGGTCGTGTAACTGTACGACGCACTTTTGCATCTTCTGGTAACGGTCCTTCACCCATAATATCTTGCCAACTTTTAAAGTCGTCATTCGTTATGACGAGTGAAATAGGTGATCCAAGTGTATAACCGTGCCTTACTCCGCTTTTAATGTCGACTAAATCTTTTTCAATTTGCATACGCCGACCACGACCGTGGCCCTTTTGTCTACGAAGTAATGATGCATCGATATCTGCTTTATGAAGTGGCATTTGAGCAGGCACACCATCTATAATCGTCGTCAACTGTTTCCCGTGTGATTCACCAGCAGTTAAGTAACGCATTTTTAACCCTCATTCCTCATATGTAAATAATAATATATTATTGCTTTCTATAAAAAAAAGTATCAAATAAAGTTAAACCGTGTTTTTCCGGATTAAATATTTGTTCTGTACTACCGACAAATAAAAAGCCATCTTTTTGTAATGATTTACTAAATTTATCGTATATTTTTTCTTTAGCCGGATCAGTAAAATAAATAAGTACATTGCGACAAACGATTAAATCGACCCGACTCGGGTACGAATCTTTCAATAAATCGTGTCGTTTAAACGTTATGTTCGATTTTAACGATTCATCGACGTAATATTTGTTATTTTTAAAGGTGAAATATTTTGACTTTTTAAATCGCGGTAAATCTTTTAATTGAATTTCCACATATGCACCAATTTTTGCTTTTTCTAACACACGTTCATCGATGTCAGTCGCTGTAATGGTCACTTGTACATGCGGAAAATGTTCCTTTAACATAATGGCAATACTGTACGGTTCTTCACCTGTAGAGCAAGCCGCACTCCATATATGTAACGATGCTTTATTTTTCGTTAGTTCAGGAAAGACTGTATTACGTAAAACTTCCCAGCGTTTCGGATTTCGATAAAATTCCGTAACGTTAATTGTAATCCGATCGATAAACTGTTGTAATAACTGTTTATCCGCTTGTAGTGCATCATAATATTGATTAAATGTATCATAACCTAATTTATTACGCAAAGATGTTAATCTACGTCGCATTTGCGCTTCTTTGTATAACGTTAAATCAACACCGATTAACCGATGCATTTTATCAATAAATAGTTTATAATCACTCAATGATTAAGCCTCTTTCATCTATAAAATAATAGACAGCCTCTATTTAACTAGAGGCTATCTCATGTCATTAGTAAATCCAAGTTGCATCGTGTTTCTCGTATGTAAGTAGCTCATTTGCATCGAAAAATAAATTCACTTCGCGTTCGGCGCTTTCAGGTGAATCAGAGCCGTGAATAATATTTTTACCGATCGTTACTCCGAAATCTCCGCGAATGGAGCCAGGGTTTGCTTCAAGAGGATTAGTCGCACCAATCATGTTTCGTGCAGCTTTAATGACATCTTCCCCTTCCCAAACCATTGCAAATACTGGTCCAGATGTGATGAAGTCAACGAGTTCACCGAAGAACGGTTTATCTTTATGTTCACCGTAATGTTTTTCCGCTAACTCATTTGATACTTGCATGAATTTTGCACTAGCAAGTTTATAACCTTTGTTTTCAAAACGTTTTACAATTTCACCGACGAGTCCTCGTTGAACTCCATCAGGTTTAACCATAACGAATGTTCTTTCCATCTATATTACTCCTTTATGTCCATGTATTTTATAAATCATAAAAATTTTATCAAATTATAACGAATAATACAATAAAACTACGACTTTCGAGTACCGATCACTTGGGCGATCGTCTCAAACGTCTCGTATGCTTTATTTTCGGGTAAATTTTGTAGTGCAGCAATTGATTTTTGTAAATATTGATTGCTTAATGCATACGATCGTTCAATCGCATCTGTTTGACGTAACGCTCGAATGACATCGTCGATTCGTCGCTCTCGGCCTTCTTCCTTTTCAAACAGTACTTCTATTTGTCGTTCTACACTCGGGTCTTTCATCGCGTATAAAACTGGTAAAGTAATATGCCCTTGTAATAAATCACTTCCTGTCGGTTTTCCTAATTGCTTTGAGGATGCAGTAAAGTCGAGAATGTCATCGATAATTTGAAAGGACATACCTATATTTAACCCATAACGATATAAATTGTTTGCCTCATAGGTTGAAGCACCTGAAGCAAGCGCACCTAATTTACAGCTAGTAGCGATTAACAACGCTGTTTTTCGTTTTATTCGCCGTAAATAATCTTTCATATGTTGATGCAGTCGATATTTATCTTCTAATTGTGTCATTTCACCTTCGACAACTTTTACGAGCGTTTTCGAAAGTAAATGATGAATGAGCGGCTCTTTTACTTCAGTAATAAGTTCTAAAGCCCGGGCTAATATATAGTCACCCGCATACATAGCAACACGATTACCGTATAAATGTTTTATCGTCGGTTGACCACGGCGCAATTCTGCATCATCAACGACATCATCATGAACGAGTGTTGCCATATGAATAAGTTCAATCGCGACCGCCACATTCATGATTTGTTCTTTATTTTTTTCATAATCACCAAAATGTGCCGCTAACAAAACAAAAACTGGTCGGATTCGTTTTCCGCCAGCTCTTAAAAGCTGTAACGATGTTTCCTTTAAGATAGGGTGATCTGCCTCGACTGTTACAGATAATTTGTCCTCAATTTTTTTTAAATCACTTTTTAAATAATGATATATATTTGCAAGCTTCATGATTCTTCACCTTTAATTTATCCCCAAAATTATTTCGTCGCTAAATGCATGGCGGCAACGCCAAAAGTATAAGCTTTCACGTCAACAGATTGAAAACCGACATCTAAAAACTGTTGCTTTAACGCTTCTTTATTAGGAAATGTTTTAGCAGATTCATGTAACCATACGTATTCTTCGTAACTTTTCGCAAAAACTTTTCCAAATAGCGGCATAATAAAGCGAAAATAAAAATAATATGCTTGACGAAAACCGATTAATGTTGGTTGAGAAGTTTCTAAACAGACGACTTTCCCACCTTTTTTCGTCACGCGATACATTTCTTCTAAAACAGTATGCAAACTTTCGACGTTTCGGAGACCAAAACCGATCGTAACGTAATCAAAGGTTTCATCTTCAAACGGTAATTGCATTGCATCGCCTTGAATAAATTCGATATTATTCATTCCGATTTCTTGCTGTTTTTCCCGTGCGACCTTTAACATATTATTGCTGAAGTCTAAACCGACGACATTTCCTGCTGGTCCGACTTCCTTTGCCAATGCGAGCGCCCAATCACCAGTTCCTGTACATACATCGAGTGCATCTGTTCCTTCTGCAACGTTCATTCTACGCATAACATCTTCGCGCCAAGCTTTATGACGACGAAATGAAATAACAGAATTCATTTTATCGTATTGATTTGATATTTTTTCAAATACATTGTGTACTTTCTTCGCTTTTACATTATGTAACATCATTTAGCCTTCTTTCACCGCTTGGGTATTCATATACGTCTTATATTTTTGTTGTACGAAACATTTAAAAGATTGGTAACGATACGGTAATAACGCTAATGTCAACATTAATTCGTTTACGTAATATTTAATTTGCTCATGTAAAAATGTGACCGCAACTTCTTTTGTGCATGATTCTTTATAATCTAAATATTGTCTCGTATAAGAAAATTGACCGTGCTGCACATAATCTTTTTCATCGAGCAATCGGTTAATTAAGAGCATATATTGAATGGCCATTTTTACATCTTCGGAATAATTTAGTTTTTCCGCGATTTCAGTATATAGTAAAGATTCCACATCGGAAAGTGCACGAAGAAACTCATCATCTGTTGAAAACTCGCTATAGTAAAGCCGCATTTTTTGCTCATTTATTCGTTTAATTACTTTCGCTACACGGTGTATCATCGAAATATCTTTCTTTTCAGCTAAATATTTATAATATAGTCCGCTATAGTAATCTCCTGCAAGTACGTAAAGTTGATGTTTTGTTTCATCGTATGCTCTCTCTCTTTTTGTCTGTACTTTTTCATGAGTATCTAGAGCAATTTGAACGAACATAATCGTCGCTATATATAGATCTTTTTCTTTTTGAAAAAGGTTGCTATCACTATATAAAAACTGTAAAATGGATAGTTTATCTAAATCGATCAAGGGCTTGTCAATAAACTTTTCTACAAAAGCGTGTTTTATTCGGTCTTCGATAAAAGATTTAAGTCGGCTCGTTTCTTCACCAAATGTTTGCATGTTCACACCTACGCCCTTTCAACGTATTCTTTAACAAGTATAGCACATTTTGTAATGAACTAGCGAAACGTACATCATTCTTTCGGCAGTTACACTCACCTTATTTACTATTAAACATTATAACAACAATGTCAATTTTTTTAAAAGAGAGAGCAATCATTATAAATGGGGAAAAAATGTAGGTTTTTTACATATAGGACGATCCGACCCTTTTCTTAGTGAGAGACAACATGATAACGTTCTAATTACTATTGAGTAATGTCGAAAAAACGATGCAATTATAGTATTAAGCGAATACTACAATATTTCTCTATTTGAACATAGCGAAGTAAAAAAACAAAAAGGGTACGTTCAACGTACCCGTTACTTTTGTGTTACATTAGTTTTTAACCGCATCTCGAAGTGCTTTACCAGCTTTGAATGCAGGAACTTTGCTAGCAGGGATTTGAATTTCCTCACCCGTTTGTGGATTACGCCCTTTTCTAGCTGCACGTTCTCTTACTTCAAAGTTACCAAAGCCGATAATTTGAACTTTTTCACCTTTGCTAAGTGAATCCATGACAGATTCAAAAACAGCATCAACAGCTTTCGCTGCATCTTTTTTGGAAAGTTCGCTTTTTTCAGCAACAGCATTAATTAAATCTGTTTTATTCATGACATTCACCTCCTCTTTCAAAATGTATAATTTGCACAAAACAAATTAAAGCTATTTACATTTGTTCACCAATTAGCCTGCTTTTATACTAGGACAGGCAATTAACTGATGATAAAGCTTATACTAACGAACTTTGTGCGAAAATTCAACATAAAATAGCAATTTTTCACTATTTTACGCGTTATTTTTAAAAAATCTTTGAAAATATAATTTTTTACATAAAAAAAACAAGAGATCTAACAATTAGACCTCAAGTTAATTAGTTATTTATCATACATTTAGTTTACAAAATGATCGCGAGTAAACCGCCTGAACCTTCATTGATAATTCGCTCTAACGTATCTTTTAATTTATAGCGAGCATTTTCTGGCATTAAAGATATTTTCGCCTGAATACCTTCACGGACAATCGAACTTAAAGAACGTCCGAATATGTCTGAATTCCAAATTGATAACGGATCTTCTTCAAAGTCTTGCATTAAGTATTTCACTAATTCTTCACTTTGCTTCTCTGTACCGATGATCGGAGCAAACTCCGACTCCACCTCGACTTTAATCATATGAATCGATGGAGCGACTGCCTTTAATCTTACGCCAAATCGGGATCCTTGTTTAATAATTTCTGGCTCGTCTAATTGTAAATCCTTTACGGCAGGAGCAGCAATACCATATCCTGTCTGATTAACCATTTGTAAGGCGCTAGCAATTTGATCGTATTCTCGTTTAGCATGGGTAAATTGTTGCATGAGCGCAAGTAAGTGATCACGACCGGTTATTTCCTCGCCGACAATTTCTTTCAACACCGTTTCGTATAAGTTGTCTGGAGCTATAATATCAATTTCAGCGACACCATCACCTAATTTCATTCCAGAAATGAGTGCTTCTTCAATATACTCAAATTGTGTAAATTCATTGACAACGTAATGAACATCGCGTAGTCGTTTTATATTTTGTACTGTTAGTCGGATCGCCTCTTCGTAATTTTGCTTCAACCAATGATCATCGTGTAAAACGAGTACCCAGCTTGGTAAATTAACGTTTACTTCTAAAACTGGAAATTCAAATAATGATTCACGTAAAATATTTAACACGTCGTGTTCATTCATCGCTTCAATACTAATTGCTAATACCGGTATGTCGTATTCCTCTTGTAGTTGTTGACGTAGTAGTTCTGTTTCCTTGTCTGACGGACGTGTGGAATTAATGATCATAATAAATGGTTTTCCAACTTCTTTAAGTTCTTCAACGATTTTCTGTTCTGCTTCAACGTAGTCCGCTCGTGGAATTTCACCGACCGTGCCATCCGTTGTAATAACGATTCCGATCGTTGAATGTTCTTGAATAACTTTCCTCGTACCTATTTCAGCTGCATCGTGAAATGGAATTGCTTCATCGTACCAAGGAGTGTGCACCATCCTAGGACCGTCTTCATCTTCAAAACCTTTTGCACCTTCCACCGCATAGCCGACACAATCGACGAGACGAACATTCACATCTAATCCATCTTCAATTTGGATTGAAACAGCTTGATTCGGAATAAATTTCGGTTCTGTTGTCATAATCGTTTTACCGGATGCACTTTGTGGTAATTCATCTAACGCACGCACTCGATCATGTTCTTCTTGAATGTTCGGTAAGACGACGAGTTCCATAAACCGTTTAATAAAGGTCGATTTTCCAGTTCGTACAGCACCTACAATTCCTAAATAGACGTCTCCATTCGTCCGTTTCGATATGTCTGTAAATATATCGACTTTATTCATGAGACATTCCCTCCTCTACCATATACACATACGTGATCATTTCGCTTTACATTACTAATAGTCTATGATGTTGTCCGAATAAAATATGACTTATTATTTGAAATAAAAAAGTTCCTTTAAAACGAGTCATTACAGTTTTAAAAGAACTTTTTACATTATATGCTATTGAAGTATAAAAACAGGTTCTCCCTGTTCGACCGTGTACGGTAATGAGTAGACAGGTACAAATGGATAATTGTCTTCTAAAAGGACGCGAATATCATCGCCATCACTAAATGAATGATCAAAGTCTTCTAACGCTTGTTGCAAATCAATACGATAATCGACGTATAATTGTCCATCTTCATCGATGAAGAACGGTAAATTGTTACCTGTAAACGGACTAACGACGTACGGTTCTGATTTATAATTTAATTTCTCATAATTTAACTGATATAAACCGTCAGCAATTTGTTCCCCAAATGGTGGATAAAGATTTTTTGAGCGATACATATCTAACTTTACATAGACTTCCCGCAACTTTTCAGTAATACGTAAATCGATTAATTTTACCGTTGCATCTTCCTCCGGGCGAATAATGACATATTGATAAATACCGCCGTTTTCATACGCTGTACCAGGAGTCTCGGATAAATATTGCTCTTCTTTTAAACGAACGAAATCAATTAAATATTTCTCATACGGATCGACATCGCTCTCTTTCGTTTTAATCGGTACGAGTCCATTCGTATCTTCACGGTATTGATCGACTGCCTGTTGCACCATTTCTAGTTGCTGTTCATTCGGCATTTCATTTTTCGCTAGTTCACTTTTCGGATATAAACATGCGGATAAAAGCAGTAACGGTATAAACGAAGCTATGAATACGAAACGTTTTATCATGATGAAACTCCCTCCAACATTAACCTGTCGGTCCACTTAAAACAACGAAAAGGACGATAAGGCCGCCAATGATAAAAAATATGTATGCAATAATTGAAACGAAGACACTTAACAAACCGGTTAACTTGCGTCTACTTAATTGGATAAACAAAATGGACAAAATGAGCAAAGCGATCCCGACAAAAGAAATGATCTCTTTTATTTCTCCTGCACTCATTTTTACACCTACCATCTATTGAGCTGAATGTTTTGTTGCATACTATATCATAACAAATATGTGCTAGACTATCTATTAATAAAAAAAAACGGAATGACAAACGTCATTCCAGATTGACTAAACAATACCCAGCATCTCTCTGTCAGTTTACTGTTACGGTTTTATCATATGCAATGCGTACATTTTTGTATCTTCTTTCGCCTATATTCAACTAATTTACTCGATAAATCGATTTAATCCCCTCATAGAAGATGGGATTTCTTTTTGTAAAACTGATTGAACAATTTTATCTTCCATTTCTCGTGTCAATGGTTTATTTGCCAAATTCGCCAATTGACGAACGAGTGGCCGAATGACGTTTTCATCCGTTAAATTTTCATGTTGAATGCTACGAGCAACGTCATAAATTTCCGTTGCAGAAATATGTGAGCTTGCTTCAATCTTTTCTAACATCCGTTTTGCGTCTTGATCCAACGTTTTCCCCTCCTTGCATCGTTTCAAAAACATTATATGCGACCGGAGGAAAATTGTTTGCTTTTTGTTATGTTTCAGGATAAGCGTCTAATTCTTCTTTTTTCATACGATTCATCAATTGCTCGACGACTTCTTTAGGGTCTTTTTCCTTAAATAACACTTCATAAAGACCGCTCGTAATTGGCATATCTACGTTTAACTGTTTGCTCAATTGATACGCAGCTTTTGTCGTTCGAACACCTTCAATAACCATCCCCATCGACTCGACAATTTCATCTAACGTATTCCCTTTGCCGAGTAAGTTGCCCGCACGCCAGTTTCTACTATGTGTGCTCGTCGACGTCACGATTAAATCTCCAACACCACATAGACCAAGAAATGTTAGAGGATTAGCACCAAGTGCTACACCGAGTCGCGTAATTTCCGCTAAGCCACGTGTGATAAGCGCCGCTTTAGCATTATCGCCAAAACCGAGACCGTCAGAGATTCCCGCTCCAAGTGCAATGATGTTTTTTAAAGCGCCACCTAATTCTGCACCAACGACATCATCACTCGTATAGACGCGAAATGCATTGTTTATAAATATACTTTGGGCAAATTGCGCTTTACGATTATTTTTTGCCGCAACGGTTACAGTCGTCGGATGACGTAGTGCGACTTCTTCAGCATGACTCGGTCCAGATAGAACGACGATATCATCCCGTTCATATGCCGGAATTTCTTCACTAATAATTTCACTTATTCGTTTGAAAGAATCAGGTTCAATTCCTTTTGTCGCATGAATAATCGTCGTATGTTCGGTAATTAATGGGCTTACTTTTTGGCATACTTCACGTATGGCACTAGATGGAACGACGAAAACGATCGCTTCTACATCACGTAAAGCATTTTGTATATTAGCATAAGCACGAATGTTTTTCGGTAATGTCGTCTGTAAATACTGTTTATTTTCTCTCGTTTCATTTATTTCATCTACTTGTTCTTTCCGATGTGACCATAAACGAACATCATGGCCATTATCCGCCAAAACGATACTTAAGGCAGTCCCCCAACTCCCTGCCCCTAATACAGCAATTTTCTCCATTTTTTATCCCCTTTCAACTCCGTTTACGTGCAATAATGTTGATCGGTGTGCCAGTGAAACCGAACGATTCTCGAATTCTATTTTCAATGAAACGTTTAAATGAAAAGTGAACGAGTTCTGGATCATTGACGAAAATTACAAATGATGGTGGCTTCACAGCTACTTGCGTCGTATATAATACCTTTAAACGTTTCCCTTTGACTGTCGGAGTCGCATGGACGGCTAAAGCGTCCATAATTGCATCATTTAACACGTTGGTCGGTATTCTCTTCGCATGGCTCTCACTAACTAATTTAATTGTCGGTATAAGACGTTGTAAACGACGTTTCGTTTTCGCCGATAAAAAGACGATCGGTGCATAATGTAAAAATGGGAAAGCGTTTCGAATATCTTCTTCGAATTGCTCCATCGCCTTTTCTGAACGTTCGACCGTATCCCATTTGTTGACGACGATGATTATTGCCCGACCTGCTTCATGGGCATATCCACCTATCGTTTTATCTTGTTCACGTATACCGGTTTCTGCATCAAGTACTAGCAACGTCACGTCCGAACGTTCGATCGCTTTTAATGCTCGCAAAACACTATATTTTTCCGTAGATTCATACACTTTCCCACGTTTACGAATACCAGCTGTATCGATAATGACGAAGTCTTGATCATCTTTTCTAATTGGTGTATCGATGGCATCTCGAGTCGTCCCTTCGATTTCACTCACGATGACACGATCCTCATTTAACAGTGCATTAACGAGCGACGACTTACCGACATTAGGTCGTCCAATCACACTAAAGTAAATCGTATCCTCCTCTTTTTCATCCGCCGCATCAACAGGGAAAAGTGAGACTACTTTATCTAACATATCACCGATCCCTAAACCATGCGTTCCTGAAATCGGGTACGGATCACCAAAACCGAGCGCATAAAATTCATATAACGTATCGCGCATTTCCGGATTATCTACTTTATTTACCGCTAATACAGTTGGTTTTTTTGATTTATACAAAATATTTGCAACTGCTTCATCAGCTGCAGTAACACCGTCACGACCATTAACGATAAAAATAATACAATCCGCTTCATCTATTGCAATTTCTGCTTGATGGCGAACTTTTTCTAACAGTGGTTCATCTGATATTTCAATTCCACCTGTATCAATGATATTAAATGAAACAGAAAGCCATTCTGCTTCAGCATATATTCGATCTCTCGTTACCCCAGGTACATCCTCAACGATAGATATCCGTTCACCGACAAGCCGATTGAAAATTGTCGACTTGCCCACGTTTGGACGTCCTACGATTGCAACAGTTGCTTTTGCCATCTGATGACACCTTCCTACTCAAAATATAAAACTATTCCTATTTTACCAAAGCACGTACATTCTAACAAACTAGAGTGAGTGCTCTGTCATTATTTTTACGTATATGTATCGTATATAGGTGAAAAACCTTTTTAATAAGTGAGTCATGAAAAGAACTAAAACGATGATCGCTAGATGAATAAACAGTTTATATTCTCCTAGTTCGTTATGTACGTTATAGCTAAACAAAATGAACGTATACATCATGTAACCTAGCGTTACACTTACAAAGGTAACGGCAAGTCGTTCTGAAAGGGAAGTACAAAGGAAGTGAAGTAAAATAATGATACAAAATGGAATGAAGAAAAAAGATGGAATGACGAATAAAACGGGAGTTGTCTTTTCCCATAGACGGATCCCACAATAAAAAAGTGCACAAATAAACGTATATAACGCCGTGAAAAACGGCCGTCTCGTACGTGCGTAGAAAAATAGTCCGTATATGATGACGAATAGTACGTTCATATGAATGATAAAATAATCGAGTGCCATCGCAATATCCGTACATGCAATGATAAGCAAGATCGTAACGAGTGATCCTCTTTGTAAAGAATCGTTATTTATAAAAAAGAATACGACGATTACAAGTAACCAAAGTAACCAAAAGTACATAAACTGTTCTACCATGCCAATTCCACCTTTTTGTACCATTATTGGACGATATATTTACATTTAAACATCGTAAAATGATACAAATAAGCTGAGCAAATAGCATTTATGTTAGCGTAGTAACATTAAATATGAAACGAATACGTCCATGAAAAAACGGACTGGATCAACTTATTGTTGTCTCAATCCGTTTTTTTAGCTTATTTAACATGTAACTTGCTAAAAGACCGATTACTCTTGCTTATATTTGTCCAATTTGTCACCGATCATATCACCGAGTTGGAAACTACTTGAACTATCTTCATCCTGTTCATATTCTTCGATATCACTTTGCTCTTCTTCTAGCTCAAGTTCTTTAATACTTAGCGAAATACGTTCCTCTTCTTCACTTACGTTTAACACTTTCGCTTCAATTGTCTGTCCAACTTCTAGTACTTCGCCTGGTGTACCGATATGACGGTTCGCAATTTGTGAAATATGAACTAACCCTTCGACTCCCTCTTCTACTTCAACGAATGCACCGAAATCGACGAGACGTTTTACAGTACCCTCGATTGTATCTCCTTGTTTAATCCGTCCTTCAATACCAGACCACGGACCAGGTAACGTATTTTTATACGATAACGAAATGCGTTCATTTTCTTCATCGACAGATAACACTTCAACTTTAATTTCTTGACCCTCTGATAATACGTCTGTTACTTTTTCAACGTGAGTATGCGCTAGCTCTGAAATGTGAACGAGACCATCGACACCACCAATGTCAACGAATGCACCGAAGTCTGTAATGCGTTGAACGACCCCGTCGATTACATCGCCAGCATTTAATGAGGCTAGTAACTTTTCTTTTTCTTTTTGTTGTTCCTCCTCGACAACTGCACGATGTGATAATATAATTCGATTTTGTTCTTTGTCTAAGTCGACAACTTTGACGCGCAACGTTTTATTTTTATAATCGGAAAAATCTTCAACGAAATACGTTTCAACTAATGAAGCTGGAATAAAACCACGTAATCCAACATCAACGACGAGACCGCCTTTTACAATCTCTTTTACTTCCGTTTCGAAAATTTCACCAGAGTCGAATTTAGCTTGTAAGTCCTTCCAAGCTTCCTCCGCTTCCACTGCTTTTTTCGACAGAATAACGTCTTCGTCATCTATTTTGATTACTTGCAACGTGATCTCTTCATCTTGTTCTACGACGTCATTCGGATTTTCTACGTGTAAGTTTGATAGTTCACTGATTGGGATAATCCCTTCTGACTTGTGTCCAATATTTACAAGTACTTGTTTTTCCTCGATTTGAACGACAGTACCTGTAACGATATCGCCTACTTGAAATGTATTATTTGTTTCTACCATATGTATCTCACTCCTAAGCACTAATTACACAACTATATAAACGTAGTGTACAATTTTTCCTCTTTATCCATTATATCATAAAATCATATCATAAAAATATCTTGATATTAACTTCTTACAATATAGCACTTTTGTCAAGTATATTTGTTCATTTTGTACAAACTTTTTTACGTCGCTTCTATTTCTGCCATTATTTTATTAATTACTTCATCGATTGATAACGATGTCGTATCGATTAAAATAGCATCATCTGCTCTCTTTAGTGGGGATACTGTCCGGTTCATATCCCGTTCATCCCGTAGTCTAATTTCTTCCTTTAATCGTTCGAAGTCTACTCGATACCCTTTTCGTTTATTCTCTTCGTATCTACGTTTTGCCCGTTCCTCAACAGAAGCTTGTAAAAAAAACTTTTTATCCGCGTGCGGTAAAACGTGAGTACCGATATCTCGTCCATCCATAATGACGCTATTATGTTCCGCGAGCTGTTGTTGACGAACGATCATTTCCTTACGAACGAGTGGGTGTTGAGCAACGATAGAGACATTGTTTGATACTTCATCTGTTCGGATGTTTTCCGTCACATCAACATCATCGAGTAAGACGAGCTGTTCATCTTGATCATTGTATATAAAACGAATAGACGTCTCTTTTAATAAGTTGTATAATTCCATCTCATTCGCTAAATCGACACCTTTTAATAACGCTTTATGCGTAAAAGCCCGATACATTGCGCCAGTATCAATATAAACGAGCGAAAGTTGTTTCGCTATTTGTTTGGCAACTGTACTTTTCCCTGCAGCAGCGGGTCCATCGATAGCGATTGCAATATGTTTGTTTAACAAATTATTTCCCCCCTATTGTTCAATGATAAACGTATATATTATTGTATGTTTTCCAAACCCGCTTGCCAAGTTACAACGTTAAACTTTTCGTTCTTTTTGTCGCTTTCGTTGAACGTAGAAACAATAATTAATAATTTGTTCACGCATCCGTTCACTCGGAAGAAGAAATTTCACGGAAAACGTTTTTACAGCATTTATTTGTCTTACATGCACGATTTCCGCTGTCGTATGTACATATTTATACGGTTCATCGTCATATCGTAAAATGAAAAAAAGTTCTGCTTTTTGTTTTGGACGAAAATCTATCTTTTTCGGAGGAATAATTATTAATGCTCCGCCTCCACTTATGTCTCCCGTTACTGTCGTAAACGGTGTGAACGTTTTATTCGGACAATGAACTGCGATATCTACATCCGTTTGAACACGGACGAATTCTCGTCGTTGGATCCGTCTTATATCATCTTTATTAGGTCGATTAATTAATAAGGCAGGAATATTTATCTTCGTTTGACGTACAATAGTCGTTGGAAATTCATAAATGTAACCATCTTTAATATAATTAATAATTAACTTAGCATGTTTCGGTAACGTAATACTTTTATTCGTTTGAATATTGATTGGGTGATCAATAGCGATGAAGTCATCTATAAAATCGATTACTTTACATCGGTATAATTTATCAGACGTACTTAGTTCCATAACGAGAGTATCACCGACATTCACAACTATTCCCCTCCACTTCATTAGGACGTTTTAATTAGATACTAATTCCTACATTTCATTATGTCATATTAGTGGAAAATTTGGAAGAAAATAATCGGTAATCCTCTCGTTATGTTGTGCAAAGATCTTTATAACGTCACATCAAAATTCATTTCCGTATCAGTTAACTTTTCTATCCTCTCTTCTGTTCCATCCATTGCGTTAATAAAAATGCGATACGTCTCATCGTGTAACACACCTAAAAACTCATACGTCAACACTTCTTCATTAATTTCGTTCGTAATATATGCTTTGTGCACATCTTCGATTTGAACCTTTTCATTTACGAACTTGCGTGCTTCTTCTTCTGTTAATTTCTCATCCTTTATGTCTTTTTCTTTATTGTTTAACACATAATTGTATGCATTTAACCCAATAATCTCTCCATCGTCAAGTGCTACTTTAATCATTAAAGACTCATCGTATATACGAACATCATCTTTTTCTCGAACGAATGTAAATAAACCGATATTATCGTATTGTTGACTTTGAATCGGAATCATATCTGTATAGCCAAACTCCTCAATATACGATTCAGCTTCTAACAGTCCGTCGTTTAATGATAGTTGCGCTTCTTTTATTTCACGATCGACTAATATTTGAAGCGGATAACCTCCCTTTTCTGTTATATCCATATAAACATTTTTTCCGTCCTCATACGTAACAGTATACGTGGGGACTTTCGCATCTTTACCACTTTTTACGATTTTGACTTCAATCTCGTCGTCAAGCTGAAACAAATTACGGCTAAATTGTTCGATTTCTTGCTCGTTTTTCTTCGCACCTTTTACGTGAGAGAAATCATGCTCCTCTTGTACATTTCCTAATAAGGACATACTTTTATACGTTTCCGAAAATTCTCCAACTTTTTCTTCGACTGTTTTAAAACCGTCGATGATCGTGTTATCAACTTGTTCATCTTCTGTTGCAAGTACTAATTCTACATCCATCCAACGTAAATTTTCTTTTAATACGGTATGTTGTACTTGGCGTAATTCATTTTTAATGTGCTCTGATTGTTCATATAAATCTTCTAGCGTTTTAAACTCATCTTCAGTCAGCGGATCATCATCCAAATTACGAATTGCCGTGCGATACGTAAAGTCACCTATTTGCGATAAAAACTCTTCCGTTTTATTAAAAGGGAGTAACGATAAAGGAAGTTGACCGACATTGTTCAACGCTTCGGACGTAATACGCCATATATCAACAAACTGTGGTGACAGCCGCTTTGATGAATTCATCGCAAGGGATGTACCAATTTTATCGTGTAACAAATCCATATGATACGTTAATTCGTGGAAAGAGCGTTGATAATTGTTTTCTGCATGAATGAGCAATGCATTTTTTTCTTCATGCTCCTTATAACCCCAATAACCGACTCCGATTAATCCGAGCGATAAAATAGCAATAATGATCGAACGAATCATTTTTTCACACCTTTCTAGTGACAAAATATATGTTTACCAATTCGTTTAATTTGTGGCCGTGTCCAAATCCAAGGAGATGTAGCTGTATCTGGATTGAAATAATAGATCGCATTTCCAGTCGGATCCCAACCGTTAATCGCATCTAATACAGCACGTCTTGCTGTTTCATTCGGTGTTAACCAGATTTGCCCATCGGCAACTGCCGTAAAAGCACGTGGTTCGAAAATAACACCGGAAACTGTGTTTGGAAAAGTCGGGCTTTTTGTCCTATTCAATATGACAGCTGCAACAGCAACTTGTCCTTCGTATGGCTCACCTCTTGCTTCCCCATGTACTGCGTTTGCCATTAACTGAATATCGTTCTGTGAAAACCCTTGCGGAATATTAACGACACTCGTTTGTTGATCATTACGATCTGCTTGTTCATCTTTTTTTTCTTCTTGTTTATCTTGCTGGGCTTTTCCTTGTTCACCTTGGTCTGGTGAACTACTTTGTTTCTTCGTTCCATACATTTCTGCTTTCACTTTTTGTTCATCGTAATCGGTCGATTTTTCCAACATTTCTTTCGTTTTCTTTCCCGCCATTCCGTCTATTTCCATACCGAACTCATATTGAAAATGGCGCAATGCCCAATACGTTCTCCAGTCGAAGACTCCTGTTATTTCACCTGTATAAAAGCCGATATGCTTTAGTCGTGCTTGCAGTTCAATCACGTCATCTCCTACAGCCCCGTGTTGAATAACTTGCGGACTAAAAGCGAAAGTATTACCTTCTTTTGTCTGTATTGGAAACATTGCAATAAAAATGAACAATAAAATAAAAAGCATTTTTTTATACGTCATCATTACTTCCTCCAAGTAGTAATTATGTACGTTTATCGTTTGACAATTTTAGCATTTTATTCACTTAAACACCTGACATATTTTTAAAACATCAAGAATTTTTTGCAAAACAAAAAACCTTAGAAGAGTAAACACTCCTCTAAGGTACATTTCTTCATTGTATATGTGAACAGTTGTAACTTATACCCAACCACGATAACGTGCAGCTTCCGCCATTTTTCGGACGCCGACCATATATGCAGCAAGTCGCATATTTACGTTCCGTGTTTGAGCTGTATTGTAAATGGTATCGAAAGCTTTCGTCATTACGTCAAGTAACTTTTCATCGATTTCTTCTTCCGACCAATAATATCCTTGATTGTTTTGCACCCATTCAAAGTAAGAGACGGTTACACCGCCTGAGGATGCTAAAACGTCAGGTACGAGTAGTTTTCCGCGTTCTGTTAGAATTTCTGTAGCTTCCATCGTCGTTGGCCCATTTGCTGCTTCAACGATAATGTCTGCCTTAATATTCGCAGCATTTTCAGCAGTTATTTGATTTTGAACTGCAGCTGGAACTAAAATATCACAGTCAAGCTCTAACAATTCTTTATTTGTAATCGTCTCTTTAAATAATGTTGTCACCGTGCCGAAGCTATCACGACGATCTAATAAGTAGTCGATATCCAACCCCTCAGGATCATGTAAAGCGCCGTAAGCATCGGAGATACCGACAACTTTTGCGCCTTTTTCATGCAGAAATTTTGATAAAAAACTACCAGCGTTGCCAAAACCTTGTACGACAATACGTGAGCCCTCTAATTCAAAACCGCGTTTTTTCGCTGCTTCTTCGATACAAATCGTCACGCCTTTTGCCGTGGCAGATTCACGACCATGAGAACCACCAAGGACGATCGGTTTTCCCGTAATAAATCCTGGATTGTTGAACTCATCTATACGACTATATTCATCCATCATCCACGCCATAATTTGTGAGTTCGTAAAAATATCTGGTGCAGGAATATCTTTCGTCGGTCCGACGAATTGACTAATTGCTCGCACGTAGCCTCGACTTAAGTTTTCTAATTCGCGAAAAGACATTTCCCGTGGATCACATACGATACCACCTTTTCCACCACCGTAAGGTAAATCGACGATCCCTGCTTTTAACGTCATCCAAATTGCAAGAGCGTTTACTTCTTCTTCCGTGACGTCTGGATGAAACCGAACACCGCCTTTTGTCGGTCCGACCGCATCGTTATGTTGTGCTCGATAACCTGTAAATACTTTAACAGAACCGTCATCCATGCGGACAGGGATGCGAACTTTTAACATGCGTAAAGAATCTTTTAACAGCTCATACACTTCTTCAGGATATCCAAGTTTATCTAACGCCTCTTTTACGACTTTCCGTGTCGACGTTAAAATGCTACCATCGTTCTCCGTTTGATTATTGGAACCTGCTGTTTGATCGGCTACCATTCATTTACCTCCTGTTATCACATGTCCAAAAAATATCGCCATTCTCAATTTTTAGTATACACGTTTACAATAAAGATGCCAATCGTTGTAACTTACAGTTTAATGAATGGCACGATAATCATCTAACGTTAGTTGCACAAACCTTTCAATCATATCATCGTATGATAAGTTGACACTTCGGGCTGAATCTGGAAATAGACTCGTCGGCGTCATGCCTGGTAATGTATTTACTTCTAAAATATAAGGTGTTCCGTCATTCGTTAAAAGAAAATCAGCGCGCGAATACGTTTTACAGCCAAGCACTTGATGCGCTAAAATTGCATATCGTTGAATTTGCTCGGTTAACTTTTCATCGATTCGTGCTGGGATAATATGTTCACTACCGCCGTCAGAATATTTTGCTTCATAATCATACAAATCATTTTTAGGAACGATTTCTATAATCGGTAACGCTTCTTCTTCACCCATTTTTCCCATGACAGGAACGGTTAATTCAACGCCATCGATATATTGTTCAACAAGTATGTAATGATCACTTTGTATAGCACGACGAATCGCAGCTTCCGTCTCTTTTTCATCTTGAACAACGGTTAAGCCTAATGTAGAACCTTCACGATTCGGTTTAACGACAAAAGGAAATGAAAACTGTTCATGAATGTCATTGACGAGTGCACGTATATTCATATTGCGTGTGATTCGATATTGCTTTCCGTTTGCAACAGGAATACCCGCTTTTGCAAACAATTCTTTCGCTTTCGATTTATTCATCGCTAGTGCGGATGCTAACACCCCTGATCCTACATACGGAATATTGAGCATGTCGAGTAAGCCTTGTACACAACCGTCTTCTCCGTGTTTTCCATGCATGCCAATAAAAACGACATCGACATCTAAACCGATCACTTCATCTAATTTATTCGGATTAAAATCAATGCCAATTACTTCATACCCTTTATTTTTCAATGCTTGCATAATACCTTTACTTGATGATATGGATACGTCACGTTCTTTTGAAATGCCACCGTATAACACTGCTATTTTCACGTTATTCACTCCTATTACTAATTTTCCTTAACATATTACGTGCTCATCTATTTACTTCATTGTATGTAACGAATATTCTTTTCTTTCCTCTAATATTTTTACAACGTAACGTGTGACATAAATGGTAACTTATCGAAATAAAAAAATAAGACGATTGCAAGGATTAGGATAAATATGAGGACGAAAAAACTAAAACGAACGATCGGTGCATGAAAACGGATATTGAAACGCCATTTCGACTTTTTATGTACTTCACTTCTAGGTGGTAAGTTTAACACGTCAATTTCTTTATACGTCATCGACTCTTCTATGAAGACATCGTTTTCCTCTTGCTTCGTTATTTTTTCTTGCTTCGTTATTTCGGTGAAAAGTTGTTGTAATTTTTCCGCCTGATTCGATTCGTGTTTATGCGACAACTAGAACCACCTCATTTCTTAAACTTTATAAATAAACCTAATAAAAAGTCGACGAGAAAATGAAACGTGATGACGACGAGCAAATTTTCCGTCATATAAAATAAAAATCCGATTAGAAAACTCGTCACACTTATCATCACTAGTAGTAGTGGTTTCGTTAAATAACGAACGTGTAATAAAATGAAGATGACACTAGCAAAAAATAGACCAAATGTCGTCTGTAATACACCGCGAAAAAGAGCTTCTTCAGAAATACTAACGACTAATGCAATGATAAAAATAGAAAGGTTAGATTGATTTTTGAACACTTTTTCATTAATTCCACCATCATCGAGCCATTCGTCCGGGACGATATAATATAAAACAATTTCAAAAAAAACTAATAAACTAGCCGGTACGACACCGAAGATAAGTATTTCTTGTCCATTTAATTGAAATAACTGAAACCACTTTTGTATATGTGGAAAGAAAAAGAGACTTAAGACAATTGCAATACATAAAAAAATTGTTTGGGATAAAAGTAACTGTTGACGAATCTCTCGATCCGTCATCTGCTTTATCATTTCAGCTTTACGTTTCATATAGACCCCTTTATGTAATGAAAGCAACTGTACTTTTCTTATAAAACATAAGAACGTATCGAAATAATAGTTGTTTTATTATATTGTAAGCAATGAAAGTCTGTTAAGCAATAAAAATTACAAGAAATATAAAAGCTCTTTTATAAGATAATCTCATTCTTATAAAAGAGCCCATAAAACATTATTGTTGTAAGTGAAATCGATCGTTTGCATATTTACGCATTAAAAATGTAACTGTCGGATACAAAACGAGTAAAAATATAGCGTTTCCGATCGCATGGTACGTATCGAATGGTAAGCCAGCGATGTAATAGGGCCAAAACTTACCAGCAACTTGATACGTCGTCAATGAAATGATCAATCCATATAAATATCCGGAAAATACCCCAAATGTTACGATAATGTAAAGTGGGACTTTACGTATTAGTTTACCGATTAGACCGCTTAATAATCCAATTGCTCCCCACGATACAATTTGCCAAATTGTCCAAATTCCCATTCCAAGGAAGACATTCGATAAAAATGTAATTAAAATAGCTAACATAATAGCAGAACTTGGACCTAACAATATACCACTTATAATGATAATTGCGGTAACCGGTTGTACGTTCGGTAAAAATACGAGTAACGTCCTACCTGCTACGCCTAACGCTGCTAAAATAGCTAATAACGTTATTTTATACGTATTCAATCGTTACTCCCACGCTTGTAAATCGAATACGACGTGATCGTCCTCTTCTAATTCATATTCCGCAGCACCGACCATCGCCATTTCATCGTTTACGTAATACATCCAACCTCTCTGCTCGCCTTCATCCGCTTGAATGCCATCGATCGCCGTAATGAAACCATCTTCTTCCTCGATATCAAATGACTCTTTTAACACATCCATTAAAATGGCGCCCTCTTCAATTTCGATCTCTTTCTCATCGTGCACAATTTCCCCTTCGTCTTCAGAAATTGTTACTGTTATAACGCTTTCTACTACTTCTTCCTGCTCGGCTGTTTCTGTCGTCTCTACTTCCGCTTCTTCCGTATTATTTGCTGTTGAACATCCTGTAATAAGTAAAACTGCTGCAAAAACGTATAAAAATCGTAATAAACTTTGCTTCATCGTTACATTCTCCTTCTCTAAAAGTTTTATCACATAAAAAAGCAAACTCCTAACGCAGGGTTTGCTTTATACACGAATACTACATACGAATAACCGCCTAACCCCCGAAGCGCTAACGATCGATTGATAAAATGGCAGGTCTACTGACTTATAGTTCATCTTACTCTAGGCACCTTCCCGTAACGTAACGTTACAGTGGTATACTCGCCTATTTCATCCCTACTTACAGTTGCGAGGACAGTTCTAGATTTTCACTAGATTCCCTTTTAAACGCACTAAAAAATGGTGCGCACCATTATATACTATGCAATTGTTCATTTCTACAAATGAGTGATAACGTCATTTATTGAGGTATTTTAAAGCTAAATGTCGTTCCGACATCTACTTTACTCTTTACGGAAATGACTCCATCATGCGCTTGAACGATATGTTTCGTAATCGCTAAACCTAAGCCAGTTCCTTTTTTGCCGCTCTGTCGTTTACGTGATTTGTCTGCTTTATAAAAACGTTCGAAAATAAAACTTAAATCTTCCTCAGGAATACCGGATCCGTTATCTTCAATTTCTGCATAAAAGAAATCATCGACAGAATGTACTTTTATATGTACGTATCCATTTTGTTTCGTATGGACTAATGCATTGTCAATTAAATTTGTAAAAACTTGCTCCATGCGATCTTCATCCATTGTTATCTTATGCTTTTTAAGTTCTTTTGTCAATCTCAAATCAATATTATTTTCCTCAGCTACACCTTTGAATTTCGTATAAACCCGTTCCATAAATGCATCGATATCTACTTCTTCCATATTCAACTCAATATGACCTGCTTCCATTCGGCCAATATCGAGTAATTCGTTTACAAGTCTACTCATCCGCAAGGACTCTTCATGGATAATTTGAGCAAGTTCATTTTTTTCCTCTACCGTCTGAGCGATATCATCAACAATTGCCTCACTATATCCTTGCATAAGAGCGATCGGCGTTCTTAACTCATGGGAAACGTTTGCGATAAAATCTTTACGTAATTTGTCCAGTTTTCGTTCTTCCGTCATATCACGAATAACTGCTACTGCTCCGCGAATATATGAATTGTCATATAGAGGTGTCATAATCATTACCCAGTCACGGCCTTGCATATTTAATTCCTGGTATGCCTCATTTTCTTCTTCGATCACTTTTTCTAAAACGCGAGCTAAATTATGGGGTAAATAACGAATGTTACTTTCAATCGGCATGTTACATTCTAAATAACAATCTTGTAAAAATTGCTCTGACGGTGGATTAGACAAAATTATTTCACCATCACGTGTTACCGTGATTACCCCATCAGCCATCGAGTTTACTATGCTCGTCAATTGTTCTTTCTCCTGGCGTAACGCATTAATGTGAAAGTCAAGTTGCTTACCCATTCGATTAAACGTAATAGCTAATTCACCAATTTCATCATTCGTAAGAACGGGTACCTTCGTTTTAAATTCTCCTTTTACGAGACCGATGGCGGCTTCGCGCATTTTAATAAGTGGTGCTGTAATTCTCGTCGATAAGAAAAAAGCAAATACCGTCGTCAATACAATCGCAATCGAGGCCGCGATAAAAATGATATTCGTCGTTTCCGCTTTCGTGCGATTAATGATATCGAGCGTTTCAAAAAGAAAGACCATTCCATCATCACGGTCAACTGGTAAGCCGATCACCATTATTTCTGTTTCTTCATATTCAAGAATTACTTTTTCATTGTAAGGTTCATGCTTTTCAAGCAAATCCATTAATATAGGGTTATTTTCAATATAAATTGCTTCTGTTTCACGCAAATGTTTATTCGTCGTTTCCGATGCCCACATAGTACCATCAGAAAAATAAATAACGATACGACTCGATGGACCTTTTACTCGTTCAACCAAGTCCATGACAACAGCTTCATCATCATATTCATCAACAATCGTCGATATTTTTGTACCTGTTAACAACATATCCTTTTCTGCCTCTTGAATATGAAATCCTTCGAAAAACTCTAACAATAAAAAGGTCAATATAAAAAGAACAAAAGAAACTAGCAATAAAATCGTTATTGCTAGTTTTCCTACGACACTGCGCCAAAACATCTTTCTACTCCTCAACTTCTAACTTATAACCGATTCCCCAAACGGTTACGATCATTTTTGCAGCTTCTTTCGAGATCGTCGTCAATTTCTCACGTAATCGTTTCACATGCGTATCGACGGTACGTAAATCACCGAAAAACTCATATTGCCACACTTCTTTTAACAATTCTTCCCGTTTGAACACTTTATCTGGTGATTGTGCTAAAAAGACGAGTAATTCGTATTCTTTCGGTGTTAATTGCACTTCTTTTCCTTGTGATGATACACGATATGCATCAAGGTCAATCGTTAAATGTGGAAAGACGATTAAATTGTTCGTATGTTTTCCTGATTGAACAGTCGCATCGCTCGTTCTTCGCAAAACAGCTTTCACACGTAAAACGACTTCACGTGGACTAAATGGCTTGACGATATAATCATCTGCACCAACTTCAAATCCTTGAACACGGTTAGACTCCTCACCTTTAGCCGTTAACATAATGACAGGGGTCATTTTTTCTGCACGTAATTTTTCACAAACTTCAATACCATCCATTTCTGGCATCATAATGTCTAATAAAATAACATCGTAATCATTTTCCAACGCTAAATCTAACGCTTCTTTTCCATTTTCTGCTTCTTCAACGACGAAGTCTTCCCGTTCTAAATACATTCGAATAAGTCTACGAATGCGATCTTCGTCATCGACGACTAATATTTGCTTCCTATCCGCCATGAAAGGATCCCTCCAATTTTCACTTTTACTTCTTCGAATCATTACATCATAAGTAAGGAAAGTTTTACTACATTAAGCGTATGAATGCAGTCCAGCAAGTACTAAGTTAACGACGATGATGTTGAACATTATTATAGCAAAACCGATGACTGCTAGCCATGCTGATTTTTCACCGTGCCAACCGCGTGAAAGTCGTAAATGTAAAAATGCAGCATAGAAAAACCACGTAATAAGTGCCCACACTTCTTTCGGATCCCAACCCCAAAAGCGGTCCCAAGCAATTTGTGCCCAAATAGATGCAAATATTAAGCCTCCGAGTGTAAAAAGTGGAAATCCAATTGCTACAGCACGGTACGTTATTTCATCGAGCAAATTTGCACGGACGTTTTTCAACAACGGTTGAATACGAGCACCGACTCGTTTTCGTAAAATGAGCCTTGCAATGACGTATAAAATCGTACCGGCAATAACAGACCAGACGAGCGTATTGAACTTACGCGGTGCGTCTTTTCCTTGCATCCATGTCGGTGCACCCATAATTGGCTCCATCTTATCTTCTGTTATTAATTCAGCACCTTTAGGTCCCGCTATAGCTGGTAAGTGATAAACGATTTCGTTTTGTTCCTCATATTGAAACTTCGCTTCATAGTCCATTGCGCCAAATGTCGTCGTTACGATGACGAAACCTAACGCTAAAAATAAACTGTAAATAACTGCTTCAAGCCAAAATGTTCTCTTTGATGCTTTTTCTTGATTTACCTCTTTAATTAAATAAATGAGCCCCGCAACGAAACTTACTGCTAATACACCTTGTGATAAAGATACAGTAATTACATGAATAAATAACCAATGGCTTTGTAACGATGGTACGAGCGGTGCAATATCGGTTGGAAACATACTTGCATAAGCGATAATTAACATCGAAATTGGCAGTGCAAATAGTCCAAGTACACTTAAACGATAGATAAAATAAATAATGATAAAAGCTAATACTAAACTTATACCTAAAAATGTTACGAATTCAAACATATTACTTACTGGTGCGTGACCAGATGCAATCCAACGAGTAATAAAATAAACGACTTGTGCTAAAAAGCCGACGATCGTTAAGGAGATCGCGACTAACTCCGTCTTTTTCTTACGCTCTGTCGTCCGCTTATCACGTATCGTTGCGGCAAAAAAGACCGTAGCCACGAGGTAGATGATAAACGCCGTATATAAAGCGGTACTACTTATATTTAGTAAGTCAGACATCCTTTATCCTCCTAGTTTCATTTTTCTTCTTCTTGATCGATGACCATGTTTACGTTCGTATTTGCGATTACTTTCTCGATATCTTTTTTTAGGCCGAACCAATTTTTATTCGTATGAGCTGCAAGTAAAATACCTTCTTCTTTTGGATTGATCCAAATACGGCGATGTTGCCAGTACATTCCTTGTACAACACCGATCATAAAAATTGCCGCTCCGATAATAAATAACGGTAACGTATAATCTCTACGAACTGTTAAACCACTAACGTCACGGGTATCCACATCAGCAAAACTTAACTTATATATATTCTCTTCGGTTGCGTCAATATTTCGTCCGATACCGACGAAACTAACTTCTCCTTCTTCTGCACCTGGTCCAAATACTGTAAATACAAATGCGGGGTTACGAGGAAACTTAGAGACCGAACGTGGTTCCCCATCTTGCAATTCATAATCTGGATAATAGTGGGTAATTTCTACCCGAGTATCGTTATCCAATTCATACATCATTTCCGGATCCATTAAGTCGACAGTAAATTCGCCGAGTGAATCATTAGAACCTTCATCATTCGCCATTAAATTAAACGTAATCGTAGAAAATTCATTTAGTTGGTAACCAGATTGATAAAGCGTGTATCCGTCAAATTTAATCGGGTCATTCATGCGAATAGAGTCTTCTAAAATTAACTCTAATTCCACTTCCCCACCAAGAACGTCTTTTTCTTTTGCTTTAAAAACTTTAACGTCCGTTTGATAGTTTTTATGTATCGGCTCGTCCATATTTTCTAATGCTTCTTTAAAGCGTTCATCAGACTCGTCATACTCTTCGATAATAAATTGTTTGTTTTCAATATAATAGTCACCATTTGTTCCAGGGATCACTTTCTGTTCCCCTTCCCGAATCCAAACATAATCATCTAAAAAGAAAAATGGCGTCATTCTAAAAATAGCGGCGAGTAATATAATAATAAGTCCAATATGGTTTACATACGGTCCCCAACGAGAAAAACGGTTTTTTTCTGCAAGGATATTACCATCTTTTTCAAAAATATTATACCGCTGTTTTTTTAAGTTTTGTATTATTTTGTTTTTTTCATCTTCCGTAACCCGCTCCGTTTCACTGAACA
>DATGRY010000074.1:0-50153 GCA_035303165.1 Pseudogracilibacillus sp.
TCAATCATTAAATGAACATCGAGCGGGAGTGATGTCATTGGTTTAATCGCTTCAACGATAAGGGGTCCGATCGTAATATTCGGGACGAAGTGACCGTCCATGACGTCGACGTGAATATAATCTGCCCCGCCTTTTTCCACATCAATTATTTCTTCCCCTAATTTTGCAAAGTTTGCAGATAAGATAGATGGTGCAATTTTAATCATTTGAATACCTCGGCTTTCTATCCATTATTTCTTGTAAAAACTGCTTATAATGATCGTAACGAAACGTTTTGATCGTGTCATTTTCTACAGCCTCTTTGACAGCACACCGTGGTTCTTTACGGTGTAAACAACGACGAAACTTACAAAGATGACTGACCCGTTTCATCTCGATAAAACAATTGCTCAGCTCTTCCGCTTCAATATGATCAAAATCGAGTGAGCTAAAACCAGGTGTGTCTGCTACGAGACCACCATGTACAGGCCATAACTCAACGTGACGAGTCGTATGGCGGCCTCGTCCTAAACTTGTCGATATTTCTTGTGTTTCGATTTTAAAATTAGGATTGATCGCATTTAAAAGCGTCGATTTGCCGACACCGGACTGCCCCATTAACACCGTTACTTCGTCTTTAAAAAACTGTATAATCGCTGTTAAATCACTATTGTTCATAAGAGAAACAAAATGGACGGGATAGCCAATCTCGTTATAATAAGCAATATATTCATTTACTTCCGTCTCTTCATTTTCGTTTAACAAATCTCGTTTTGAAATGACGATCATCGGGCGAATTTGTTTCGATTCGACTAACGTTAAAAAGCGATCTAACAATAGTGGACTAAATGTCGGCTTCGTTGCCGACATGACGATCACTGCTTGGGTCACATTCACGATAGGTGGACGAACGAGTTCGTTTGTACGCTGTTTCACGTTCGTTATATACCCTTCCTCGTCATTCGTTACAGTAAATGTAACGAAGTCACCGACGAGCGGGGTCACTTTTTGTTTGCGAAAAACACCTCGCCCCTTGCAAGCATAGATGTGATCATCTGATTGAACGTAGTAAAATCCACTTAATGCTTTTACAATTCTTCCATCTTTCATTTATCCACCTTCCTGATAATCGACTGTACGATGAAAAATTACTTTATCGTCACGTACTACTTTGTATTGCGCTTGTTTATTCGGTGCAATAACTAACGACAATGTATATTCTTGATCACTCGTAATTTTATCTTCGTGAAACACTTCATCAATTCGATAGTTTTCATCTTCGACGTAAATTTTTACCGTTTGGGCTTCTCCATTGTCTGTCGGTTGATACGGAACCGTAAAGGTGACATTATGTTGTTTCGGCGGTAATGGTTCTTTCCCTTTTGATACGACAACGGTTACTGTACTACCTTTTGTAAGCTCTATACCTTGTTCTGGACTTTGTCTTATAATCTCGCCTTCTTTTACCGAATCCGAATGTTCTTCACGCACTTCTAACGTAAATCCATTTTCTTCGGCGTAATTTTCCACTTGTTTTAACGTTAAATTACGTAAATCGTTTAACGCTACCTTTTCTAAGCCACCACTTATTTCAAAAATAACGGTCGTCTCACTCGGAACGACTTCCTCTCCTGCTTCTGGTTGTATTTGTGTAATGATGACACCTTCTGGTTCATCGGAAATCTTCTCGTACGCCCGCACTTCTTTATAACCTGCTTCTTCTAAAATTCGTTTTACTTGGTTATAATTTTCTCCGACGTAGTCACCAAACTCGATTTTTTCTTTCCCTTCACTTACGAATACATCAACCGTCGTTTTTTCTTTCACCGTTCGTCCCGATGTAGGATCCGTTTTGACGACGATCCCTTCTTCATAGTCGTCAGACGGGACCGTTTCTTTATTTACTTTTAAATTCAATTGTTCTAATTCATCTTTAGCTTCTTCATATTCCATTCCGATGAGATCGGGAATGACGACATCTTTCGGGCTATTAAACACGAAGAAAAGGATGAAAATGATAAAAAGTAGAACTAACGCACCCAGGCTGAAAAGCCACTTACGTAAGCGTGAACGTTTCTTTTTTTTCGATTGTTTTTGTTCCTTTTCTTCTTTTGGTGGCTCAACAATTTTCGTCGTACCATGGACGATCGTTTCATCCTCTTTATTCGAACGTGCATAATTGTCCAACTGCTCATCTGTTATAATCGGAATTGCTTTCGTCTCTTCTCCTTCTTCTACTGGTGGGGTGAACACTTCATCTGTCATATAGTTTGGATCGAGTGCTACATGTAAGGCAGATTCCATCGCAAACACACTTTCATAGCGGTGAAACGGATCTTTAGCTGTCGCCTGTAAAACGATATTTTCGACACTTTGCGGAATCGAACTGTTGAGCGCACGAACAGATGGTGTTTCATCTTGTAAATGTTTTAAGGCGATTGAGATCGGGGTTTGCCCTGAAAACGGAAGTTGCCCCGTTAACAATTCATACAAGACGATACCGAGCGAATAAATGTCTGATTTTTTTGTCGCAATACCACCGCGTGCCTGTTCGGGCGAAAGATAGTGGACAGATCCAAGGACGGAATTCGTCTGTGTAAGTGCTGTAGCACTTAATGCAAGGGCGATACCAAAATCAGTCACTTTTACATTTCCTTGTTTATCGATTAACACATTTTGCGGTTTTATATCGCGGTGAATGAGCCCGTTAGCATGCGCATGGCTAATCGCATTCGTTAACTGTTTCATAATTTCTATCGCTTCTTCTACTTGTAGCGGACCGTTTTGGATAATGTATTCTTTTAACGTTAATCCGTCAATATACTCCATTACCATATATAAAATATGTTCTTCTTCACCGACATCATATATGTTGACGATATTCGGATGAGACAGGCTTGTTGCGGCTTGTGCTTCGCGATCAAATCGCTCAATAAATTCGGGATCGTTCGCATATTCCCAACGGAGAACTTTAATCGCAACTTCACGATTTAAAATTAAATCGCGTGCCAAATAGACATTCGCCATCCCGCCTCCACCGATCGTCCGTTTTATCCGATAACGGTCATTAAGCAAGTGACCCTCTAACATCGTGTATCACCTGCTTGCTCTGTACACTTGCGCTGTACAATCGCAAGCGATATATTATCTTCGCCACCGCGTTCATTTGCTAGATGGATAAATTCTTTCGCAATTTCATCTAATTCTTCCGTTTGACGTAATTGTGCTTCCAATTCAGCATCATTAATTTTGTTCGTCAATCCATCAGAACATAATAAAACACGATCATTAGCTTCCCAACTAATCGTTTTTATATCAGCATGTACTTCTGGCTCTGTACCGACTGCTTTTAAGAGAACATTTTTACGCGGATGCTTTTCTGCATCTGTTTCAGAAATTTGTCCCGTTTTCACTAATTCATTCACGAGTGAATGGTCATCTGTTACTTGATGAAAGTTATCTTTATTTAAAAAGTAACAACGACTATCGCCGATATGGGCAATCGTCACAAACTCTTTCGTACAGAGGCTTATGACGACTGTCGTTCCCATCCCTTCATACTCTTTATTAGCGATCGCTCGTTCATATATACATCTGTTTACTTCGTCCATCGTCTGTTGCAGCCATTGTTCTGCCTCTTCTGGTTCTTCCACATAGTCTTCATGTTCCCAAGCTTCTTTTATAAAACTTACCGCTAATTCACTAGCAACATCACCTGCTAAATGACCGCCCATACCGTCGGCAACAATCGCAAGCAATTGTCCTTTTTTATTCGTAAAAATACCACCAGCATCTTCATTCGTCGAACGAATTTGACCTTGGTCTGTCATAAAATGCCCAAACAGTTTCATCACCTCTTCTATCAAACGACAATCTCATTACTTAAACGGCTATTTATACGCGTGATACACGGATGATCTTTCTCTCTTTTATATCGGAATTTTTTTAAGAACTATATAACATTAATCTATATTTCTTTATTGTAATCGTTGACCAACTTTTATTTCATCTTTGTTCCCTCGAAAAAACTCGCTTACTTTCATTCGTTTTTTACCTGCTACTTGAATATCTGTTATACGAATACTCTCATTATTACCACAAACGACTGTAAATGAGTCATCATTACATGCAACAATTTTACCCGGTCGTTTTCCGTTGTATGTGGCGTCGTTTTTTTCTGCCCACCACACTTTCATTCGTTTCCCTTCATGTATTGTATATGCAACGGGCCACGGATGTAATCCACGAATATGATTGTATATCGCCTCTGCATTCTTCGTCCAATCAATTTTTTCTTGTTCACGAGTTATATTTGGTGCGTACGTTGCTTTTGAATCATCTTGTTTCGCTCGCTTAAACGTACGACTAAATAATTGAGGTAACGTTTCAAGCAACAAATTAGCACCGACTTCAGCTAGTTTGTCATGCAACGTTCCGACGTGGTCATCTTCTTCGATCGAAATACGTTGTTGAGAAATGATATCACCTGTATCTAATGTTTCTTCCATAAACATAATGGTAATGCCCGTTTCTTTTTTTCCTTGGAGAAGTGCATAATGAATCGGTGCACCCCCACGAAGTTCTGGTAGTATCGAAGCATGGACATTTATACACCCGTGTGGCGGGTAATCGAGAATTTCTGTCGGTATTAATTGACCGTAAGCAGCTGTCACGATAAGATCGGCTTCTGTTTCGAGAATCTGTTCGTATTCGTTACGAATGTTTTCCGGTTGGAAAACAGGTATGTTATGTTTCAAAGCTACTTCTTTTACAGGTGGTGGCGTCAGCTCCTGTCGCCTTCCTTTCGGTCGATCTGGTTGAGTAACGACTAAAACGACTTCATACGTTGATTCAATTAAAGATGAAAGAATTGGTACAGCAAAATGTGGTGTACCCATAAAAATAATTTTCTTACTCATAAAAAATTCCTTTCTACATAAATTGATACGGATTAAAATCGACTGTAATTTGTACATCGTCTTTTCGTTCTTTATCCAAGGCATCTAATATGGTACGTACGTGACGATGTAAATCGCGTTCATGTCGATATTTTACCATGATTTGGAATCGATAACGATTTTTTACCCGCGCGATTGGCGACGGTGCTGGTCCTAAAAGATGCGATTCTTTCGTGATCATTTGTTGCAGCTTTCTCGCTACTTTTACTGTAGCAGCATGTGCTTTCATTTCATTTTCATGTGATACAGTTAAAAGGAGTAAATAAACGTACGGTGGATATAAAAACCGATGTCGAATGTTCATTTCATGGGCGAAAAACTGTTCGAAATTGTATTTACTCGCATATTGGATACTGTAATGATCTGGTGTATACGTCTGAATTATTACTTCTCCGGGTAGTTCATGTCTTCCGGCACGTCCACTTACTTGCGTTAATAATTGAAAAGTTCTTTCACTCGAACGAAAGTCAGGTAAATGGAGCATCGAATCTGCTGCTAAGACACCGACTAACGAAACATGTTTGAAATCGAGTCCTTTTGCGATCATTTGTGTTCCGAGTAAAATATCGGCTTCTTTTCGTTGAAACTTTTGTAGCAGTTTCTCATGTGCACCTTTTCGACGTGTCGTATCGACATCCATACGAATAATTCGTGCTTCCGGAATAAGTTGCGTTAACGATTCCTCTACTCTTTCTGTTCCCGTTCCGAAAAAGCGGATGGACGTACTATTACAAGCCGGGCAAACTGTCGGAATTTCTGTTTCGTGCGTACAGTAATGACATTTTAATTTTCGTTCGTTTTTATGATACGTCAATGATATATCGCAATGAGGGCATTGTTCCACGTGTCCGCAGTCACGACATAAAGCGAATGTGGAGTAACCACGTCGATTTAATAAAAGGACGATTTGTTCATTTTTGTCTAAACGGTCTTTCATTGCATGCATGAGCGCGCGGGAAAACATCGTCCGATTCCCATCATGCAATTCTTTACGCATATCGATCACATCGATCGCAGGCATCTGCTGTTTATTCGTCCGTTCTGTTAACGTTAGCAACGTATAGACGTTTTTCCGTGCGCGTGCGTACGATTCTAACGTCGGTGTTGCGCTGCCGAGTACGACTGGACAATTGTTATATTTTCCACGTTTAATTGCTACATCTTTTGCATGATATCTTGGTGTTTCACTCTGTTTGTACGTCGTTTCATGTTCTTCATCGATAATAATGATGCCGACATTTTCAAACGGCGCAAAAATTGCCGATCGTGCACCGACGACGACGCTTACTTCTTTTCGTTGTACTTTACGCCATTCGTCATATTTTTCTCCGGCTGAAAGCGCGCTATGTAAAACGGCAACTTGCTTCCCGAAACGACCTTTAAAACGCCGAACCATTTGAGGAGTTAGAGAAATTTCTGGAACGAGCACAATCGCTTCGCGTCCTTTTTTTAACACTCGTTCAATTGCTTGTAAATACACTTCTGTCTTTCCACTTCCCGTAACGCCGTGCAATAAATACGTTCGATGTTTATCTTGATCGATCGCTCGGTTAATTTTCTCTAAAGCATTAGCTTGTTCATCCATTAAACGTAACGGCTCTGTTTTTGTATACGTTCCCTCATATGGATTGCGGTACACTTCTTTTTGACGCTCGGTAATAATCCCCTTTTTTAATAACGGATTTAAATGATTGCGTGTAATGCGTAACGTGTCGTACAAATCCTTTCGTTCGATAGAATGCGGATGATCGAGAAAAAATTGTACGATTTGACGCTGTTTCGTCGCTCTTACGGATAACGTTTGTAAAAATGTTCGTAATTTAGATGTTGTTGCCGGAGTGAAAATCGTTTCATATTTCTTCGTCTCTCTACGTTTTACAACGTACTGAATGGCGATATCACCACGTTTAATATGTTCTTTTAACATTTTATACGATGAAGCGTCGGCTAATACTTCATCGAACGACACTGTACGATTTTTTTTGAATAAGTTTTCCAAGAAAGGGGGTAACGGTTCATTCGTTTTTCGAACGATATTTTTTTTATATGTTGCTTTTAACACTTGTGGCAACATCGCTTGAAACGTCGTTATATATAGAGAGACTGTTTCCTCTGCCAACGTACGTCCGAGCTGTAATAACTCTTTCGTTAAAACTGGGGTCATATCGAGGACGTCGATTATGTCCCGTAAAGAAGGGAAAAGAGACTTTGACGTAAGCTCGATCACGAATCCAGTTATCTTTCGTGGACCGAAAGGAACGATGACGCGCATCCCCGGTTCAACTATGTCCCGGAACTTTTCCGGTATTCGATAATCGAACGTTTCATTTATTTCTGTCGATGCGACATCTACGATAACACGAGCGATGTCCATTACGATCCTTCCTTCATATCCTGATAAATAAGTTGCCATATTTGTTCAGCAATTTCTTCTTTCGTCGCTAACGGTATATGTTTTTTTTCTCTCTTTTTATTCATATACGTTACGATATTCGTATCAGCACCGAAGCCGGCACCATCTTGGGCTACGTTATTAATAACGATTGCATCTAAATTTTTCTTCACTAACTTATCAGCACCATATTCAAGCGGCTTTTTCGTTTCCGCTGCAAAACCGACGAGAAATTGCTGCTGTTTCTTTTCACCAAGCGACTGTAATATATCCTTTGTCCGCTCCATTTCGATCATAAGATCGCCCTTTTGTTTTTTCATTTTGTCCGTATACGTCTCTTTCGGACGGTAATCGGCAACGGCTGCAGCTTTGACGACGATATCAACAGCGTTATAATGTTGCCAAATAGCTTCATACATTTCCTCCGCAGTCGTTACATCGATGCGCTGAATATTTGGATGTGTAACGGATAATTGTACCGGACCGGTTACGAGTGTTACCTCCGCTCCAAGTTTTGCCGCTTGTTCAGCGATAGCGAAACCCATTTTTCCACTTGAATGGTTCGTGAAAAAGCGTACCGGATCGATCGCTTCCCGTGTAGGACCTGCAGAAACGAGTATTTTTTTTCCAGTAAATAGATGTTCCTGCTTTTCATGTGACGCAATCGTTTCGATGATCGTTATCGGTTCTTCTAATCTACCTTTACCGACATAACCACAAGCTAAATAACCGGCGCCTGGCTCGATAAAGTGATAGCCGAGTGCATGGAGCTTTCGCATGTTTTGTTGAACGATTTCATTTTCATACATGTGTACGTTCATCGCCGGAGCTACATATTTTTCTGCACGAGTCGCTAATAGTGTCGTCGTTACCATATCGTCAGCTATTCCGTTCGCTAATTTTCCGATGACATTTGCTGTTGCAGGTGCGATAATGACAATTTCCGCCCAATCGGCGACATCGATATGAGCAATTTTACTCGGATCGTTTTCAATAAATGTATCGTAATATACTTCGTTACGTGTTAACGCTTGAAATGTTAACGGTGGAACGAATTTCATCGCATCTTCTGTCATGACAACTTTTACGTCCGCACCTTTTTGTGTTAATTTACTCGCTAAGTCACACGCTTTGTATACGGCAATTCCACCGGTGACTACTAACATGACACGTTTCTTCTTCCACATTTTTACACCTTCTTTTTTAGTGAAGTCGTATAAATTCGATAAAAGATGGTAAAAACCCTTGCTTATAAGGGCAAGGGTCTCTTTTTTATACTTCCGGTTCTTTTACGTACAGCTTTCCTCTATCTATTTCTTCCAATGCAACACCGACAAACGTATGCGATTTCGGTTCTTCAATTAATGATTTTTCATCATCTTGTAATTGACGCGCACGTTTTGCCGAAATCGTCACTAAAGAATATTTTGAGTCGATTTTTTCTTGAAGCTTATCAATTGATGGTTCTAGCATTCACGTAACCTCCATAATTTTTTTATACTGTTCCTCGATTCTTTCGCGTTTACAATGTTCACTCGTAATAATGGCGTTAATTTTACCTACTGCTTGATCGACATCGTCGTTAACGACGACATAATCGTATTCGCTCATTAATTCGATTTCTTTTTTCGCTTCGCGTAATCGATTACGAATAAGTTCGTCTGACTCTGTTCCTCGTCCAATGATGCGATTTTTCAATTCTTCCAAACTTGGTGGAAATAAAAAAATGAACACACCTTCTGGAAAGTTATTCTTTACTTGCATCGCACCTTGAACTTCGATCTCTAAAAAGACATCATTTCCTTTTTCCATCTCATTCATTACGTATTGACGTGGCGTTCCGTAGTAATTGCCTACGTATTGAGCATATTCGAGCAATTGTTCTTTTTCAATCATTTCTTTAAATTGCGCTTCCGTTTTGTAAAAATAATCTATACCGTCACGCTCACCGGGACGTTTTTTGCGTGTCGTTGCGGAAACGGAATATTTTAAGTCCGTTTTTTGCTCAAATAGTCGTTGTCTTACGGTCCCTTTTCCAACACCGGACGGACCGGAAAGGACGAATAAAATGCCATTTTGTTCTACCAACGGAGTTCCTCCTATTGTTAATCTTCTGTCAGTTCGTCATGATTGGAGACGCGTTGTCCAACTGTTTCTGGTTGTACAGCTGATAAAATAATATACGAACTGTCTGTAATAATAACCGCTCTCGTACGGCGACCATATGTCGCGTCAATTAAATGATTATTTTCCCGTGCCACTTGGACAATTCGTTTAATCGGCGCTGATTCCGGTGAAACAATTGAAATAATTCGATTGGCTGAAACAACATTGCCAAACCCGATATTTATTAAATGTAATCCCAAAATAGTAACCTCCATTTTTCAAAAAAAGACGAACGTGCATATTACGTTTATAGTACCATCATTCAACGTTCTGCACCTGTTCTTTTAATTTTTCAATTTCACTTTTTAACGTAACGACAGACTCGCTAATCGTTGAGTCAACAGCTTTTGCACCGATCGTATTTACCTCACGATGCATTTCTTGAATGATAAAGTCGAGCTTTCGTCCGATCGGTCCCTGTTGCTCTAGTACATGATTAAAATGACGGAGATGACTATTTAATCGTATAATTTCTTCTTCAATGTCACCTTTTTCAGCTAGTAAAGCAATCTCTTGTAAAAGTGCGGTTTCGTCCAATGTTATTTTTCCACCTACGAAACGCTCTACCCGCTCCATGATACGTTCATAGTACGAACGATGAACATCCTCTTTCGTTTCTTCTATTAATTTTACCATATTTTCAACTGTTTGTAGTCTAGCTTTCATATCTTCCCGTAAAAAAGCTCCCTCACGTTTACGGCTACTTATTACTCGCTCAGCTGCACGACGAATAGAAGCGAATAATTGTGATTGTAAGTCGTTTTCTATATTACTTACCTCATCAACGATAAATAAATCTTCTAACGATAAAATAGATTGCAAAGTAATCGGTTCGTCTATTTCATATTTCGTTTGAACTTGCTTGATTGAAGAGATGTATTGCTCAAGTAATTCTAAGTTTAATTGAATTTTTTTCTGTTCGAGCATCTTCCCTTCGATTGTTACGAATAATTCAACTCGTCCGCGATGAAAATATGTTTGAATCATTTTTTTCACGTCGATCTCTATATGATGTAATGGACGTGGTAGTTTCGGTATGAAGTCTAAAAAACGACTGTTCACCGTTTTTATTTCTACTGTAACGGATGTTTCTTCATAATGAAACGTATCGCTCCCGTATCCCGTCATACTTAAAACCATCGTGATCACTCCAATATAAATTATTATACATATTCTCTTGAAAATTCTCTATTATTTCAATGCGAATATCGAAGATATAAAGATATCCGTCGTTTCATGAAACGACGGATGATACGGACGATACATTTATTTTTTCTCGTATCCAAACATGACAGTAGGAATTGCGCTTAATACGACAATTAGTATCCAATCTGTAACACGTAAAGGACTCGTCTGAAATATCATTTGTAATGGTTCAACATAAATGACGATAAGTAGTAACAGTAACGAAGAGAAAACTGCAATTATTAAATAAATATTCGTAAAAGGATTCCGATGAAAGATACCGCGATCACTTCGACAGTCGAATACGTGTATCAGTTGCGCTAAAACGATCGTAGAAAATGTTACTGTTCGCGCTTCGATTAAGTTAGCTCTATTGTCATCGTAGACGATCATAAAGGCGATTAACGAAACGATTCCGATCATAATTCCCCGTGTAATGATTTTCGTTCCTAAACGACGGGCAAAAATGCTTTCTTTCGGATTTCTTGGTGCTTGGTTCATCACATCTTTTTCTGGTGGATCTAACCCTAACGCCATAGCAGGTAAACCATCTGTGACGAGATTTACCCATAATATTTGGACAGGAACTAACGGTAAAGGAAGTGCTAAAATCATGGCAGTGAACATGACGAATATTTCACCGACATTCGACGCGAGTAAATAGCGAATAAATTTACGAATATTTTCATAAATGTTACGCCCTTCGCGAATCGCTTCTTTTATCGTATGGAAGTTATCATCCATTAAAATAAGTGATGAAGCTTCTTTCGTTACGTCTGTACCACTGATTCCCATACTAACACCGATATTGCTCGCTTTTATTGCCGGTGCATCATTTACACCATCTCCTGTCATCGCGACGATATGACCTTTGTTTTGCAATGCTTGGACGATTTGCAGTTTATGTTCTGGTGTTACACGAGCAAATACGGCTACTCGTTCAATGATATGATCTAATTGTGTAGCTGATAAATCATTCAGTTCATTTCCATCGAGAGCAATACTATCTTCTTCCCACAATCCAATTTGTTGCGCAATGGCAAGTGCTGTTTCTTTATGATCGCCTGTAATCATAACTGTTTTAATACCCGCTTCTTTACATTCACTAATTGCTCGCTTTACTTCTTTTCGTGGTGGGTCTTGTAACCCGAACAATCCGATAAATGTCATGTCTTTTTCTAATTCGTGTAAATGAATGTGACTATCCCGTTGGATCGGTTTTACACTAATAGCGATAATTCTTAAAGCGTTCATCGCCATCGAGTTCAGTTGTTCATTTATTTTTTGTACCGATTGAAGTTTTGATTGTCCGGACGAATCGGCGATAAATGAACAACGTGGAATAATACGCTCTGGGGCACCTTTTGATATGACGAATTGGCGTTTGTTTTCATCTTCAACGACGACTGTCATCCTTTTACGCGTTGAATCGAACGGAAATTGTTGTACGATTCGGAAACGATCTTTTACGTGATACGTTAACCCGAACTTACGAGCGGCGATTTGTAAGGCACCGTCTGTCGGATCACCATCGACGACGTACTTTCCTTTTTTGACGAATAAATCGGCATCGTTACATAACATTCCGTATAATAACATCTTTTCTACATTCGGATAAGAGCGATCAATTTCATGTCCATTTTTCTTATAAAACGTTCCTTGCGCCGAATAACCGTCTCCGGAAATGTATATATGTTCACCGTTAATATACAATTCTTTTACGGTCATTTTATTTTCCGTAATCGTTCCAGTTTTATCGGAACAAATAACAGACGCACAACCTAACGTTTCTACAGCGGCTAATTTACGTACGATCGCTTTTCGTTTAATCATTCGCTGAACGCCTAACGATAAGACGACCGTAACGATTGCCGGTAAGCCCTCTGGTATAACAGCGACAGCTAGTGAAATACCGGCTAATACCATATCGTACAACGGTTGTCCGTGCATGACACCGATTGCGACTGTCAACGCGGTAAGAAAGAGTACGATATATATGAGTACTTTACCAAGTTCTACTAATTTTAATTCTAATGGCGTCATCACTTTTTTCGTCGTTGCCATAAGGGACGCGATTTGCCCGATTGCCGTATTCATTCCTGTTTGAACGACGATTCCAACTCCGTTTCCTTTTGTCACGAGCGTCCCTTTAAAACCGATGTTTACTTGATCTTGAATCGATACATCTTTCATGAGCGGATCGCTTCTTTTTTTCACGGGTAGAGATTCACCCGTTAACGTCGATTCTTCTGTTTCGAGGTCATTTTCTTGTACAATTCGAATATCGGCAGCTAATCGATCCCCTGCATAAAAACGAACGACATCACCGACGACAGTTTCTTCTGAATGAATCGTGCGCCACTCGCCGTCTCGTTTCACCGTCATTTTCGGCTCAGACAGTTCTGTTAATTTCTCTAACGATTTTTCCGCTTTTTGTTCTTGAAAAAAGCCGATAAATCCGTTTAATAAAACGATTAACATAATCGCAAGCGCATCGATATACTCTCCGAACAATCCAGCGATCAATGTTGCGGCAAGTAAAATTAATACCATGAAATCTTGAAACTGTTTTATAAAAATAACCCATAATGGATCTTTTTTTTGCATAATTAATTTATTTTTCCCAAATCGCTTCTGTCGTTCTCGTACTTGTTTATCCGTTAACCCTTTTTCCGTATGAACGTGCAGTTTTCGTTCGACTTCTTCTTTCGATAATTGATACCAGTTCACATATCATCCCACCTGTTCCGATTTATGGACAAACATCGTTACTCATTTCATATGTATGATTGCTTTGTATAAATAATGCTATAATAACGATGGAGGCGATAAGGATGCCATTTGACGGAATTGTCACAAACGCCGTCGTTACGGAATTAAGTGATTCATTATGCGGCGGACGTATAAATAAAATCTATCAACCGAACCAATTTGAATTGTTGTTTGTCATTCGTCATAAACGGACGAATTATCAGCTATTGTTTTCGATTCATCCATCTTATGCACGGTTTCATTTAACAGAGCGATCGTTTCAAAATCCGGAAGAACCGCCGATGTTTTGTATGATCTTACGGAAACACCTCGCTAATGCAATCGTTGAAAAAATCGAACAGTACGATTTAGAACGGATCGTATCAATTCACTTTAAAGGGTTTAACGAAATCGGTGATCCGGTTACTTCGATCCTTTATATAGAAATAATGGGGCGACATAGTAACGTCGTCCTCGTAAACGAAAACAAAACGATTATCGATTGTATGAAACACGTACCACCGGCGCAAAACCGTTTTCGAACGTTACTTCCAGGTGCGACGTATAAAATGCCGCCGCAACAAAATAAACTATCTCTCTTAGAAAATAGTAGTGAACAGTTTATTCGTCGACTCGATTTTAATGCGGGAAATCTCGACAAACAAGTCGTTCAAACAGTAACTGGAATATCCCCTTTCGTTGCGAAAGAGTTCGTATATCGTGCGCATCTTGGTGCGGAAAAAACGTATATGGGACAATACGAAAATATGCAACGAACAGTTAGTAAAAAACAGTTTGCACCACGTATTTATGAAAATAAACGCGAGGACTTTCACGTCTTACCGATCGAGCATATGAAGAGCAAACAAGCTTTTTCATCTGTTAGCGAAATGCTCGATACGTTCTTTGCTTATAAAGCGGAACGTGATATCATACAACAACAGACGAAAGATTTGCAACGAATCGTTCGCAATGAAATAAAGAAAAATAAGCGTAAAATAGATATTCACGAAAAAACGCTTAAACGAGCGCAACGAGCTGAAAAGTGGCAACGGCACGGAGAATTGTTAACTGCTCATTTACACCTCGTAAAACAAGGAGATGAAACGGTACGTGTCGTTGATTATTACGATCCTGAACAAAAAGAAATCGATATAAAGTTAGAATCAGATAAAAGTCCGAGTGAAAATGCGCAGCGATATTTTTCAACGTATAAAAAGTTGCTTCAAGCGGAAAAAATTGCTCAAGTTGAATTAAAAAAAGCTAAACGTGAAATTGCTTATTTAGAGTCGATTATACAACAGATCGAGCATGCCTTACACGAAGATTTACACGACATTCGAGAGGAACTAGAACGCGAAGGATATATTCGCAAACAGAAGCAGCGACGCCATCGGCGCCAAAAACCGAACCCGTCACAATTTACATCAACAGACGGAACGACGATTTATATCGGACGGAACAACCGACAAAACGAATACGTTACACATAGGATAGCACACCGTGAAGATATTTGGCTCCATACTAAAGATATTCCTGGCTCACATGTCATCATTAAAGCGAACGATCCATCGGAACAGACGTTAAAGGAGGCAGCACAATTAGCAGCATATTTTAGTAAAGCACAACAATCCGAATCCGTTCCTGTTGATTATACGAAAGTAAAATATGTGCAAAAACCGACCGGTGCAAAGCCTGGGTTCGTCATCTATCGTAATGAACAAACGTTATTCGTCACACCGTCGAAAGAATTAGTGGAACAACTACGGGTTAAATAATCCGTCTCAGTCGGAATTATAAGCGCATTTGACCATAGCGCGTCTATATGAATGGGAAACTATGTCGCATATTTTACATGTCTTAAACAAAAGAAAATGAGAAACAATAACGCCCATTTTCACAAAGCTGTAAAGGATCAACTACTGAATAAGAAACACTCGTATGTTTCTATTTATCAAAATGGATAAAACGAAGTTTGTCTTAAAGACGAACTTCGTTTTCCTCTATCCTTACGTTATGTAATCATTCTTTTAAAGCTTTTCCCGCCATGATAATACTTGTGCTCGTTCTTCTTGCGTAATTTGTGCATCCTCGACGAGCACTTCTAGTAGCGTATCAAAACCCGTTAACGTATCGAATGGGAAGCCTTTTTCCTCGAAGTTATTCGTTGCCACTTTTAATCCGTACGTAAAAATAGCAAGCACTCCAAGGACGTTTGCACCTTCTTCTTGTAAAACTGTAGCCGCCTCCAGTGCCGATCCACCTGTTGAAATTAAATCTTCAATGACGAGAACGTTTTGACCTTTATCAAACGTCCCTTCAATTTGATTCCCTTTACCGTGTCCTTTCGGCTTCGAGCGAACGTACACCATCGGCAAATCTAACGCCTCAGCTAACCAAGCAGCGTGCGGAATTCCAGCCGTTGCACAGCCAGCGATCACATCCGGCTTTTTCTCGAACTGCTCAATTTTTTTCATAAATCCTTTAACGATCGCTTTTCGTACTTCCGGATATGACATCGTTAAACGGTTATCACAATAAATCGGGGACTTAATTCCTGAAGTCCACGTAAAGTAATCATCTGGCCGAATTTGTACGGCTTTGATCGCTAAAAGATGACGAGCGATTTCTTTATTAAGTTCCATGTTCCCACTCCTCACACGCTTGTTTATACGCTTCAAACGGGTTTTCCGCAGCTGTTATACTTCTACCGATGACGAGTGCACTTGCACCGGCACGTTTAGCAAATGCTGGCGTGGCAACACGCCGTTGATCATCTTTACTACTGGAAGCTAAACGAATACCTGGAGTCATCGTTACGAATGAATCGTTCGTATGCTTTCGAATTTGTTCTACTTCATGGACAGAACAAACGACACCATCAGCACCGTTTTTCTCCGCAAGGGTCGCTAAGTGAACGACATTTTCATTTACACTTCCGGGCAGTCGTAGATCATTTCGCAACGCGACTTCATCGTGCGATGTTAAAATTGTCACCGCGAGCAATTTCGTTGTACGTGTTTCACTTAACGCTTCTTTTGCACGATAGATCATCTCTGCCCCGCCGAGCGCGTGAACATTTACGTAATCTACTTCAAGGGTTGCTAAGTTTCGCATCGCTCGGTAAACCGTCGTCGGAATGTCGTGCAGTTTTAAATCTAAAAAAATCGGATGTCCGTCTTCTTTTAAACGTTCGATGACGAAATTACCTTCACGGTAAAATAATTCCATTCCAACTTTCACAGGAACGCCATCCAACTTGTTTTCTCTTAAAAATTGCTCACTTTCTTTCCACGTTGGAAAGTCAAGTGCTAAAAAAATAGATTTCATCGATGTGCCACTCCTGTCGCTTCTTTTACAGATGAAAAGCCGTATCGTTTTAACACGTTTGGCAGTTGTTCAATGATTTCAGGGCAGACGAGCGGATTTTGAAAATTAGCCGTTCCTACCGCTACGGCATCCGCACCCGCGTATAAAAACTCAAGGACGTCCTCAGCCCGTTCAATACCGCCCATCCCGATAATCGGTAAATCGACGTGTTGTCTCACTTCATATATCATGCGAATTGCAATCGGTTTGATCGCTCGTCCTGATAGACCGCCAGTTTTATTTGCAATGACTGGTTTACGACTTTGTAAATTTATTTGCATCCCTGTTAACGTATTAATCATCGTCAATCCATCTGCTCCGGCACGTTCGATCGCTTGTGCCATCGCGACAATGCTCGTCACATTCGGTGAAAGCTTCACATAAACGGGTACGTTACTAATTGCTTTTACACGTTCCGTTACAGTCGCCGCCATCTGTGGATCAATTCCAAACTGAATGCCACCTTCTTTTACGTTCGGACACGATATATTTAATTCTATCGCCGCAATGTCGTCTGAACGATTTAACACGGTTACGACGCGTTCATACTCTTCTATAGAACTACCTGCGACATTTGCAATGATCGGAATGTTAAATTGACGTAAAAATGGTACTTCAGTTTGAACTATTTTTTCCGCACCCGGGTTTTGTAAACCGATCGCATTAAGCATTCCGGCACTCGTCTCCGCAACGCGAGGAGTTGGGTTTCCTAAACGTGCTTCACCTGTTGCAGCTTTCATCATAACTGCTCCGAGAACATTCAAATCGTAAAACTCACTATATTCTCTTCCGAAACCAAAACAACCAGATGCCGGCATAATCGGGTTTTTTAACGATAAACCGGGTAGTTGTACCGATAAATTCATTATATATTCACCTCGCTTGCCCGCATAACTGGTCCATCACTACAAATCTTTTTATAACCGACTGCATCATTTGTCGGAATAACACACGCATAACACGCACCGACCCCACAACCCATCCGCTCTTCAAACGATAGGTAGCCATCTCTATTAGCCAACTTTTCTTTGACAGCTCGTAACATCGGGAGCGGGCCACAACTATAATACTGTTTAAATGGGGCAACCTCAGCGATTACGTCTGTTACGAGTCCTTTTGCACCGTAAGAACCATCGTCTGTTACAATTTGAACGTCCGCAATTTGTACAAATTGCTCCTCATAAAAAACGTACTCTTTCGACTGAAAACCTAAAATACATTGAACGTTTACTTCTTTTTCATACAATGTTTTCGCTAAAAAATATAATGGCGGAACACCGATACCACCACCGATTAATAATACGGTATCGCCTTTCTGTAACGAATCAAAAGGATAACTAGAGCCATTCGGTCCGAGTACATCGACCGTCTCTTTCTCTTGTAACGTAGCGAGTTGATTTGTACCTGAACCGACTACTTTAAATAATATTGTCACTTCCCCTTTTTCACGTTCTACGTCCGCAATGGATATCGGACGCCTTAACGTATGTCCTGGCACGGAAATGTGTAAAAACTGACCCGGTTTTGCCTCTTTTGCGATCACCTTATTGTGTAAGACGAGTTCGAACGTCTCTAAAGCAACTTCATCGTTGGCGATTACAGTCATCATATGTCGCTTTTTCATTATTGTAACGCTCCTTCATCTGTAATTGCCCGAGCACGGAAAGTTGCCGCAGCAATGACATCTAATATTGCCGTTGCCGTATCTAAGTTCGTTAAACTAATTATACCGTGTTCAACTGCTTCACGACGAATGCGAAAGCCGTCAGAGCGAATTTGTTTTCCAGACGTTAACGTATTGACGACAAATTGTACTTCGCCATCTTGAATGAGTGATAAGACGTTCTTTTTATCTGAACCAATTTTATCGACTTTTACGACGGGTACGTTTCGTGCCTCGATGAAATTCGCCGTTCCTTCTGTCGCATACAGTTGAAAACCGAGATCGTGAAAGTGTTGGGCAATGGCAAATGCCTCTTCTTTATCTTTATCTGCCACAGTAAGTAACACAGCACCTTCAAACGGTATTTTTAATCCAGAGGCGATCAGTCCCTTGTATAACGCCTTTTCTAACGTATTGTCATAGCCGATTGCTTCACCGGTAGACTTCATTTCCGGACCTAACGTCGTATCGACGCTACGCAATTTTTCAAATGAAAACACTGGCAATTTCACGTACACATCGGCGCTTTCTCGTAAAATTTCCGTCTTATAGCCTTTTTCGGTTAACGTTTTTCCTAAAATACATTTCGTCGCTAAGTTTGCCATCGTGACACCTGTCACTTTACTTAAAAACGGAATCGTTCTACTAGCACGTGGGTTTACTTCAATGACGTATACTTCATCGTCTTTAATAATAAATTGAATGTTTATAAGTCCTTTTACCCCTAATGTCGTCGCAATTTTTTCTGTCGCTTGAAGACACTTTTCTTTCAAGGCTTCACTCAAACGTTGCGGTGGGTAAACTGCAATCGAATCTCCTGAGTGTACACCGGAACGTTCGATATGTTCCATAATGCCTGGAATAAACGTCGTTTCTCCATCTGATATAGCATCAACATCTACTTCAATTCCCGTAATATATTGATCGACTAATAGTGGCTTTTCAGCACTAATCGTCGTTACTTTTTTCAAATAGTTCATTAATTCGTCCGTCGAATGAATAATTTCCATCTGACTACCGCCGATGACGTACGAAGGACGAACGAGTATCGGATATCCGATCTCTTTAGCTGTTCGTACTACTTCCTCTTTCGTCCCTACCGCTTTTCCAATCGGACGAGACAAGTTAAGTTCTTCAAGTAATTGTTCAAATTTGTGACGATCCTCTGCGCGATCAATTGCCTCCAAACTCGTTCCTAAAATGCGTACACCACGTTTTTCTAATCCGGCTGCTAAATTAATCGCAGTTTGACCACCAAATTGTACGATGACACCGATCGGATTTTCTAAATGTACGACGTGCATCACATCTTCCAACGTAAGTGGTTCAAAATATAATTTATCAGAAATCGAAAAGTCTGTAGAAACTGTTTCCGGATTGTTATTCATAATAATCGCTTCATAACCCATCTCTTTTAACGCTAACACAGAGTGAACCGTCGCATAGTCAAATTCAATTCCTTGACCGATGCGAATCGGACCTGAACCGAGAACGAGCACTTTTTCTTTTTCAGAAGCGACGGACTCATTTTCTTCTTCATACGTACTATAAAAATAGTTTGCTGTCGCATCGACCGTCCCAGCGCAAGTGTCCACAACTTTATAAACTGGTTTCACATTTTGTTCCATACGTCGCGTATATACGTTTTCTTCCGTATCATCCCATAAGCGGGCGATTTGCATGTCGGAAAAACCGAGTTCTTTTGCACGCTTTAACGTCACTTGATCAAAACGATTTGCCGCAACATCTTTTTCAAATTCGATAATGTTATTTATTTTACGTAAGAAGAAATAATCGATTTTCGTTAATTCATGCAAACGTTCAAGCGTCATTCCCCGTCGCATCGCATGCGCGATAATAAAAATACGTTCATCGTCCGCTTTAATTAAACGAGCTTCCACTTCTTCATCTGTTAACTTTTCTAGTTCTTGTAAGTATAAATCTCCATTTCCTATTTCTAACGAACGGATTCCTTTCAATAACGATTCTTCGATTGAACGACCGATCGCCATTATTTCTCCTGTCGCTTTCATTTGTGTTCCGAGTGTCCGATCTCCTGTCGTAAATTTATCAAATGGAAAACGCGGAATTTTTGTGACAACATAATCGAGTACTGGTTCAAAATTTGCATACGTCGTTTCTGTAATTGGATTGACAATTTCATCCAACGTAAATCCGACAGCAATTTTTGCTGCAATTTTTGCAATTGGATACCCCGTCGCCTTTGATGCAAGTGCCGATGAACGGCTAACGCGTGGGTTTACTTCGATAATGTAATATTGGAAACTTTCAGGATCGAGTGCTAATTGGACGTTACAACCACCCTCAATTTTTAACGCTCGAATTAACTTTAGCGATACTTCACGTAGCATTTGATATTCTTTATCGCTTAACGTCATCGATGGTGCGACGACGAGCGAATCCCCCGTGTGAATTCCGACGGGATCGATGTTTTCCATGTTACAGACAACGACCGCCTGGTCGTTAGCATCGCGAACGACTTCGTATTCTATTTCCTTATAGCCCGCAATACTTTTTTCAATTAAACATTGATTTACTGGAGATAGTTGTAAACCGCTTTTAACGATATGAACTAACTCTTCTTCATGATCGCACATCCCGCCACCTGTTCCTCCGAGTGTAAACGCAGGACGTACGATAATCGGATAACCGATTTTCTCTGCAAATTTCACGGCATCTTCTACTGTGTTGACGATATCACTTGGGGGAACTGGTTCCTTTAACTCGTCCATTAACGCGCGAAACTTCTCCCGATCCTCCGCTTGTTGAATGGCATCGAGTGACGTACCGAGTAGTTTTACATCGTATTCGTCTAAAATACCTGATTCATCCAATTCAACTGCCAAATTTAACCCCGTTTGACCACCTAATGTTGGTAAAAGAGCACACGGTTTTTCTTTTCGAATTATTTTCCGTAAAAACTCCACCGTAAGTGGTTCCATATAGACACGATCTGCTACAGTGTGGTCCGTCATAATCGTCGCTGGATTCGAATTCGCCAAAATAACGGTATATCCTTCTTCTTTCAATGCTTGACATGCTTGTGTTCCCGAATAGTCAAATTCTGCAGCTTGTCCGATTACGATTGGACCAGAGCCAATGACGAGTATTTTTTCTATGTCGTTATTTCTAGGCATCTATTTTTCCTCCATTTTTCACTCTGCTCTTCTTCATTATATCGACAAACGTATCGATGATCGGAGCTGTTTCGTTCGATCCTGGTGCACCTTCGATATTAAATTGGACTGATAGCGCTGGGTACTGCTTATGTCGTAACCCTTCTACAAGTCTTTCGTTTAAAGAGCGATACGTTACTTCTACTTGCATTTCATCCAATGTCGCTTCATCGACGGTGTAATGGCTACTAATCGTTGTAATATGTGTTTTATTCTTATTAACATCTTTTACTGGGAAATTCGTACCGAAACGCCCGATTTGAATTCGTTTCGTTTTTGCACCACATGCAATCGCAAATAGTTGATGTCCTAATCCGATCGCAAATAATGGTATGTCCACTACTTCTTTTAACGTCTTTACAACTTCTTGCACATGTTCAGGATTGCCTGGACCGTGCGAAACGATGATGCCGTCCGGTTTAAATCGTCTTATTTGTTTACTTTCATAATTATATGGGACGACGGTTATATGGAAGTTATACGCCGTCAACGTTTGTAATAAACGTTGTTTTACACCTAAATCAATAACGACAATCCGTTTTCCACTTCCTGGAATGACGTACGGACGAGTACAGGAAACTTGCTGGACGCTTTCCTCGTGTATAGACGATTGGAAATGATTCGCTGTAACCTCTGTGTCTACTGACGTAATTATCCCTTTTTGTAATCCTCGTTTACGTAACGTACGTGTTAGCATGCGCGTGTCGATCCCTGCGATACCAGGAATGTTGTGTCGCTTTAAAAACTGATCGACTGTCTCTTCAGAGCGAAAGTTCGACGGTTCATCATTTATTTCTTTCACGACTAACCCTTTCATTCGGGGAACAATTGCTTCGAAGTCATCGCGGTTTATTCCGTACGAACCGATCGATGGGTACGTCATCGTAACGATATAAGTCGCATAACTAGGATCCGTTATTACTTCTTGATACCCTGTCATTCCTGTATAAAAGATAACTTCACCAACAGATTTCTTTTCACTACCGAACGCGTTACCGACAAATGTCGTGCCATCTTCTAATACTAATTTTCGTTTAACCATGTAATCCATCCTTATAGACAGTTTTCCCTGATGCGATCGTTAACAACGGGTTCCCATATACGTTCCAACCGTCAAACGGTGTATTTTTCCCTTTTGAATAAAATGTCGTTTTATCAATCGTCATTTCATTTTCTAAGTCGACAACCGTCAGATCAGCTATCGAACCGACTTGTAACATTCCGTACGGTAAACCGAACACTTCAGCTGGCTTTTTCGTGAAATAGTCAACTAATTGTCGAAACGTCATTTTACCTGTTTTTACAAAATGTGTATACATTAACGGAAAAGCTGTTTCCAAACCGACGATACCGAATGGTGCTCGTAAAATACCCGCCTCCTTTTCCACTTCTGTATGAGGTGCATGATCCGTTGCGATAAAGTCAATCGTCCCGTCGAGTAAACCAGCAATGAGTGCATCACGATCTTCTTTCGCTCGTAAGGGAGGATTCATTTTATAATTCGCATCATCTTCTGTAATGTCATCTTCTGTCAACAACAAATGGTGTGGGGTAACTTCTGCTGTTACACGAATGCCTGCACGCTTTGCATCGCGAATGACTCGAACTGACTCTTTCGTACTTACGTGACAGACGTGATAATGGCAATTCGCTGCTTCAGCAAGTAAGACGTCACGTGCTATATGGACAGCTTCACAAGCATTTAAAATACCGGGCATATCGAGTCGTTTACTTACATCGCCCTCATGCACTGCTCCGCCGTATAAAATAGAGTTGTCTTCACAATGAGCAACGATTGTCATATCGTTCTTAGCAGCTTCAACCATCGCTTCATACATTTGTCCTGCCGTTTGAATACCGACACCGTCATCTGTAAATGCAAAAACACCGAGCTTACTTAATTCTGTAATATTCGTGCGCTCTTTTCCTTGTAATCCTTTCGTAATTGCCGCATACGGTAAAACACGAATAACCGCATCTTTTTCAATCCGTTGCAAAATATCTCGCACTGTTTCTTCGTTATCTGGCACAGGGTTCGTATTTGGCATCGCACAAACAGTCGTAAATCCACCTCGTGCTGCTGCTTCTGTCCCTGTTTTAATCGTCTCTTTCGCTTCGCCTCCTGGCTCACGTAAATGGATGTGTACATCGATAAATCCAGGTAAAACGACGTTACCACCACAATCAATGATCTGATCAGCTTCGGCTTCAACTATCGTATCGATCGCAACGACCTTATCATCTTCAAGCAACAGTTCACATCGTTCAAATTTATCCTCACTTACTAAGCGCACTGCATTCGTTAACTTCGTTTTCATGTACGATCCCCCACTTTAATAATAATTGTTGTAAAATTGCCATTCGAACATATACGCCATTTTCCATTTGGTTAAAGATACGCGATCGTTCGCATTCAACGAGCATCGAGTCTATTTCCACACCTCGGTTTACTGGTCCAGGATGCATAATGATCGCATTATCCTTCATATTCATTTCTCGCTCAACTGTAAGTCCGTAATGACTTAAATAATCTTTTGCCTCTGTTATCTTCGTTTCGTGTCGCTCAAACTGTATGCGTAATAGCATGAACACATCACATATTTCAATTGCTTGATCAATCGGAAGGTACGGATACGGTAAATTACTATCTTGCATCGATTTGGCACCAGAGACGTATACATTCGCACCGAGTCTTGTTAACATTTCAGCATTCGAATGTGCTACCCTACTATGTTTAATATCACCAGCTATGACGACATTTATATTGTTAAACGTTCCAAATTCCTCATAAATCGTATACGCATCGAGTAAGCTTTGTGTCGGGTGTTCTTTCGTGCCAGCACCAGCATTGATGATCGGTATCGAAAGTTTCCCCTCTACTTCTTCAACCCAATCGTTCTTTTGATGACGAATGACTAACACGTTTGCACCTATTGCCTCGAACGTTCTCGCTGTGTCATATAACGATTCACCTTTTTTAATGCTCGATGTTTCTGCGTGAAACTCTAACGGTTCTAAACCTAACTTTCGTTGCGCGACGAGAAAGCTCATTTTCGTTCGGGTGCTCGGTTCAAAAAATAAATTGGCGACAAAAATTTGCCTGTGGAATGATACATCTGTGTCACGTAAACGTTTTGCCGTTTTTAATAACTGGATCATCTCTTCAGTTTGCATGTCAGCAACGGATAGAAAATCTTTCATTTTTCTCACCTCTCGATAGTTTGCTAAACTAGCTCTTCAGGCAATAAAAAACCTCTTTGCAAGAAAGTCGCAAAGAGGTAGACGTAGCGATAGTTCGTACGTTCATTTCATGCGACCTTCTAAACCTCACTGGATTTAATTAAAGGTCTCTTTATTTAGTTTGTTCAAAAATACTTACTTCATCAATATCATCTTGTTCGCGTAGTTGAACGACTATTAATTCATCTTTCGATGTCGGAATGTTTTTACCGACATAATCGGCACGAATTGGTAGCTCACGATGGCCTCTATCCGTTAATACGGCTAATTGAATTTGCGCCGGTCTACCGTGGTCGATTACAGCATCCATTGCTGCACGCACAGTTCGTCCCGTATATAACACATCGTCGACTAAGATGACCGTTTTATTTTCTATGTCTACTGCAATATTCGTACTATGCAACTCAGGATCGTCGTACTTTTTCTGTAAATCGTCTCGGTAAAGTGTTATATCGACTTCACCGATCGGCACTTCAATTGCCTCAATTTCATTAATTTTCATCTGCAATCGTTTCGCAAGAGGTGCACCGCGCGTTTTAATACCGACTAAGACGATATTTCCGCCACCTTTATTCCGCTCTAAAATCTCGTGAGCGATGCGTGTTAACGCCCGGTTAATTGCAGCTTCATCTAAAATCATCCGTTTTTTATTCAACGTGCCATCCTCCCGCAATTTTTTATACAAAAACCCTTTCGCCAACGTAGAGGCAAAAGGGCATAAAAAGACGCAGTACGACTATACCGTTTCCTTTTTAGCCTCTCTGGACTATATTAAAGGATTGCATATTTAACTGTACTTATTATTTCAAACGTAGGATGCAATGTCAAGATGAAACTGATATTTTCTGTAACAAATTTTTGAACTCTTCTGGTCGATCGATCGTAAACGTCATCATTTCTTTCGTTTGTGGATGTACAAAACGAATCGTCTTTGCATAGAGAGCTTGTGAATCGACGTACGGATTTCGTCTATTACCGTACAATGGATCGCCGACAATTGGGTGTCCGATATAGTCAAGATGAACACGTATTTGATGTGTCCGTCCCGTTTTCAGTTCACATTGAACGAGTGTAAATGCATCGTAATGTGTGACAGTTTTAAAATGTGTTTCCGCTTCTTTTCCGTTTTTTACGACTGCCATTTTTAAACGGTTTTTCGGATTGCGTCCAATCGGTGCACGAATGATCCCGTCTGTATGAGAAAGGGAGCCGTGAACGACCGCTTCATACAATCGGTAAACAGTGCGACGTTGAAATTGCTCTTTCAAATGGCGATGTGTTACATCGTCTTTAGCGACAACGATTAAACCACTCGTATCTTTATCTAAACGATGAACAATGCCAGGTCGTTCATTGCCGCTTATCGTCGATAAATGCTTACAATAATGTAACAATCCATTTACGAGTGTATTCGTTCGAATCGTTTCTGTCGGATGTACGATCATCCCTTTCGGTTTATTGACAACTAATAAATGATCATCTTCATATTCAATCGCTAAAGGAATCGGCTCCGGTTCAATTTCTTTACTCTCTTTTTCGTATTCGAGTATATAGTGAATAATATCATCTACCTTACAGACGTAATTCGCTTTTTTCACTTCGCCATTTACAGTGACATTACCTGCTTTAATCGCTTTTTGAATTTGTTGTCGAGAAACTGATTCGTTTATGATTGTTAACAGTTTGTCTAAACGAATATCTGCTTCATCATTCGTGATCGTAAAAGTTTTTTCACTCATCGAACTTCGTTCCTTTTTTGTAACAATTTATCTTCAAACAATGTAAAAATAATGAGTAAAATAACACCGATCGTCAATGCTGAATCGGCGATATTAAAAATCGGAAAGTCATACGAAATAATGATAAAATCAAGAAAGTCGACGACTTCTTTACGGAATAGCCGATCGATAAAGTTTCCAATCGCACCACCTAATAATAAACTTAAGGATGTCGCAAGCAGCGGGTGATTGTTTCCGTACCGTTGCATATAATAAACGATTGCAACGACAACGATTACGGTAATGATATAAAAAAACGTCATTTGGCCTTGTAATATTCCCCATGCAGCACCTTCGTTTCGATGCGACGTTATATAAAAAAAGTTATGTATTATTTGAATCGATTGAGCAAGCTCCATTTGTTGAACGACAATCCATTTTGACATTTGATCGATTAAGATAACAATAAGTGCAACGAAATAATATCGTAACATCGACTATACCTCCAACGTAAGGCCACTATACTTGAAAATTTGTTCCCTTATACAATACCATGTTACGATATTTTATTCACGCATTCGCCCGTAAATAAGTCCACTTTTTTCATACTTAAATAAAACTGTATTTGTGCCGCGCACTTAGCTAGTCCAAATAAACTTTTGAAAAGAAATCGTAGTAATTTAATCGTATATAACACTGTTTTCTAAAACGAGTTCTTTAAAAACGTCGATACACTGCATTAATTCTGTTTCAGTCGTATCTTTTCCGAACGAAATACGTACTAATTGTTTTGCTTCAATTTCATTCATCCCTATGGATAACAATGTACGTGACGGGCTTTGCATACCGACTTGACAAGCACTTCCTGTCGATACGTGTATATGTCGCTTATTACACTCTAACATAACGTATTGACCCTCCACTTTCGGAAAGACGAGCCCTATAATATGTGGTAATTGATCGCTTTCATTTGCAATGACACGTACTTGAGGTAATTCTTTATGCAATCTCTGTACAAAACGTGATCTTAACGATCTGTATTGATCCGTTTTCATTTTCTTTTCTTCTAAGATTAGTTGACCCGCAACTGAAAAAGCAACGATACTCGGAACGTTCACAGTACCGGGACGAAACCCATTTTCGTGAGTCGTCTGTTCAACTTGACTTCGCCACTTAAGGTGGGGATTTATATAAGCTAAACCTGTTCCTTTCGGTCCATAAATTTTATGGCTTGATATGGACAGAGAATCGATCCTAGTACGTTTAACGTCGATCGGTATATGCCCGAACGTTTGAACACAATCGACGTGAAAGATTATGTTACTTTCATGAAACAATTTACCAAGTTTGTCAATCGGTTGCACGAAACCAACTTCGCTATTTCCATGATGAATGGATGCTAGAACAGTCGATGGACGAATCGCTTTCTGAACGACTTCTACATCGACGACACCGCGTTCATTTAACGGTAAAAATGTTACGTCATAACTATCATCATCAAGCTGTTTAAATAAATTGTATAACGACGAATGTTCTACTTCTGTCGTAATAATATGATTACCTCTTTCTCTGTTACCAGCTAAAAGTGACATGACAGCAAGTTGATTCGATTCGGTGCCACCGCTCGTAAAATAAATGCCATCTTTTTCGCCGTGAATCATTTCCGCCCAAATGAAGCGACACTTTTCCAACACATCACTTGCCTCCACACCACGATCATGTAAACTACTCGGATTACCAAAATACGTTCCACTCGCTTGTACGAATGCGTCTAATGCCTCTTTACGAATCGGAGTCGTTGCAGCATAATCTAAATAAATCAATTTTATCACACCTCTATGATCACTTGTTTTTCGTGCTACTTTCCTCACTATCACGTATAAAAATTCGTTATTTTCATCCATAATGGATAAATTTTTCGCGGGAAAGCTCACTGTCTTGTCATTAGTCTTGTCATTTCATCTAATATATGTCATTATAATAAAGAACTTATTTATTGCAACATTTTATGTGATATGTTTCACAAGGGGGTGGGGAAACTGAACAATATGATGATAAAAAATTTATTACAACAGTTTTTAATAGAAGACTTGCAACAACGAGATCTTACTTCGGAAACAATTTTTCCACGTAACTATGAATCTGCAGCGACGATTTACGCAAAAGAAAACGGAATATTTTGTGGTGCTAGTATTATCGACATGACATATGCATTACTCGATGAACGTATCACGGTAACGTTACACGTGGCAGATGGAGAGTCTGTAGACCAAAACGAAGAAATTGCAACGATTACCGGGCCCGTTCGGGCAATCCTTTCAGGTGAACGTCTCGTCTTAAATTTAATTCAACGAATGAGTGGAATTGCAACGATGACACATCGTGCGGTACATACGTTAAACAATAGTGATATAAAAATTACGGATACACGAAAGACGGCACCTGGACTCCGAATGTTCGATAAATATGCCGTCACGTGTGGTGGGGGCTACAACCATCGGCACGGATTGTATGACGGTGTGATGATTAAAGATAACCATATCGCATTTGCGGGATCGATTACAACTGCTGTCGAACGAGTTCGCTCTCAAATTGGTCCAATGGTGAAAATTGAAATTGAAACGGAGACGGAAGAAGAAGTGAAAGAAGCTGTTCAAAACGATGTCGACATTATCATGTTTGACAACCGGACACCAGATGAAATTATTTCGTTAAAGCGACACGTTCCACATCACATTTTAACGGAAGCTTCCGGTGGCATTACGATAACGGAACTAAGTGGATATAGTAAAACGAATGTCGATTTTATTTCACTAGGCTTTTTAACCCACTCTGTTTGCGCATTAGATATTAGTTTATCAATGAAGGAGGAATAGTAAGTGAACATGCTCGATTTATTGACGAAAGAAAATACGTTACCTGAAGAGATTATGCAGATGACGGAAGAAGAAATGGAAGTAGAAATTACCGATATAAAAAATAAATTCGGGGAAAAACTGTTCATTCCGGCACACCATTATCAAAAGGAGAAAATCGTTCAATTTGCGGATGTAACTGGTGATTCATTACAGTTAGCGCAATTATGTGAACGAAATCACAAAGCACAATATATCGTCTTTTGTGGTGTTCATTTTATGGCAGAAACGGCCGAAATGTTAACGACGGAGGCACAGAAAGTGTTGTTACCTGATTTACGTGCTGGATGTTCGTTAGCGGATATGGCAAATATTTATCAAACAGAGCGTAGTTGGGACATCCTTACCGGCACGTTTGGAGACACAATCATCCCGTTAACGTATGTGAATTCGACAGCTGAAATTAAAGCATTCGTCGGTAAACACGGAGGCGCAACAGTCACATCATCGAATGCAAGAAAAATGATTACGTGGGCCCTTTCTGAAAAAGAACGAATTTTATTTTTACCTGATCAACATTTAGGTCGAAACGTTAGTTACGAGCTCGGTGTACCACTTCAAAACATGGCTGTATGGGACCCGGTTGCTAACGTACTCGAATATGATGGAAATGTCGAAGATGTAAAAATTATTTTATGGAAAGGATATTGTTCTGTTCATGAAAATTTTACAGTCGAAAACGTTGAAAACGTACGGAAAAGTAACCCGGATATTAACGTCATCGTCCATCCTGAATGTCCATACGAGACAGTAGCTGCAAGTGACTATTCTGGTTCGACGAGCTATATTATAAAAATAATTAAAGAAGCACCAGCTGGGTCAAAATGGGCGATCGGAACAGAAATGAATTTAGTAAATCGCTTAAAACAACAACATCCGGATAAAGAAATTATGTCGTTAAATCCGTATCTCTGTTCTTGTATGACGATGAACCGAATTACGTTACCGTATTTATTATGGTCACTACGTTCGCTTGACACGGAGCAATACGTTCACGAAATAGTAGTCGATGAAGATACGACGAACTTTGCAAAACTTGCTTTAAATAAAATGTTACAAAACGTGTAAATCTTTCATTCATAAAATACATTTCTACTTATAACAAAATCAAAATCCCTTCGAACGAACTTTCGTTACGCTCGAAGGGATCGTTTTATACTAAATGACTATAATGTTCCTCTACGACATCAGCACAACGTGTACAAATCGTTGCGTGTTTTGCGTTTTCTCCGACTGTATGTGATAGCATCCAGCATCGTTCACATTTTTCACCACTATGTTTCTTTACATAAATATGAACGTGCTCATATTCCTTTGCTTTCGAATGTTTTTCATTTAAAACTGTCTCAGAGACGATGAACAATTGGTGAACATTCGGAATCTCTTCCAACAACTGTTTTGTCGCATCATCTTTAGCTGCGATATAAACTTTTGCTTCTAACGAGTTTCCGATCACTTTTTCGTTCCGCGCTTCTTCTAATGATTTTAAGACGTCGGAACGGACTTTCATAAAGTGAGTCCATTTTTCTCGTTCTGCTTCATCGAAGTTAGCTATTTCACGTGCTTCTGGCATATCAGTTAATTGGACATATTCGGCTTCTACGTCGTTAATATACTCCCAAATTTCTTCCGTCGTATGTGGAATAATTGGGTTTAACATTTTCGTTAAAGCAACGAGCGTCTCATAACAAACTGTTTGAATACTACGACGACGTTCATCGTTTTCTGCTTCGATGTACAACACATCTTTAGCGAAATCTAAATAGAACGCACTTAAATCGATCGCAATATAATTGTGAATTTCTTGGAAAACTGTTGCAAAATCATATGTGTCATAACTTACGCGAACTTTTTTAATTAAGTTTTGTAATCGGTATAACATGTATCGATCTACACCTTGTAACTTTGCCTCTTCCACAGTATGTTTTTGCGGTTCAAAGTCGACTAAGTTCGCTAACATGAAACGGATCGTATTCCGGATTTTACGATACCCTTCCGATACTTGACGTAAAATGTCTTGTGAAATTCGAACGTCCGATTGATAGTCGACAGAAGCGACCCACAGCCGTAAAATATCTGCACCCATTTGTTTTTGAATGTCGGCTGGTACGATTACGTTACCGAGTGATTTACTCATTTTCCGTCCATCACCGTCGAGAACAAATCCGTGGCTAATAACGCTCTTATAAGGAGCTTTACCAGTAACTGCAACAGCTGTCGATAGCGAAGAGTTGAACCACCCGCGGTACTGGTCACTACCTTCTAAGTAAACATCGGCTGGGCGACGGTGATCTTCACGGTGTAATAAAACTGCTTCATGAGATGAACCAGAGTCGAACCATACGTCCATAATGTCTGTTTCTTTCGTGAACTTACCGTTCGGGCTATGTTCAGACGTAAACCCGTCAGGTAACAAGTCTTTCGCTTCCCATTCGAACCAAATATTTGAACCGTGTTCCCGGAACAAGTTCGATACGTGATCAATCGTTTCATCCGTAATGATCGGTGTGCCATCTTCTCCATAAAATACTGGAATTGGTACTCCCCAAGTACGTTGACGAGAAATACACCAATCCTCTCGATCACGAACCATATTATATAGACGAGTCTCCCCCCATTGAGGGTGCCATTCAACTTCTTTAATTTCTTCTAAAATATCTTGACGAAAATCTTTAATCGATGCAAACCATTGCGAAGTCGCACGGAAAATCGTTGGCTGTTTTGTCCGCCAATCGTGTGGATACGAGTGCGTTATGAACGTTAAATGTAAGAGAGCATCCCGTTCGTCTAACTTTTCTGTGACCGCTTTATTTGCATCATCGTAAAACATGCCTTCAAAACCTGGTGCTTCATCCGTAAAATAACCACGGTCATCTACTGGACAAAATGCTTCAACGCCGTATTTTTTCGCAACGTAGAAGTCATCTTCCCCGTGACCCGGTGCTGTATGAACGCAACCTGTACCTGCTTCTGTCGTAACGTGCGTTCCGATCATAACGAGGATATCACGGTCATAAAATGGATGTTTCGCAACGATCCGTTCCGCATGACGTCCCATAAATGTCTTTTCAACTTCATATTTTTCCCATTCTAAATCTTCGGCAAGTTGTTCTAATAAATCTTGCGCAACGACGTACTTTTCACTATTTACTTTAACTACTGCATACGTTAAATCCGGATGCAATGAAATTCCTAAACTTGCCGGAATCGTCCACGGTGTCGTCGTCCAAATAATAATATTCGTTCCATTTTCAAGTACATCTTTACCATCTTTAACTTCATAGGCAACGTAAATAGATGGGGAACGTTTATCTTTATACTCTATTTCAGCCTCTGCAAGCGCTGATTCTGACGATGGCGACCAATAAACAGGTTTTAACCCTTTATAAATATAACCTTTTTTCGCCATTTCACCGAACACTTTAATTTGTGCTGCTTCATATTCATTCGTTAACGTAACGTACGGATTGTCCCAATCACCTCGGACGCCCATCGCCTTAAACTGTTCACGTTGATTATCTAACTGTTCCATCGCATAATCGGCACACATTTGACGAAACTCTGCGATAGACAACTTTTTTCGATCGATCTTTTTCTGTTTCGTTAAAGCCGTTTCAATCGGTAGTCCGTGCGTATCCCAACCAGGTACATACGGTGCGTGATATCCGGACATCGATTTATAACGAACGATAAAGTCTTTTAAAATCTTATTCAATGCATGTCCGATGTGTAAATCGCCATTTGCATACGGCGGACCGTCGTGTAAAATAAAAAGTGGTCTACCTTTCGTTCGCTCCTGTACTTTTTCATACAGTTTATTTTTATCCCATTCTTCGCGGCGAATAGGTTCTTTATTCGGTAAATTTCCACGCATTGGAAACTTTGTCTTTGGCATTAATAACGTTTCTTTATAATCCATTTTCCATTAGTTCCTCCTTAAGCGACTAACTCATTTTCACTATTTTTTTCATATAAAAAAATCCTCTAAATCCCTAAAGGGACGAGGAAACCCGCTATACCACCCTTATTCGTATCAAATACAAACTTAAATGATTCGTAACGTGGATCATTCGTCCGATTCTACTATACATTCAAATGGATACTCCAGAACGATTTTTCTAAAAGAGTGCTGTATTAGGCTTACACCGGATCCTAACTCGCTAGAACAGACTTCTTTTATACTTTTTTTCTATCATCGTATGTCATTTATTATTCAATTATAAAAGTATGTATAAAATATATTATAGCATAAACCGAAGAAAACGATACAATTAGACGTATCGTTCTACTCGTCACTCTTCTTGAACTGTTTCCGTTTCCTCTAATTCTTCTTCAAACTGTAAAAACTTATCCCAATCCCCACTATTAACTAAATCCAATTGTGCTTCTATTAACATTTTTAATCGTGTTCGGAATACGTTCGCTTGTCGTTGTAACTCCTCAATTTCCATCGCTACTTTTCGTGATTTTCCTAACGCTTCGTTAATAATTCGATCCGCATTCTTTTCCGCTTCTTTAATAATTAACTTTGATTCTTTTCTTGCATTCGCTTTTAACTCTTCAGCAGTCTCTTGAGCGACAACGATCGACTTGTTTAATGTCTCCTCGATATTTTCAAAGTGATCGACTTTTTCCGACAATTCCTTCACTTGATTTTCTAACTCTTTTTTCTCACGGATCGTCATTTCATAATCTTTTATAATTTGATCTAAAAATTCATTCACTTCATCTTCATTATAACCACGAAATCCTCGCGTAAACTCTTTATTATGAATATCTAATGGAGTAAGTACCACGATTACACCTCCTATGAATACGTGACGTATCGAATATCTACGTTTTATTTTAATCGATTATGCGTTTGTTTTCTACATTTTATGTCTTTAATCGAGCCGTCGTTACCCGAAGGCGTCCTTTTCTTGTTTCGCCCTCGATCGCAAGTAATTTACTGCGCCCTTTTCCTTGCACGGAAATTAAATCTTTTTCAGCTAATTGTAAAGCAGGATCGTCAATTTGTAAATGATTTACTTTCACCTTTTTACTTGTAATAAATTGTGCCGCTTTGTTACGAGAAATATTGTAAATTTCTTTTATGACTACGTCGAGTCTTAGAGAAGCGACCGTTTTTACATTTTCTTGCCATTCATCCATACTACCGATCACTTCCGAAAACGGTACTTCTTCAAAGCGAACGGAAGCGCGACGAATGCGGTTTAATTCCAGTTTTATAAATGATGCGATCGTATCATCGACAATAATTTGCAATCGATCTTCACCGACGTAAATATCGCCGATTTTCTTTCTATCAATACCGAGGCTCATTAACGCACCTAATACGTCACGATGGGAAAGTTCATTAAACTTACGTTCGTATTTACTTTCTAACAACTGAAGGACGAATGATTCTTCGTTGATTGTTTCGTAAAATGGTGCGATGACGGCTCGTTTTCGCTCTGCTTCATCGTGTACACCGTAAAATGAATAAACAATTTCCTCGTTGTTCTCGCCGATGAGAGAACGAACGATATGTCGTTCTCGTGGATCTAAAAAGTCCGTCACATAAGGTGTATATGTTCTTTCCACTTGTTGTTTCCAGGAGAGCACGCGGTCGACAAACGGGTGTTCATACGCTCGGAAATGTTGATAAATAGACAATGTTATAATGGAATCATCCGAAATAGCTCGATGACACCGATTCGTGCTAAATGAAGTACGAAAATAGCTACGATCGGCGAAATATCAATCATGCCGAGCGGTGGGATAAATTTACGAAACTGTTCTAAATACGGTTCACAAATACTCCCAAGAAAATGACCGATTTGTGAATCACGTGCACCCGGAAACCAAGACATTAAAATATAAATAATTAACGCGTAACTATAAATCGTAAATGCACCGACAATTAATCCTAACACTGTGTTCATTGCTTCAAACCTTTCTTTTACTCTTCATCCATTGTTGCTGTAGAAATCGAGCCTGAAACAGATACGTTATCAGGCGTACATAAAAATGTTGCGACACCTAATTTTTGAATGTCACCTTTAATCGCATAGACTGTCCCACTTAAAAAGTCCACTATTCGTTTCGCTTGCGAACGATCGACTCGTTGCAAATTAATGACGACAGCCCGTTTACTTAACAAATGATCAGCGATTTCTTGTACTTCATTGTACGATGTCGGTTCACACAATATTACTTTTGATGTCTGTTGTTGAATCGCCGATAAGCTGACGACATTTTTTCCTTTCCCACGGCGTTCGACAGGCATATTGTTTTCTTCGACTTCTACTTCTTCAATATATTCATACTCCTCATCCGTATTGAAGAAGCTTTTAAATCGCTCTTTTAAACTCATCTATCTCACCTCACTTTGTATTTAAGATCCAACTAGTTGTGAGCCGATGCGGATATGTGTGGCGCCTTCTTCAATTGCAATGTCAAAGTCGTTACTCATCCCCATCGAAAGATCCGTACACGGTGCATGATCATAGTTTTTATCACGCACTTCATCTCGTAAGTTGCGTAGTCGTCGAAAGACGTTACGAATTTCATCTTTATCTTCGATATGTGGTGCCATCGTCATCAGTCCGACGACACGAACTTTTTCATATTGTGCCAACTCTTCAATAAATGGGATTACTTCATCTGGTTCAAGTCCATGTTTTGATTCTTCCCCACTGACGTTTACTTGTACGAAGCAATCGACGACTTCATCGGAACGATTATTTATTTGTCGTGCGACAGATAGTCGCTCAAGTGAATGGATCGCTTTTACTTTTCCGATAACTTCACGTACTTTACGTGACTGTAACGTCCCGATAAAATGCCATTTGACATCGGTGTCGATCGCATGGTACTTATGTAAAAACTCATCTGTACGATTTTCGCCAAGGTTCGTCACACCTGTAGCAATTAATTCCTTTGCTCGTTCTATTGTAACATATTTTGTGACACCGATAATCGTAATTTCATCTTCTTTTCGATTTGCTCGCTCACAAGCACGCCTAACCTTCTCTTGAATGTTCACTAAATTGTCTGCAACTGTCATTTATCGATTCTCCCCTATTTCATCATGTAAACATTATGAAAGTCTCTTTTCTATATATTTTATCATATTATGAAAAATCTTCATTAAATCAAAATCATTTCGTTATTTCTTCTGTCTGTTTCACATTACTTACGAGTATAATATCGGCACCTATCGTCCTAATTTGTTCCCAAAATATACGAATTTCTTCCGGTCGTTGAAACAAAAGAGCACTACCTGTCGTTTGAGTAGTTACGATAATTTCCGTTACGTACCCTTGTTCTTGTTCAATTTCTAAATCTTCAATAAAGCCTAACCGTTCGCCCGTTTCAAGAACGACGACTTCTTTCATTTGTAACTCAGATAACGTAATCACGATTTATCAGCTCCTTTATACATTTATATGTACGAGATGTCAATTACATCAATAAAAAAAGAACAGGTTGTTAAAACCTGTCCTTCTAGTTCATTGTTTTATTCAAACATTTCAACGTTCATCTGCTCGATTGCCGCTTTTTCTAAACGGGACACTTGTGCTTGGGAAATACCGATTTCTTCGGCTACTTCCATTTGTGTTTTCCCTTGGAAAAATCGTTTCGTTAAAATAGATTTTTCTCTATCATCTAATTGTAACATGCCTTCTTTTAACGATAAGTGGTCTGTCCATTTTTCATCCGATTCACTATCATCGCTAACTTGATCCATGACGTAAATAGGATCTCCACCGTCGTTGTAAATCGGTTCGTGTAGCGATACAGGATCTTGTATCGCTTCAATTGCAAAGACGACATCCTCATAAGGAACATCCATTTCCTTAGCAATTTCCATTGCTGTCGGCTCTTCCTCTCGTTTACTCATTAATTTTTCCCGAACTTGTAATGCTTTGTACGCTGTATCACGTAATGAGCGAGATACACGAATTGGATTGTTATCCCGTAAGTAACGTTTTATTTCACCGATAATCATCGGTACAGCATAAGTAGAGAAACGTACGTTATGTTTTAAATCAAAATTATCAATAGATTTCATAAGACCAATACAACCGACTTGAAAAAGATCATCGACATTTTCACCGCGATGGCGAAATCGTTTAATCACACTTAAGACGAGGCGTAAATTCCCGTTTACGAGCTTTTCTCGCGCTTCTAAACTATTTTCATTTCGCTCAATTTGGCGAAAAAGTTTGCGCATTTCTTCGTTTTTTAATACAGGAAGTTTTGACGTGTCTACACCACAAATTTCTACCTTATGTTTCATCATTTGCTGTCCTCCCGATTCGTCAATCGTGTTCATCGTAAGTATGACCGAAAGGACTCATTTTTATGCAAGCAGATGAACGAGAAATTTGTCTTTTCCTTGTACGACATACAGTCCAGTCCGTAAATTTTTTACACCATTTTTTGAAATTCTTTTTGTAACTGTTTTATAATCCGCTTTTCCAACCGAGAAATGTATGATTGCGAAATACCTAACATATCTGCGACGTCTTTTTGTGTTTTTTCTTTCTGTCCAACTAGCCCGAATCGCAACTCCATTATTTTCCGTTCGCGATAGTTTAACGTCGACAAAGCTTTCAACAATAATTGTTTATCGACTTTCATTTCTAACTCTTTCGTCGTTAAGTCTTCGTCCGTTCCCAACACATCGGATAAAAGCAACTCATTTCCATCCCAATCGACATTTAACGGTTCATCGAATGACACTTCTGTTTTCATGCGACTATTTTTTCGTAAATACATTAATATTTCATTTTCAATGCAACGTGATGCATACGTTGCTAATTTAATTTTTTTATCAATGTCGAACGTGTTTACTGCTTTAATTAATCCGATCGACCCGATACTTATTAAATCTTCGATATGCACACCCGTATTTTCAAATTTTCGCGCAATATAAACGACGAGACGTAAATTATGTTCAATTAACATCGCCCTTGCAGTTTTATCCCCTTCGCTTAGCCGTTCGAGTAAATTACTTTCCGTCTCCTTATCTAACGGTGCAGGTAAAACTGTTTTCCCTCCGACGTAATAAACGCTATCACGCTGAATACCTAACTTCCGTAATAGCGCATTCCACCAAACACGTATTTTATATTTCCACATACGATCATCCCCTTTTCCTTTTAAGCACTTTTTGTACCTCGTCCATATATAATTTGTGGGTGAAGCAGCAATTCATACGTACGATCGGGAACGAGCGCTTCTAAGCGAATACCGACTAACACTTCGTTCGTTTTATGAACTCGATCATCGTAATAAATAGTTAATTGTTCTGGTCGGAACGTATATAAAAGTCTTGTTTCTCCTGTTACGTCAGTAAATGGTACAAGCGTCATTTTTGTTGGCAATGTACTCTCTATTTCATCCAAACGATCTGTCTTAATAATCGTAACGATTTCATTCCAGTCATCTTCTGTAAAAAAAACTCGTAAAAAAGCTGCATCTGAAATAACGACAGGAAGTTTTGTCAGCGGATCGTATAATTGGTTTCCACTATCGATAAAGCCAGTCGTTTCCATTTCTTTTCCGTTTAATAAAAGACGACAACGGTAGAATTGGTCGTACGTGATCTTTTCTTTTACATGTACGTCCATCCGTCGTTTCGTAAAAAGTAGTAAAAGCGGAAATCCGACTATAAGAAGTAATAAGTGCAGTTCATCTCCATAAACACTTTGAACGGTGAGTAAAATTTTTTTCATCCGATCGGATATTGAATCTTGTATCATATAGTGAAAACTAATGAGACCACCACCGACAAGAAAAGAAATGAAATAAAAAGTAAATAATTGTTGTATCGTTTTATATATTGTTTGATAATGGAATGTCGTGACGATAATTATGACCGAATAACAAAGTTTACTTAAAAATGAATGAAGTAGCGGATGCGGAAAATAAATGATGAGTGGTACGAACGCTGTTGCCACGATTGCACCTAATATTAAGCGAACTTTACGCACATGTTCTCTCATAATGTATGCTGTTAAAGATAAAATAAGCAAATTGCAAAGAGCATTCAACAACACGATGAGATCTAAATAGACGACCAATTGACACGTTCCTTCCATTTGCGAAGTTGCTACCTCAGTTTGTACTGCTAGTATAGTAGAGTACGTAAAAAAATGATGTCGCTATTTCTGTTTGCTGCAACATTTTTTCTTTCATAAACTTGCACAGTCTCTCATAATAAAACGGATTGTTACGAAGTTTTTATGCAAAAACATCGTTGGAAATGGAAAATAGCTGCACAATTACTTACCTTAAATAGCTTGTATATAATGGACGGAACGGATATACGTGTATATAGTTTAAAGAAAAACGTGCTAGTTTCATTAGGTTATTTTTTCTTACTTTTTGAGGCGATTACCTTTTGGCAAAGAGCAACAAAAAAAGCCATATTTTTCGTCTTACTTACGAAAAAATATGGCTTAATTCGTCGCAATAGATCACGTTTAAGTGTAATATGTGGATGCTCAATTAAGAAATGATCATTGCCGGTCTCGTTTACGGTTACGTAGAAACGTAGGTATATCTAACGTCTCTTCATCGTGATGAAAGTGATCTGCACCGCCCGTATCTTGTTCACGTTTATTTTTATCTGTCGCTGCTACTTCATCAACAGCCGCTTTATTTACGTGCATAGGTTGTTGACGGCGTTGTTTTACTTCTTTTTTCGTTTCATCAAAACCAGTAGCAATTACCGTGACAACTACTTCCTCTTTTAAATTTTCGTTAATAACGTTTCCAAAAATGACGTTCACTTCTTCATCGGCAGCCGATGTTACTAAGTCAGCTGCTTCTTGAACTTCAAATAAACTGAGGCTTGGCCCACCGGAAATATTCATCAAAATGCCCTGTGCACCATCGATCGATGTTTCAAGTAACGGAGAAGAAATTGCCTTTTTCGCCGCTTCGACAGCACGATTTTCACCAGTTGCAACCCCGATGCCCATCAGTGCCGATCCTTTGTCATACATAATCGTTTTCACATCAGCAAAGTCGACGTTAATAAGTCCAGGTTTTGCAATGAGGTCGGAAATTCCTTGTACCCCTTGACGAAGTACGTTGTCCGCTTCACGAAACGCCTCAAGCATCGGCGTATTTTTGTCGACGATTTCTAATAAACGATCGTTCGGGATCACAATTAACGTATCGACGCTTTCCTTCAATGCTTCAATACCCGCTTTTGCTTGACGTTGTCTTCGAATACCTTCAAATGAAAACGGACGTGTTACAACCCCGACTGTCAATGCACCGAGATCTTTTGCTATTTGAGCAATGACAGGTGCTGCACCCGTTCCCGTTCCACCGCCTTTACCAGCCGTAACGAATACCATATCTGCACCTTGTAACACTTCTTCAATTTGTTCTTTACTTTCTTCAGCGGCTTTTTTTCCAATTTCAGGGTTTGCACCTGCACCGAGTCCACGTGTCAGTTTTTCACCAATTTGCAATTTTATTTCTGCTTTCGATAAATTTAACGCTTGTGCATCTGTATTTACAGCGATAAATTCTACACCTTCTACACCGTGGTCGATCATTCGGTTTACTGCGTTATTTCCACCACCACCGACGCCGATTACTTTTATTGTTGCAAGTTGATCCATATTCGTATCAAATTCTAACATTGTTTGTCCTCCTAAGAATAATCACTCGTTATTGAAACGTGGTTTTCACGTGGTCTATTCGAAAAACGATTTGAAAAAGCTCGTTATTTTTGATTGTTTTTCTCCTTTTTCACCTTTTTGTTCCCGCTGTTTTTGCTGTTTATTAGGTACTTCGTGTTGTAAAAGAGATGGGTATAGTTCTTTCCCTTGAATTTTTGCATTTCGATACGCAAATTGAATCGTTCCGACACCGACTGTAAATTGCGGTTCGCGGACACCGATATAATCAGGTATCGCGATTCGGGAACTTGAATCGAGGACATTTTGTGCTAATTCAAGCACCCCTTGCATTTTCATCGTCCCCCCAGTTAGTACGTACCCACCACGTAAATCGTAAAAACCTAACCGTTTTATTTCTTGTTCACATAACTCGAATATTTCTTCTAACCTTGCCTCAATCATATCAGAAATTTGTACTTGATTGTACACTTCTTTTTGATTGCTACCGATAATTGTCGCTTCAAACGTTTCATCTTCTAATGCTGTTTCGTAAAAAGCATGTCCATAATCAAGTTTTATTTGCTCTGCTTCCTCCATCGTCGTCCGTAATCCGATCGATAAATCTTTCGTTACGTTATCGCCACCTAATGGAATGACAGCAGTTGCAGCTAAATGATCATCTTCAAAGATAGAAACAGTCGTACAGCCGCCACCAACATCGATTAACGCTACACCTAAACTCATTTCATCTTTCGATAATGCAATCGAGCCACTTGCGATCGGTTGTAAGACGATATCGGCTACTTTTAAATCGGCACGTTCTATACATTTTAATATATTATGTAAAATTGTTTTCGAACACGTAATGATCGTTCCTTCCATTTCGAGACGAACACCAATCATTCCACGAGGATCAGTAATTTCATCTAGTCCATCGACGATAAATTGTTTCGGTATAACATCGATAATTTCTCTTTCCGGAGGAATAGAGATAACTTGCGCACCCTCGATCACACGTGTCACATCATCATCGTCAATTTCACGATCTTCGCTCTGAACTGCAACGACACCGTGACACGGATGTAACTGAACGTGGTTTCCATTAACGGCAACGATAACGTGTTCAATATTCATATCAACCATATGTTCTGCCTGTTCAATTGCCGATCGGATAGCAGATACCGTTTTGTCGATATCGACAATAGCACCTTTTCGCATCCCTTTTGATTTTGCCGTGCCTACTCCGATAATATTTAACGTATCATCTAATACTTCGCCTATTATTACCTTTATTTGTGATGTTCCAATATCTAAACTTACTAGTACTTCTCCATTACTCAATTCATCGGCACCTCCAAGTCGCTTTCCTTCCTCAATCTATCTTTTCAAAGTACGTCCCTACATCCATATGAATAATTCCTTTTTCATTTTCATCTAGTTGTGAAACGATAGATGGGTATGGTTTAATTTTATTTGCGAAATTTCGAATCGTTGTCTTTACAATATATCCGTCATTCATAAATAACGTTATTTTGTATTGATTTTTTTTCGTCGGTTCCCAGTTCACTTCAGAAATGAGCTGAAAGATTTCTACCGGAACGTCGCGAAGCTCCTCCGCCATTCGTTGTAAAAACTGCTCATCCGTGAAGTTATTTAAAACTGGTCCGTCACCTTTATGGGTAATTTCTGCTGTTGTTACTATCATACCATTTTCTAATACAGGATGGAACGTATTATCTTCATAGATATAGCCAATAACTGGATGCTCTTCTATATTTATTTGTACCGATTGCGGCAACTGTCGTTCTATCGTCGCATCTTTAATTAGCGAATGTTCTAACAAACTATGTAAAACTTGTTTTTTATGAATCATCCATATATTCGTTTTATTCGTAATTTCTGTCAGTTCAATAATTTCATTTTCATCAATTAATTCGTTTCCTTTCACTTGAACCGTCTGTACATGGCTTAACGGCGATTGTAAATATATGACGATTGCTATTAAAGAGAAGAAAACAGATAAATAAAAAACGAGTCTACGATTCGCTTTTTTCTTACGAGCTTCTTTCAATTTCGGTATCCGATCTTCGATCGATACGATTTTTTTCTCCTCTATTTTTTCATCCATTTTTTCATCCATTTATATAACTTCTTTCCTTATCTATTTTATCGGCTTCATGATACTCATATATAAAGAAAATTATATCATATTTTCCGGTGAAACATGAAACAGTTCTTTGGACAGATTCAATATTTTGCATACGAACTTATATTTAATAAAACACCAACCGAACAGAGTGTTAACGTTAAAGAGGAGCCACCGTAACTTAAAAATGGTAACGTAATGCCTGTCACAGGAATTAAGCCGATCACTACACTTATATTAATGAACGCCTGTATCGTTATCATCGCTACAATGCCAAAAGCAGCAAAGCGGCCAAAAAGGTCTGGGATATTTAGTGCAATAAGAGTACCTCGATAGGCTAGTAGCGAAAAAAGAACGAGGACGAAAGCTCCACCGACAAAGCCAAACTCCTCGCTAATAATCGCAAAAATAAAATCCGTTTGTGGCTCAGGTAAATAAAAATATTTTTGAATGCTATTTGTAAAACCAACGCCGAATAATTTACCTGGCCCTACTGCATAGAGAGACTGAATAATTTGAAAGCCGTCTCCTAACGGATCATTCCACGGATTTAAAAATGAATGGATACGACTAATACGGTACGGTGCGGAAATAATTAAAAACGTGAACCCGACCGCGCCGATCATTGCTAAATAAACGAAATAAATAATTCGTGCACCAGCGATAAAAACGAGAAGAACGGAAGTACAGACGAGAACGACGCCAGTGCCAAAGTCAGGTTGTAACATAATGAGTCCAAAAACGAAAAAAATGATAACGATCGGAGTAAAAAAACCTTTAAAAAACGTTTTAATCGTCCGCCTATTTTTCGTTAATAGATGAGAAAGTAGAAAAATAAGTCCAAGTTTTATAAACTCCGACGGTTGAATACTGAAAGCTCCGATACCGATCCAACTTTGTGCACCACCTCGAACGATACCGATATTTGGAATAAGCACAGCAATCGTGAGAAGAAGACAGAACGCAAAAATATAATATACGTATGATCGCCAAACGTAATAAGGAATAAAAGCGATACATACCATACCGACAATTCCTAAAGAGACAAATAATAACTGTCGTTTCACATAAAAAAAAGCATCATCGTACTTATACTCTGCCCAGGCATAGGACGAACTGTAAACGAACATTAACCCGATCAAAAGCAAGAGAATAACGATAAATAATAACGTAAAATCGAACTTGTAAAAACTTTTCAACGATTTTTTTTCCACACAAAAACCCCCTTACGATTACAAGGGGGGAATTGCTTTGCAATCATTCATGAACATGTCCCCCTATGCTAATATATGCACGGTTTGGACAAATATTTCTCCTCTTTCTTCAAACGTTTTATACTGATCCCAACTTGCACATGCTGGAGACAGTAAGATAATATCACCTGCTTGCGAAATTTCATATGCCTTTTTCGTCGCTTCTTGGACGTCGCGTACAACATATATTTCTTCAACATTTGCTTTTTTTCCTGTAGCTGCTATTTTTTCTGCTGTTTCTCCGAACAGAACGAGTGCTTTTACGTTCGTGAAAGCGGGAATTAACGCATCAAAATCGTTTCCGCGATCAAGACCACCTGCTAATAAAATAGTCGGTTGTGTAAATGCGACAAGCGCTTTTTTCGTCGCTAACATATTCGTCGCTTTTGAGTCATTGTAAAAAAGTCGTTCGTGAACATTTTTTACGAATTGAAGACGATGTTTCACACCAGTAAAAGTACGTAACACCTTCGCAATAGCGTCTTTACTCGCACCGGCTAACATGCTCGCACAAATGGCAGCTAAAATATTTTCTTTATTATGATCACCAACTAAGACTATATCGTCGATAGAAATTACTTTTTCTTCACGGAAATATATATATTGATCGTCTAGCCAAGCTCCATCCTCTTGACGTTTTTTTAGAGAAAAAGGTACGAGTGTTGCTTGTGCTTTCGTAACTTGTTCGACAACCCGTTCATCATCTGCATTATAAACGAGATAATCCGACTTCGTTTGATTCGTAAATAATGCTGTTTTCGCTTTTATGTATTCGGAAAATGAACCGTGATAATCGAGATGCGCCTCATATAAATTAAGGAGAACAGCGATGTGAGGTTTCAAACTCGGTGTTCCCATCAGTTGAAAGGAAGATAGTTCAAGTAATAACGTTTCATCTCGTCGTAATGTTGCCGCTTCTTCACATGCTACGACACCGATATTACCTGCTAAACGAACTTTCTCATTACTCTTACCTAACATTTCTGCAATGAGCGATGTCGTCGTCGTCTTTCCGTTCGAACCAGTTACTCCAATTATATCGTTATTTTCAGCTAATAGTTGTGCTAGTTCGACTTCGGTAACGACTGGAATGTTTTGTGCTTGTGCACGTTGCACAACTTCATGATCGTATCGAATACCTGGGTTTTTTACGACGACATCAACATCTTCCAAGAGTGAATGATCTTTTGAATGAAAAACTACCTCTACTCCTTTTTCCTGTAACGTACGCACAACACTATCCGACTCTTTTACTTGATCATCCAACAGACGAACGTCTACATTGCTGTTTAATAAAACGTTAGTCGCAGCTGTTCCGCTTTTAGCAAGTCCTAAAACGAACGCTCGTTTATATGGAAAGATTGTTTGTTCATTCATCATAAAGCCACCTCGATAGAAACCCCAATTACCGCAAAAATAATTGCGACAAACCAAAATGTCATGACAACTCGCCACTCAGACCAGCCTTTTAATTCATAGTGATGATGAAGTGGACTCATCTTAAACACACGCTTTCCTGTCGTTTTAAACGAAATTACTTGAATAATGACCGACAACGTCTCGATGACGAAAACGCCCCCGATCATAACGAGTAAAATTTCCATTTTCATTAAAATCGCCACCGCAGCAATGGCGCCTCCTAAAGCAAGCGAGCCAGTATCACCCATAAACACTTTCGCTGGGTGAGCATTGAACACTAAAAAGCCGATTAGTGCACCAATTACCGCCAAACAAAAAACTGTAATTAAACTAAAACTTGGATAATAATAAGATGCGATGATAGCAAATGCTCCGAAAGCAACCGTTGCTGTACCGGCGAGTAAACCGTCGAGACCATCCGTTAAATTGACAGCATTGGAGGAACCGACGAGCATAAAAATAATGAGTAATCCGTAAGCCCAACCGAGCTCAAATGAAACATCTGTTCCTGGAATAGCGATATTCGTCGGAAACCCATTCATTTGCAACGTTATGTAAAAAATGATTGCAATAAATAGTTGACCAATTAGCTTTTGTCTTGATGTAAGTCCGAGGTTACGTTTAAGCGCCACTTTAATAAAATCATCTAAAAAACCTAATCCACCGTAGCCAATTAAGACGAATAATAAAAGCCAAAACTCATAACTTAATGGTACGTCGATAAAACGGACGGCAATAATAATAAACGTTGCAACAATGCTAAAAATAATCATGATTCCGCCCATCGTCGGTGTACCTGATTTTTTCATATGCGATTCCGGTCCTTCTTCACGAATGCTTTGACCAAATTTTAACTTTCGTAAAAATGGAATAAAAATTGGCGACAATAAGACTGTAATTAAAAAACCAATTACTAACGTCATCATTACTACGTATATGTTTAACATCTGTTTCGCCCCCTTATATTTCGTCGCCTATTTTCAAATAAACTGCTCAATTATTTCTTCTAATTGCATACCACGTGAACCTTTAAACAAAACTACACTATTTTTCCGCATCATATGTTCAAGCGCACGGATAAGCTCATCTTTCGACGTGAAATGTCTACATACTATTTCCGGTTCACGTTTTTTCACGACTTCACAAATTACTTCCGCTTCTTTTCCATATGTAAAAACGAAATCGATCGAATGATCAATTTTCTCTCCAATCGTTCGATGTAATGGTGCTGCAAACGTCCCTAATTCTAACACATCTGCAAGAACAAGTCCTTTATATTGAAAGTCAGTTAATTGTTTTACGACTTCTATCGCCGCACGCATCGATGTTGGTGATGCGTTGTAGGCGTCATTTATAATCGTTACGTTATTTTTTCCATCGATCATTTCAAAACGCATCGTACTATGTTCTACGTCCATTAATCCACGTTTAATTACCGCATCGTCAATTTTCAGTTGTTTTGCAACTAATATAGCGAAACTTGCATTTTTCGCATGATGTTTTCCGAGTAGTGGGATCGTATACGTCGTATCGTCTATCGTAAACGTCGTCGTTTTCCCATCGATTTGTACGTTTTCTATCACGAGATCACCACTTGTAAAACTACACGAACGTACGTGTCGAAAGTTCGCACTTTCTGTAAGGAGCGGCTCATCTCCATCGATGATAAGCAAACCGTCTTCATCTAAACTAGCGACAATTTCTAGTTTTGCATCACGAATCCCCTCGCGAGACCCTAAATGTTCAATATGAGACTCACCTATATTCGTCACAATGGCATAGTGTGGTTGTGCGATATTTGTAAGAAGCCGGATTTCACCGAAATCGTTCATTCCCATTTCAACGACGACGACTTCTGTATCACGTGGCATTTGCAACAATGTTAACGGCAGACCGATATCGTTATTTAAATTCCCTCTCGTTGCGTGCGTTTTGTACGTCGTTTGTAGCACCGCTTTCGTCAAATCCTTCGTCGTCGTTTTACCGTTTGATCCTGTAATTGCAATAACGATCGGATTGACATCTTTACGATACGCATGGGCTAACTGTTGTAGAGCAACGAGTGTGTCATCGACAGAAAAAAAAGTGCACGACGTTTGAACGGTATCGGGAATTGGTCGATCCTTTTGCCAGAGAGCTGCTACCGCACCGTTTTTTACCGCTTCTTCAATAAACGTATGGCCGTCGAATCGTTCACCAACGATAGGGATAAACAACCCGTTCGAAGTTGTGTTGCGACTATCCGTCGTTACTTCTTCAATATATATTTGTTCTGTACTTTGTTTGCCACTCATTGCCGGGAATAATGTAGTTAAAAACTGTGTCGTGAACAAATTACTTCTTTCCTTTCTCGATAATAACATCCTTTGCGACGAGACGATCGTCAAAATCGTATCGAACACCGTTAATTTCTTGATACGTCTCATGACCTTTTCCTGCGATTAAGATGACATCGCCACTTTTAGCTAATTGAACTGCTCGCTCTATCGCTTCTTTACGATTTTCTATCACTTCATACGTCGTTTCCGTTAAGCCTTCTGTCATATCGTTTAAAATAGCTAGCGGGTCTTCGGTTCGTGGATTGTCCGATGTAAAAATAGCATAATCACTATATGTTAATGCAACTTTTGCCATAAGTGGTCGTTTCGAACGATCACGATCTCCACCGCTACCGACGACAACGTACACGTTTTTAGTAGCGAACTTTTTAATCGTCTGTAACACATTTTCTAGCGAATCAGGTGTATGAGCATAATCGACGATGACAGCAAAATCTTGCCCAGCTTCTACTCGTTCAAAGCGTCCAGGTACACCATCCATATCCTCTAATGCTTCTTTAATTGTTGCGAGGGGAATACGAAGCAATAAAGCGACGGATGCAGCTGCTAACATGTTGTATACGTTAAAAGTCCCGAGCAATTTACTCGTTATATTTATTTCGCCTACAGGTGTTTTCAATAAAAAGGATGTGCTCGTTAGCTCTGTTTGCACATCTTTCGCTTGAACGTCAGCCGTCGTTTTTAAACCGTACGTTACGACAGGTTTTGATGTACTTTTTTTAAGCAAGGAACTATGTGGGTCGTCGTTGTTTACGACGGCAAATCTCTTTTTTGTATAGTCATTGCCTAAACTAGTAAAAAGTAACGTTTTTGCCCGTAAATAATCTTCCATATCTTTATGATAGTCTAAATGGTCTTGCGATAAATTCGTAAAAAGTGCAATATGAAAGTCCGTGCCATAGACACGTCCTAAATCAAGAGCATGCGAAGATACTTCCATCACCGTCGTATCCACTTCGGCATCTGCCATTTTTGCAAAGTTTCGTTGCAACGTTAATGCATCAGGAGTCGTATTAACGATCGGAAAGACTTCATCGCCGATTTTCATCTGGATCGTGCCGATCACTCCTGTTTTTTGGCCATGTCGTTTACAAATTTCCTCAATTAAATACGTCGTCGTCGTTTTTCCATTCGTCCCTGTAATCCCGACGAGTGAAAACTTCGTTGACGGATGATCGTAAAAAACCGTTGCAAAAATCGCTAACGCTTTATTCGTATCCGGTACAACTACGACTATCACTCCATCTATGTGTAAAGGACGTTCACTAACGATGACAGTCGCTCCTCGCTCTACCGCTGCATGTGCGTAATCATGACCATCGACGGTAAAACCTTTTATACAAACAAAAAGATCGCCTTCTTTTACATTTCTACTATCCATCGTAATCCCTTGAATGTCCACATCCGTAAACGACGGATGGCACGTATAAAATGGGATATGCGTAAGTAAGTTACTAAGCTTCATCGTCTTACTCCTTTTAATTTCTATCTAATTATCGTTCGAACGTTTATAAAATACGTTCACTCTTTTCATTCAATTTATTATATCAAAATAAGTGAGAATTAACGATTATTTTTCGCTAAATAAATTCGAATTGTCGAGCCCCGCTCGACTTTTCGATTCGGTTCTGGCGATTGGTCAATAATATAATCGCCTTCGCCTACTTCCTCGATCGTGAAATCTGAAAAATCGTGAAGTAAATCCTTTTTCTTCTTACCGATTAATTTGGGAACGACTACTTTCGGTTCCTCCGGCCAAACGTATTCTTTTTCCATTTCGTGTTTCCGGAGCGGAACATGTAAGGCGTGTAAACTATCTTCCAAAATGTTACG
>DATGRY010000075.1:0-32320 GCA_035303165.1 Pseudogracilibacillus sp.
AGTGATACGTGGAGCTGACGAATACTAATCGATCGAGGGCTTAACTAAATGATTTAATCGTTGATTCTTCCTGTTCTTATTTAGTTTTGAGGCGTACAATGCATAAATGAATATAGAAGTCTGGTGGCTTTAGCGAAGAGGCCACACCTGTTCCCATACCGAACACAGTAGTTAAGCTCTTCAGCGCCGATGGTAGTTGAGGCTTTGCCTCTGCGAGAGTAGGACACTGCCAGGCTTAGAAAAAACCGCAGTACATAATGTACTGCGGTTTTTTGTTTGTGTGCTCAGCTCATACCGTGGGTGCCCATATCCGTCGATGAATTATTTCCTTGATTGTTGCTTGTATTCATGTTCGTTAACATTGGTGTAATATTTTCAATTGCTTTTTCAACCGGTTTATTACTTTTTGAAATAGTATAATATGCGGCAGCCCCGACACCGACTGAGGCTAATAATGTGAGCCACATATCAGATTTGTTCATGTTCTCATTCCTTTCGTTTTTGGTACTTATATTTTGAGTTATTTTGTTCGTTTCATACTAACATCATTTTCCTTGAACATCGTTGTATTGTATCCTTAAAGTACCATTGTATGGTACAATATTTCCGGATACAGTTTCTCATGGATCGTAAAGAAGAATTAAAATAAGTTTTATGAACTTGAAGGTGAACTCATGTCAAATAAAATTGTAAAAGGAACGCTTATATTAACAGGAGCCGCGTTTATTTCAAAATTTCTCGGTATGATTTACGTCATACCGTTTAATGAATTTGTTGGTTCGCAAGGTGGTGCGCTTTATTATTACGCGTATAATCCTTATACTGTTTTAATAAGTTTGTCGACAGTTGGAATTCCATTAGCTGTATCAAAAATTGTGTCGAAATATAATTCATTAGGTCAAGTCCAAATTAGTTTGAAGGTATTTCGTATAAGTATGTTATTTTTGTTATGTACAGGATTTTTAGCTTTTCTCATTTTATACGGTAGTTCCGGATGGCTTGCGAAACGGATTATTTATAGTGATACGTATGGAAATACAGTTGAAGATGTGCAAACTGTCATAAAAATGGTCAGTTTTGCACTAATTATTATTCCGGCAATGAGTGTTGTTCGTGGATTTTTTCAAGGGAATCAGTCGATGGAACCTACCGCGGTTTCTCAAGTTGTTGAACAAATTGTGCGTATCATTTTCGTCTTAGGCTCTGCATTTATCATTATTAAAATATATGACGGTACGGTTACACTTGCAGTAAGTTTTGCAACGTTTGCTGCCTTTATCGGTGCAATTAGTTCATGTTTCGTATTGTTTTACTTTTGGAAAAAATACGCAAAAGAGATGATGGGTCGTGTTAAACGATCACGAAAACAAATATACGTTTCGACAAAAGAACTTACGTTAGAACTGTTTTCTTATGCTGGCCCGTTTATTTTAGTCGGAATTGCTATTCCGTTATATCAATTAGTCGATTCTTTTACGTTTAATCGAGCGATGATCGTTGCGGGTTATGGGGAAATTGCAGAACTGTCAATTGCAACGATTAATTTATATGGCCATAAATTAATTAGTATTCCAATTACGATTGCAACAGGTCTTTCATTGACGATCGTTCCAGCGTTAACAGAGTCGTTTACAAAGCAAAATCGTGCGAAATTAATAAAAGAAATAAACCAGTCGCTACAAATCGTTTTATTGCTCGTTATACCGGCTGTGGTCGGCTTGAGTACGTTAGCCTTTGAAGCATATGGATCGCTCTATGGAATGGAGAATTTACATATTACAGGCGATTTATTAATGTGGTATGCACCAATCGCTTTATTGTTTTCGCTTTATACGGTGACTGCGGCAATTTTACAAGGAATAAATGAGCAACGTTATGCATTAGTTAGCTTATCGGTCGGTTTTATCGTAAAATTATGTTTAAACGCTTTTCTCATTCATCAATTTGCAGGAAAGGGTTCGATTTTAGCAACAGGACTAGCTGTTACATTCGCTGTAATCATCAATTTATGGCGGATCAAACGAGGCATTCAATTTTCCTTTATGCAAACGTTTAAACGATTCATTTTTATGGTTATTTTTAGTTTCATCATGGCAATAGTCATTATTGGTGTGAAATATGTGTTTTACATTTTCTTTCCTGCGATGGAAAGTCGGTTTATTGCGACAGTTATGTTGTTGGTCGGTGTGATGATCGGTGCGATCGTTTATTTACTTTTAGCATATAAATCTACGTTGCTTGATTTCGTGTTAGAGGGGACGAATATTTTAGAGCGGTTTAGGAGGAAGGGTCGTGCGAATCGATAAATTACTTGCTCATGCTGGTTACGGTACGCGGAAGGAAGTTCGTCAGTTAATAAAAACTGGAGCAGTAACCGTAGATGAAAAACGGGTTGTAAAAAACAATATGCACGTCAATCCATCAAAAGAAGAGATCGTCGTTAATGGTGAAATTGTGACATATGAAAAATATGTCTATTTAATGCTACATAAACCGCAAGGTTATATTAGTGCTACCGTAGATGATATCGAACGAACGGTCATCGACTTAGTACCCCCAGAATATGATCATTATCCGTTAGCTCCCGTCGGTAGACTCGATAAAGATACAGAAGGGTTATTGCTACTTACGAACGATGGAAAGGTGAACCATGCGTTAACATCCCCCAAGCGAAACGTTGTAAAAACGTACGTCGCAATTGTCGACGGTCTCGTGACAGAAGAGCATATTGCAATTTTTGCATCTGGTGTCATTTTAGACGATGGATATAAAACGAAAGAAGCGACATTAGAAATAATAAAAAGCGGAGCACAATCGGAAGTGATGATTTCCATTACAGAGGGGAAGTACCATCAAGTAAAAAGAATGTTTAAAACGATTGGAATGCAGGTATTATATTTGAAAAGAATACGGATGGGGGAACTACAGTTGGACGAATCATTACGTCCTGGAGAAATTCGTCTCGTTACGGAAGATGAAAAACGTTATTTACTCTCTTTAAAATAAAGTGAAAAGAGGTAGTTACAATGGCTCAATTAGTTAAATTGGCTGATTATATCTCACGATATGAAATAAATCCGTTTCATTATCCGACTCAATATATTCGTTTAAAACGTGAAAATTGGCAGCAACTACAATTAATGTGGAAAAACGAAAATGAATTAGAACAGACAACCGCCGAAGAAAATGGGTTCGAACGAGATGGACGTAGTTGGATCCCTTTTGCGCGTAAACGGGAGGAACGTGAAGAAACAGATACATTTGAGCGTCATTTACCACAGACGAGAGAAGGGCTAACACGTTACTTTTTAAATGAATTATATCCATTCCAATTGAAGTGGGCTACATCGACGATTTCACAAATATCGTTCATCGACCCGAAGTTTGAACACGATTACATGTTGAAGCAACTTTTGCAACGACTACCGGACATTTATTTACTCATGTATTATCCGGTATTTTCCATTAGAAAGGCACCGATCGATAGTGAAATTATTTTAATTAGCCCGATTGGCGTTGAAATTATTTCTATTATTGAGACGAGCTCGGAAGCTACGGTGTACGTTGGTGACGATCGTACGTGGAATGTAGAAATATACGGCGATGTAAAACGAATAATTAGTCCGACGATTGCGTTAAAGCGGACGGAACAAATTGTAAAAAGTATTTTACGAAAAATGCGTATTAATTTCCCAGTACAAAAGACGGTTATCTCGGATCGAGCGCCTATTTTATACGTAGAGGAACCGTACAATATTCAAGTTGTCGGTAAACATCAATTCGACGAATGGATTCAAGATAAACGACAACTTTCTGCACCACTTAAGAATGAGCAATTACGGGCGATCGAAGCGCTATTAACGTATTGCCAGTCTACATCTGTAAAAAGACCGGAGTGGGTAGACGAAGACGAATCACTCGCTTCGCTTCAATTTGAGGAAAAACAGTAAATAAATGAACGATCCTCGCTACGTTAGCGAGGATACTGTTATTTTATTAACTTATTTGTTGTTTCGTTCGATTAATTAAAACGAGCCATTTTTCAATATTACATATGTTTTGCTCGATATGTTCAGTAACAGAAAGGGCCCGCTCACCTTTCATCCCGTAGTAATATATTTCAGGTAGAACAGTTAACAATTCTTCATTCATATTATCATTTTTAATAATCGTTTGAACGAGTTTTTTAATATGCTTATATTCATTCGTTGAATCTATTTTTAACGTTCGTTGTTCATCGAGTAAATCGTGTAAAAGGGTTAATTGGTTATGTACATTTAAGTACATCGGAATGATTCACCTCGGTATATAGTTTGGACAATTGAGTTAAAAATATACACGTATATGAAAATATTTTACAATAAATAAAACAGTTACGTGCAGAAAAAATCGTTTTTATGTTCGTACAGGGGGGAAAGTAGATGGAACAATTACAAATTGGTCAAGCTACATTGACGTGGTTGAATGGTGGCGTAAACTTTTTAGACGGTGGAGCGATGTTCGGTGTCGTGCCGAAAGCATTATGGGAAAAGAGATATCCAGTAAATGATCGCAATTTAGTCGAACTACGGACAGATCCTATTTTGTTGCAATTACATGATAAAAATTATTTAATCGACACAGGAATCGGCAATGGAAAACTAACCGACAAACAGATGCGTAATTTCGGTGTGTTAGAAGAGTCCACAATTGAACAATCGTTGCAACGACTTGGATTACATATAGAAGACATCGACTGTATATTAATGACGCATCTACATTTCGATCACGCGTGTGGCTTGACGAAAGTGACGAATGATGGGTACGCTCCAGTTTTCCGAACGGACATACCGATTGTTACATCGAAAATCGAATGGGACGAAATGCGCAATCCGAATATTCGCTCGATTAATACGTATTGGGAAATGAATTGGCGACCAATCGAAAGACAAGTAGTGACATTTGAAAAGGAAAAACAGATTACGCCTGAATTACGCATGGTTCATACAGGTGGACATAGTGCAGGACATGCGATACTTGTATATGAGGATGGCGAAGATTGTTTTATCCATATGGGTGATATTATGGCAACACACGGGCACCAAAACAAATTGTGGGCGATGGCTTATGATGATTATCCGGTCGATTCCGTCCATGAAAAGGAAAAGTGGATGGAGTTTGGTTACGCTAAAAAGGCGTGGTATACGTTTTATCATGATGCATATTACCGGGCGCTTCGTTTCGATGAGAATGGTCACATCATCGATGAATTAAAACGAAAGCGCACGTCGTATGCATAATTGGTATATGTGTGAGTTATGAAGCTCCGGAAGCTCCGAGTTGCTAGCTTCCTTATCGATAAACATAAGTAATGGAGCAAACGAGGGGCAAACGGATTGTATAAGATGATGTTTTAGTAACATATAACCGTTAACACTCTCATCACAAAACATATATAGAGCGTGATGGTAAGTATATGACATATAAATATTCATCATATAAACGATGGGAAAAGCCACCTTACGAAGAAGGTTGGCTTTCTTTAGGAAGCGGTGGGTCAACATCCATAATTGCCCCTGATTTACTGTCGATATAGTATGTATACTGTTTTTGTTCACCGTTTTCTAAGCGGCTAATTCCGCCTCGGTACGTGTAATATGTGAGACCGTTTTTAATAAGTCGTTCCTTTTTCATGAAGATCCATGAACTGTGGATCGGTCCGGCTTTTTGTAACGTTTCTTTTGCAATTTGTAACGCCTGATCTGCAGTTAATTCTGCATGTCGGAGGACGTTATTCGTAACGATACATCCAAGGGCAAAACCAGCAGCAAACGTTATATAAGGAATAGTTCGTCTCACGTTATTCATTCACTCCTATGTGTAACTAATTTTAACAAATGTGTATCTTTTATTATAACGAATCAATATGAGGAAATAAAATAATGGCTAAGAGGAAAAGAGGTAAATATATTGAACGATAAAACGTTGCAACTTTTTAAACAGTTGACAGAATTACAAGGAGCACCAGGTGATGAAAAGCGAGTGCGCGATTTTATGGAAGAACAGTTAAAAAAGTATGCAGATGATATTGTGTTCGACAATCTCGGTAGCATTTTCGGGATAAAACACGGCAGTGGACCACGAGTGATGGTTGCCGGGCACATGGATGAGGTCGGTTTTCTCGTTACGCAAATAACGGAACAAGGGATGTTGCGCTTTCAACCGTTAGGTGGCTGGTGGAACCAAGTGCTTTTAGCACAACGAGTACAAGTAATGACAAAGGAGGGGCCGATTACAGGCGTCATTGCTTCCATCCCTCCGCATTTGTTAACGGAAAAACAACGAAAAAAGCCGATGGATATAAAAAATATGTTGATCGATATCGGTGCAGATGATAAGGAGGATGCACTTACGATCGGAGTACGCCCAGGTGATACGATCGTGCCCATTTGTCCGTTTACACCGATGGCGAATGGAAAGAAAATTTTAGCGAAAGCATGGGATAATAGGTACGGTTGTGGTCTTGCGATTGAACTTTTAGAAGCGGTGCAACATGAAGTTTTGCCAAATGAACTTTATGCTGGAGCGACGGTACAAGAGGAAGTCGGGTTACGCGGAGCACAAACGGCGGCGAATATGATTAAACCAGATATATTTTATGCGCTCGATGCATCTCCTGCCAATGATATGTCGGGAAGTGAAGATGAGTTCGGGCATTTAGGAAAAGGTGCGTTACTACGTATTTTTGACCGGACGATGATTACACATCGCGGCATGCGTGAATTTGTCTTGGATACAGCGGAATCAAACGACATTCCGTATCAATATTTTGTTTCTCAAGGTGGGACTGATGCTGGGCGCGTACATATGGCAAACGACGGTGTTCCATCGGCGGTGATTGGCATTTGTTCACGATATATTCATACATCTAGTTCGATTATTCACGTCGATGATTATGCGGCGGCAAAAGAATTGTTGATCGAGCTCGTTAGAAAGACGGATGAAGCGACAGTTGAAGCAATTCGCAAACAGTAAGACGTTCGAACGTTGCTTCATATGAAAGTTGGTATAGATTATGCGAAAGATTGTAGTTGGATCTAAAAATAAGACGAAAGTTGCGGCAGTAAAACAAATATTTCAAGCAAATGTTGTTCAAGCAGTATCAGTTTCTTCTGGAGTTTCTCCACAACCGACGACAGATGAAGAGACTCGCCTCGGTGCATACAACCGTGCAAAAAATGCTCGACTTCATGAAGAGAACTGCATCGGCATTGGGCTTGAGGGTGGTATTATGCAACTCGATGGAAAACTGTATTTATGTAATTGGGGTGTACTTATAACGGAAGATGACGATACGTTTACAGCAAGTGGTGCCCGAATTGAATTGCCAGATTCTTTCTTACCGGATATGGAAGCGGGGGAAGAATTAAGTGACATAATGGATGCGTATACGAAGCGGAAAGGGGTCCGCCATTATGAGGGAGCCGTCGGAATCTTTACGAACGGACTCGTATTACGACAACAATTGTTCGAACACGTCGTTTTACTATTAAAAGGACAAATGGAATATGCACAAACATATAGTTAGTTAACAAAAGGCGCGAACGAATGCATACGTAATTCGTTCGCGCTTGTTACTTGAACTGTCGTACGGAAACAGTGAGCTTCGTTATTTGACGTACTAATCTAATCCATCGAAGACATATTGTAATACTTGCAATGCTTGATCGACTGTCTCCACTGTCACATTTGCTTTATTGCTCAACTCTTTTAATGGATGGATTAGTGATTCCGGTCGAATGATAATCGTTGGCTTATTCATCGCAATAGCCGTACTTGTATCCATCGCTGTATTCCACTGCCGATATTTTTCACCGAATAAAGCGATGACGACGTCAGCTTTTTGTAAAAGTACAGTCGTACGAAAGTTGTTAATTTGCGATGCCGTTTCATCACGGTACAATGCATTCGGTTGCTCGCCTAATATTTCTTCACCTATCCCATCGGAGCGATCGTGGTCTGTTTGTGGAGCGACGAAAGTGAGCGGTAACTTTTTATCTTGTGCTTTTTCTTGCAATTCTTCCCGCCAATTAGAATGAATTTCTCCTGCTAAATAAACGGTAATATTCATTTTATCCCTCCCATTACTTCTATTATAGCGTGTAAATAGTGGAATGAAAACAGAGCTCCTTCATGTCGTATTCCGTTTTAGACTACTTATTTTATGGTATGATATAACATGTACGCAAAGTTATTAGTATAGGTATTTCGTCAAACTTATTTTAAAACGAATCGCAAGAATCATTAAGTGAAAAAAGATAGGGGAAAGATAACATATGACGAAAATGACGAGCAGGAAATTGCGCGCAATTTTAGAAGATAGATTACGGAATGAAAATTATCGCATGTCGTATAATCGTGATAAAGATCGTTTTCGTGTCGAATGGAAAGATACGAAACAAGGAATAAATGTGACGTTACCGAGCGTGATCGCAAAATATAATGAACGGGGCGAACGAGCGATCGATGAATTAGTCGCTCACCTAGAAGAAGCGTTAAAGATAATGAAGCAAGAAGTCCGCTTACACGGGGTGGAACAACATATTTATCCTGTCATTCGATCGACTTCTTTTCCGACGAAAACGAATGACGGTACACCATTAATTACGAAAGAGCATACAGCGGAAACACGTATTTTCTTCGCGCTCGATTTAGGTAAGTCGTATCGTTTAATTGATGCAACGTTACTCGAACAGGAAAATTGGACGGAAGAACGATTAATTGAAACGGCGATGTTTAATATGCGTTCGTTAGCGATTTCGTATAAAGAGGATGAAGTGCAAAGCAATCGGTTTTATTTTGTTGCACCGTCCGATGGTTATGCAGCAAGTCGTATGTTAAACGAGTCGTTTTTACAGGAAATGAAACGAAAGGCAACGGGAGATCTAGCTGTTGCTGTTCCGCACCAAGATGTGTTAATTGTCGCAGATATCGTAAACGATACTGGATATGACGTATTAGCGCAAATAACGATGAAGTTTTTCGCAGAGGGAAATATACCGATTACGTCGTTATCGTTCATCTATGACGAGGGAGAGCTAGAACCGATATTCATTTTAGCGAAAAGTAGGCGAATCGATAAACATGATGACCGTAAATGACGGATGAACTCAACAAAGTACTAAAAAAATGGTAAAATGTTAAAAAGGAACTTTGTAAAGTAGGTGGGCTCGATGTGGAAACATATTCGAAAAAAAATAAGTAATTTTATCTTCGAAGAATTAGAAGAAGAGCTCGAAGTTGAAGCGGAGTATGTGCAAGAAAGGCAACATACAGAAAAAGATGTACAACCGATTCGCGCGAAAGTGGCATATCAATATCCTGAAAACGAAGAAGCGAAATTTCGTTTTCCAGTGATTCCAGATAAAGCGAATGAACGTGAACGGAATGTAAGGAATGAAAAAAAGTTTGAAAATACGATTAAAAAGGAACGCGTGCGACGTTCTGTCACAGGTGAGGAGAAAAGTGCTGAACGCCCAAGACGAAAGGGGCGACATAAGCCTGTACCATTTGAAGCACATGAAGGCGTAGAGCCACTCATTTTAGGATATAAACGTCGTAAAAAGGTCGATGAAATGGAAGAGGTGCCAGCATACGTACGCCGTAACCGAAAAAAACGTCGTGAAGAGCAGCGTCTCGAAGAAAAACAGCGGTTGCAACGACGTAATGAATTAGAGAAAAAGGTAGGCAGTACTGTAAGACATACGACACCGGACGAGTTAGATGAAGTTTTTCGTAAACGGGATCAAAAGGACGGCAGACAAGTGAGTATAACTCGAACGGATGTCCATGAACGCTCACCGCACACGGGTGAAATGGGACGAATGAATAAATCGCCAAAAGTAGAAAAAAAGACGGATGAGCGAGAAGAACGAAGTATGTATTCGGATAACTCACGCTCGAATGTTCCATTCGTACATCCGGAACGTACGAGCGACAAGAAGCGAAAAAGTCGTGCACAATCTAGAGCTGAACGGAGAACACGTGCACGTGAGCTTGACCGCAAACGAACCGATTCGGGGTTAAGGGCTGAGCAAGTCGAAAGCAGCAGCGAACGTACAACTAAGCAATGGAATGATGATGTCGATCATCGTGAACGTACGCGGATGAAGAGAGAAACGAAACGACAGCGTAACTACTTCCTCGATCAAGAACGCGCAAACGATACTATTCTGGAAAAACAAAAAACGGACGAAGCGTCATCCACACGTAGAATGCTCACTACCGAACAAATGGGAAATGATCATGTTGAACAAGTTGCAGCGACAAATACATCACATCAAAAGATGACGGAGGAAACATACGCGGTTCCTGATGAATTGTTAAATGATCCACGAGTCGACCATAATAGAGACGAACAATGGCTTGAGGAACAACGAAAACTGTTAGAGCAAACATTAACATACTTTCATATCGATGCTACTGTCGTCCATGTAACGCAAGGCCCGGCTGTGACACGTTTTGAAATTCAGCCGGATCTTGGTGTGAAAGTAAGTCGAATACGTAATTTAGCAGATGATTTTAAATTAAATATGGCTGCAAAAGATATTCGAATCGAAGCGCCAATACCAGGTAAAAATACAGTCGGGATTGAAGTGCCAAACAGAACGCCACAAGTTGTTACGTTACAAGAAATTATCGAAACAGATGCGTTTAAAGAAGCGTCCTCTCCGTTAGCTGTTGCGTTAGGTGTGACGATCGAAGGTGAGCCACTCGTTACGAATATTGATAGTATGCCACATGGGCTTATCGCTGGTGCGACTGGTTCTGGAAAAAGTGTCTGCATTAATTCGATTCTTTTAAGTTTGTTATATAAAGCGACACCAGATGAAGTGAAATTAATGTTAATCGACCCGAAAATGGTTGAGCTTACGCCGTACAACGGTATACCACATTTACTCTCGCCCGTTATTACCGACCCACAAGCAGCGACGAAAGCGCTGAAGTGGGCAGTTGATGAAATGGAACGACGTTATGAGTTGTTCGTTGCGACTGGAGTTAGAAATATAGTAAAATATAATGAAAAAGTGGACGATAATCGTTTATCATATATCGTTATTGTGATCGATGAATTAGCCGACCTAATGTTAGTGTCGCCACAGGAAGTAGAAGATGCAATCTGTCGAATTGCTCAAAAGGCGCGTGCGTGCGGAATTCATTTACTACTTGCGACACAACGTCCGTCCGTTGACGTCATTACTGGCTTAATAAAAGCGAACATTCCAACGCGCATAGCATTTAGTGTTTCATCGCAAGTTGACTCACGGACGATCGTCGATACGAATGGTGCGGAAAAATTACTTGGAAAAGGTGATATGCTTTTTGTACCTAACGGTACGAATAAAAGATTAAGGTTGCAAGGACCTTTCGTCTCAGATGACGAAGTTGATCGAGTCGTATCATACGTACGTTCTACAGGTGAACCGAATTACGTATTCGAAGAGGAACAATTGTTGTTAGAAGTTGATGCGGAAGAAGAGGATGAATTGTTATTAGATGCTATTTATTTCGTTATCGAACAAGGAAGTGCAAGCACCTCTATGCTACAACGACAGTTTCGAATCGGATATAATCGAGCGGCGCGCCTCATTGATACACTTTATAAAATGGGTGTCGTTTCCGGACAAAACGGAACGAAACCTCGCGACGTATTAATTACGGAAGCTGATTTAGAAGATATATTGTAAAAGATAAGAAGGAGCTTTGGAGGATGAAAGAAATAGAATTAAAACTTCAAGGAAAAATTAGCCGTTTAACAAATAATACGTTTAAATTTGACGAACGTGTAGGTGACGGTTGGTTTTCAGCTGTTTACTTTTTAAAAACACGTGAAATTGTCAAACAAAAACTACCGAACAATATCGTGACGATGCAGTTTTTCCAAAAAGAGCATGCTGTTCTTTGTGGAACAGATGAAGCGATTGCATTACTACATACATTCGCAGACGATCCAGAAAAACTGGAAATTAAATCGTTAAAAGATGGCGACAAAATTGAGCCGTTTGAAACTGTTTTAACGATTACGGGTCCGTATCAAAATTTCGGCTATTTAGAAGGGATTATCGACGGAATTTTATCACGGAGAACTTCCGTTGCGACAAATGTGTATAATGTAGTGAAAGCGGCAAATCAAAAGCCAATCATTTTCATGGGTGACCGCGACGATCACTTTACACAACAAGCTGGTGACGGATATGCAGCGTTTATAGGTGGCTCAACTGCACAAGCAACGCATGCGATGAACGAGTGGTGGGGAAAAGAGGGCATGGGAACGATGCCTCATGCGTTAATTCAAATGTTTCGTGGTGATATCGTTGCGGCGACGAAAGCGTACCATGAAGTTTTTCCAGAAGATGACTTAATGGCGCTCGTCGATTATAATAACGATGTCATTACAGACTCGTTAAAAGTTGCCCGCGAATTTGGTCGTACACTAAAAGCAGTTCGAGTAGATACGTCTAGTACGATGGTCGATAAATACTTCTTGCGTAATCAACATTTAATGGGCACTTTCGACCCGCGTGGAACGAATCCAGAACTTATCTTTGCGTTACGTGAAGCACTCGATGCGGAAGGGTTTGACTACGTGAAAATTGTCGCAAGTGGTGGGTTTAACGAAGAACGAATTGCGGCGTTCGAACGTAAAAACGTTCCAGTCGATATGTATGGGATCGGTAGAAACTTACTGCAAATAAATATCGGTTTTACTGGTGATAACGTCTTATTAAATGGAACACATTCCGCAAAAGAAGGAAGAAAATACCGACCAAATCCACGATTAGAACCAGTTCAGTACGAGGAAGTCATACGCGACAAATAACGAGAGAGCAATAATCGATATGCGTGCTATAATGACACATTCGCGGTAAGATAATAAGTAAATATATACGATCTACTTATGCATCGTAAACGTTGTGTTACTTGAATAAGAATGGTATAAAGTAGATGAACATAATCCTTTCATTCCCAACATCAACGGCGGGCATAAAGGTGTTTTAAAATTTTATTGTACGTTTTTGGAGGTTAGCTATGACAACTTACCATTTTATTGGTATAAAAGGGACGGGAATGAGTGCGTTAGCGCAAATTTTGCACGATTCAGGCGAAAAAGTACAAGGTTCCGATGTGGAAAAATACTTTTTTACACAAGATGAATTAGAGCAAAAAAACATTTCGATCGTTCCATTTTCAGATGGAAATATAACGGAAGATTTAACGATTATCGCAGGAAATGCATTTTCTGAAGAACATATAGAAATTAAAAAAGCACAACAATTAGGTGTTCCATTTTACCGGTACCACGAGTTTTTAGGAGAATGGGCGAAAAAATATACGAGTATAGCAGTGACTGGTTCACACGGAAAAACGTCAACTACGGGACTGTTATCGCACGTGTTAGAAAATAGTTTTTCAACGTCGTATTTAATCGGTGACGGGACAGGAAAAGGTCACGAAGATAGCGAGTACTTCGTCTTTGAAGCGTGTGAATATAAACGTCATTTTCTTCACTATTATCCAGATTATGCGATTATAACGAACATCGATTTCGATCATCCGGATTATTTTTCAGATATCGACGATGTGTTCAACGCGTTTCAGACGTTGGCTCACCAAGTGCAAAAAGGCATCATTGCTTGTGGAGAGGATGAATACTTACAGCAATTACAAACGAAGGTTCCGATCATTTATTACGGTTTTTCATCGGCGAATGATTTTCAAGCGAAAAATATCGAAGAAACAGAGGATGGAACGAAGTTTGATGTGTACGTACGCAACACGTATTTCGACACGTTTATTATCCCACTTTATGGTAATCACCACGTATTAAACGCGTTATCCGTGATTGCTTTTTGTCACTATGAAGAAATGGATAAAACCGTTATGCAAAACTTGCGCACGTTCGGTGGTGTGAAGCGTCGGTTCAGTGAAAAGATTGTCGGTGAACAAGTGTTAATCGATGATTATGCGCATCATCCAATTGAAATTGCCGCAACGATTGAATCCGCACGAAAAAAATATCCGAACAAAGAAATTGTCGCTATTTTTCAACCGCATACGTATACACGAACGAAGACGTTTTTACAAGAGTTTGCGGATAGTTTACAAGATGCTAATCATGTTTATCTTTGCGACATATTTTCTTCAGCACGCGAGACTTCGGGTGAACTGACGATCGAAGATTTACGTGCGAAAGTTTCCGGAAGTACATTGCTTACGTTAGATAATATATCAGAACTAAAAAAATACCCTAATAGTGTTCTCGTTTTTATGGGAGCAGGGGATATTCAGAAGTTTCAACGCGCGTACGAAGCGATGGTGTAACAGAAGACTTACTATCTCCCAGGATGACGTAACGTTTTACCATTAGAATTTATATAGTTGGCAATAATTTAAATATACGTAATGAAAGGAATTCCGTGTTTTGTCCCAATACTTTCAGGGTATTGAGAACATATGTTATGAAAAAATCATCGACCTATATTAAGAAAAATACATAAAAGAGGAGTGGTAATCGATGGCAGCAGCATTATCGATCGCAGCCATTATTGTCGCGGTTGCTTTCGCTGTATTAGTTGCATATTTAATCCAGACATTAAAATCGACACAGAAAATGTTAAATAACGTCGCAAATACGTTAGAAGGCGTTGAAAAACAAATGGAAGGAATTACGACAGAGACGACGTTACTTTTACAAAAAACGAACGATTTAGCAGAGGATGTAAATGACAAGGTTAGTCGTTTCAACAGTTTATTCGAAGGGATCGAAGAAATTGGTGATACGTTTCATAACTTAATGCAGTCGATGAAGAAGTTATCGTTCCGTGTCAATAAATCCGCTGATGAAGATGCAGAAAAAGTAGCAGAAGCGGTGAAATGGACTTCGGCGATAATGAACTTTATAAAAAGACAAAAATAGTAAAAGAAAAGGGGCAAAGAACGATGGAAAACCAAAATAATAATAAAGAGTTTTTACTCGGTGTATTGCTCGGGAGCATCGTTGGTGCATCATTGGCGTTTATTTTTGCACCGAAATCGGGAAGAGAGTTACGTCAAGATATTAATAAAGGGACTCGTCGTACGTTTGATAAAATGGACGAGTGGAAAGATGTTGCAATCGAAAAAGGGACAGAATATACAGAAGTTGCAAAAGAAAAAGGTGTAGAATGGAAAGAAAAAGGTACAGAATTGACGAAAAAAGCGGTAGATTCTTCGAAAAAACTTTCGAAAGAAGTTTCTGACAAGACGAAAGAAGTCGTAAAAGAAGCGGCGGACAAGACGAAAGAAGTCGTTCAAGATGTGACAGATAAAACGAAACAGAAAGTAGCAGAAATAAAAGACAAAGCTGACGAGGCAAAAGACGAAGTGTCAAATAAAGTTGTCAATATCGTTGAGGAGAAAAAGGAAGAATAACACGCTCGTTTTTAATATGCGTTTGATGGAAAGATTCGTACTTATTAACGGCTCTATATCGTCTTATTTATAGCTTCCATATTTTTATAAAAAAGTATACATCTTAGTTCCACATGTTATGTGACATGAAACCGTCATTTATCATTGTGTACTCGGATGTATCTTTTTTTGTTCGTTTATAGATTGATCCATCTTGCTATAGCATATAAATCTAATATACTGACGGAAAAATCAAATGATAGTACGGTTCATTGAAAAACACCGACAATACATGCTGCATGCATGTTGCCGGTGTTTTTGCTGTATAATGAATTTTTTTCTTTATATCGAGTGACTATCTAAAAAATATGGCTGGCTTTTATACAACCGTTTTATTCAATAATGATCTCAACAAGTTACTACAGACCGTTTTTTCAATGTTATTCCCAAACGATTTTTAACTCGTCACCGTGCATAATTGGTTCGTGAAAACTAATCGCTTCATCGTTGCGATATAACGTATATACACCTTGTTTTTCTGCTAAGTCTATATCGACGTAACGGAACACGTCTTGAAAAATAAATGGACGAGTTTCTCGTTCAACGATCGTTAATTCGTCACCATCGTGCACTTCATCGGCATTCGATAGTTCGGTATCGCCTCTTTTCACCGTAATAAGCTGTTGTACAATGTGAATCGGTTCGCCGTTAAACTGTACCGTAATCGTACGTTCGTATTCTCTTTTTAATTGTGCTAATACCGTTGCAACTGTTACTTGTTTGCTTAGTGATACGGAAAGTGAGTCGTTTTCGTTTATTTCAGCCGTCGGGGTAACTCGTTGATCGTTAATGAAAAACGCTGGTTGTGCTTCTTTAATTTCTAACCGTTGTTTATTTACGGTAATATGAAACGGTTGAAAGCTATTTTCGTCCCTGTCAGAAAATAGTTGAACTAATTCACGAACTGTTTTTGGATAATAAACTTCAATAAAATCTTTATCTTGAATGATATAATTACCATCAACTTGTTTTTTGTTCGCATAATAAATCGGTCGAACTATTTGTTTCTCATCGTGCCAATAAAAAGTAAGTTCATCTTGCTTTCCGACGACATCCTCAATGGAGACGTGAGGACTTGATCCATTTTCGCCTTTTTCAATCGTAATCTGGTCGTTCGGTTCAATGATCGTTTCAACCGTAGCTAATTCATCGTTGACGAATATTTTCGGTGGTTCACCATATTCGCCTCGAATCGTCATTTTTTCATTGTTTACGGTGAAAATTTTAGCGAGACCAATTTTCCCGTAAAAACGATTAATATCGATTCCTGCTTGAACGAGCGCATCTCCAACAGTTAGTCGTTTCGTTTGAAATAAAAATGTAACTTGTCCGTTTACGTGTACAGTCATATAATGAAGTGGATTTTGTGTTGCACTAATGGCAATGCCGACTGGTGTGACGAAATCAGGCCCTGTCGGTAAATTGTTATCTTTTTCAATTTGTTCGATTGCATCTGTACCACGGATCGCAACGCGGTTAGAAGGTAGTTGTAAATAAGTAGCGATTTTTTCTCCGACGCGCGGTGTTAAACTTCCGCCACCAATTAACATAACAGCTTGCGGTGATTTCCCATTTAAATCTCGCACTTCTGTTGCAACTAATTGTGCAAGTTGATCGATATGATCGTCAATTTTCGGAATGAGTTCCGTATGTGTAATCGTCGTATCGAAACCGAGAATGTCTTGTACCGTCGATTCTCCTTTATTAACGATATCTTTTTTCACTTGTTCAGCTACCTTGAAATCAAGTAAATATGTATCACTAATTGCCTCGGTAATTTCATCGCCAGCATGTGGAACCATACCATAGGCAATAATCGTCCCATCATTTGAAATAGCAATATCACTCGTTCCTGCACCGATATCGATTAACGCAACATTTAGCCTTCGCATCGATTCTGGTATGAGAACGTGGATCGCAGCGATTGGCTCGAGTGTCAGTGCTTTCATCGTTAAATTCGCTCGTTCTAATGCAGCAAGTAATGACTCGACGACAACTTTCGGTAAAAATGTCGCAATCACTTCGACAGTTGCAGTTTCACCTACTTGATCGAGCAACGAGATGATCGATTCATCATCCAATTTATAACGTAAAACAGAATAACCTACGCAATGATAATCGGAAAACTTTTTCGAATCCTCTTCGGTTAATGTACTTAACGCTTGCTGTACAGCGCTCAATTCAAGGTGTCGGATTTCTTCACCAGTCGTTAAACGTTTTTCAGTTATATCGATCGACTGTTGTGCGGAAATTGTTTTTAACGCCCTTCCAGCGGCGGCGACACAGACGTCTGTTAATGTACCATGTTTTTCTTCTAATTCAGTTTTCACTTCGGAAATTAGTTCAGCAACTTCAGCGACGTGTTGAATTTGCCCATCTAACATTGTCCGCTCTTTATGTAATCTCGTACAAAAATCAATAATTTCATAGGTTTCATTTTCATTGTTTAATAAAATACCAGTTACAGACTGTGTACCGATGTCAAGTGCAAAAACAGGTCCTTCCATAAATTCCTAACCCTCTCTATTAAAGATAATGGTTGAACTTTTGCACATTCTATTATATATCTAAATATGTGACATTGAAACCAATATTAGATATAATTGTCCTAATTGTTATAATATTTACAAGGAGAGTCGTTTGGAATGAGTAATGGAACTATGGAGCAACTAAGAGAGAAGTTAGATTCGCTCAATTTAGAACTGCTCGATTTAATTAATAAACGAGCTGAAATCGTTCAACAAATTGGCGAGATCAAAAGTAAGCAAAGTACGAGGAGGTTTGACCCGGTTCGTGAACGTGATATGTTAAATCACATCATCAGTCACAACAGTGGACCATTTACCAACTCCACGATTGAACATATTTTTAAGGAGATTTTTAAAGCGAGTCTTGAAATTCAAGAAGACGAACAACAGAAAGCGCTACTCGTGTCACGTAAGCGAAAAAGTACAGACACAGTCATCGACATTAAAGGCGTTCCGTTCGGTAATGGTTCAACGCAATACATTTTTGGTCCATGTGCTGTAGAAAGTTATGAACAAGTTGCTAAAGTGGCAGATGCGGTGAAAGAAAAAGGATTGAAATTTTTACGAGGCGGTGCGTATAAGCCACGTACTTCTCCGTACGATTTCCAAGGATTAGGACTCGAAGGATTAAAAATATTAAAACGTGTAGCAGATGAATACGATCTTGCTGTTATTAGTGAGATTGTTACACCAACAGCAATTGAAGAGGCTGTAGACTATATTGATGTTATTCAAATCGGAGCACGTAACATGCAAAACTTCGAATTGTTAAAGGCAGCTGGAGAGGCAAATAAACCAGTTATTTTAAAACGGGGGTTATCAGCAACGATTTCTGAATTCATTAATGCAGCGGAATATATCATTTCTCGTGGAAATGGAAACATTATCTTATGTGAGCGTGGTATTCGCACGTACGAAACAGCGACGAGAAACACGTTAGATATTTCTGCCGTACCAATTTTAAAACAAGAAACACATTTACCAGTTTTAGTCGATGTAACGCACTCGACTGGTAGGAGGGATCTGTTAATTCCAACTGCAAAAGCTGCAGTTGCGATTGGAGCGGACGGAATTATGGCAGAAGTACACCCGGATCCGGCAGTCGCACTTTCTGACTCCCAACAGCAAATGGATCTTGAACAGTTCGATCAATTTTATGAAGAAGTTGTTAAAGGAAAAATTTCTGTTAAATAATTTGTCATAATAACAGCTGTAGTGCACTATTACAGCTGTTATTTTTTGTGTTTTATGCCGAGCTAGGCTATCATTAAAATAGAAATTTATTTTTGTGTGGAGGTGACTGGAATGAGTATTACGATTTATGATGTTGCAAGGGAAGCGAATGTTTCTATGGCTACTGTATCTCGTGTTATTAACGGAAATCCGAATGTAAAACCGTCGACGAGGAAGAAAGTGCTCGCGACGATCGAACGATTAGGATACCGTCCCAACGCTGTTGCTCGTGGACTAGCAAGTAAAAAAACGACGACAGTTGGAGCGATTATACCTGATATTTCAAGTACATTTTTCTCCGAATTAGCCCGAGGTATTGAAGATATTGCAACGATGTACAAATATAACATCATTTTAAGTAACTCGGACCAAAACAAGGAAAAGGAACTTCATTTAATTGAGACGATGTTGGAAAAGCAAGTAGACGGAATCGTCTTTATGGGTGGCGAAATTACAGAGGAACATATACAACAGTTTAAAACTGCAAACGTTCCTGTCGTTTTAGCAGCGACACAAGATAAACAAAATGAATTAGCTTCAGTAAACATCGATTATGAAACAGCTGCTTTCGAAGCGACTAATTATTTAATCGAACGTACGAACTCCCAGCCGGCTTTCATCACTGGAAAAGCTACGATCCAATCGAATGGTTTAAAAAAGCGAGGCTATCTACGTGCTCTTGAACAAGCAAATATACAAGTCGATGAAACGTTAATGTATGAAAATGAATGTACGTACGATGGAGGGATAGACGCGGCCACTGAACTTTGTGAGCGCAATGAACAACAGCCAAAAGCTGTATTCGTTGCGACAGATGAGATGGCTGTCGGAGTCATTCACGGTATTCAAGACAAAGGATTTAACGTACCAAACGATATCGAAGTGTTCGGGTTCAATAATACACGAATTTCTCTCATGGTTCGACCGACGTTAACGACAATCGTCCAGCCGATGTACGATATAGGTGCAGTCGCTATGCGTTTATTGACGAAATATATGAACAAAGAAGAAGTTGATGAAAACATTGTCGTCCTTCCGCACCGAATTATCGAAAGAAACTCAACAAAATAAAAAGTAAGCCGATAAATATTAGAGAGAAGTGAAAACATAGGCTGTGGGGGAGATTAATAGATGAGAAAAAGGGATTTATTGACCCCGATTGGTATTACGTTTGGATTCATCATGATCATGCTTGCAATTCTGTCGAACGGAGGACGTGAAGGAGTCATTACGTTTGTCGATATTGCATCGTTTTTGATTGTAATCGGTGGACTAATTGGCTCCTTATTCATTAACTTTAAACTGGAGCAAATAAAACTAGTCGGCAAAGTAATTAGAGAATCTTTCCGAAAAAATGAAGAACGTATTCCGGAACTAATTGCTCTTTTTATCCGCTTGTCAGAGCAAGCACGACGAGAAGGATTACTTGCACTTGAAAATGAACTTGCAGACGTAGATGATGAGTTTATTAAAAAGGGTATTTTGTTAGCGATTGATGGAATTGAACCGGAAGTTATTAATGAAATTATGAATGCCGAAATTGCCGCGATGGAAGATCGCCATTATAAAGGACGAAACATTATTGAAAAGGCAGGCGAATATGCACCGGCTTGGGGGATGATCGGAACGTTAATTGGACTAGTTCTCATGTTGAATAACTTAGATGACCCATCGAGTCTCGGTCCAAATATGGCGGTTGCCCTATTAACAACATTGTACGGAGCAGTGCTTGCGAACTTAGTTTTCTTACCGATGGCGAGTAAATTAGAAAATAAAACGAACGAAGATATTTTCGTAAAACAAATTATTATCGAAGGGATTATCGGCGTTCAATCAGGACAAAACCCGCGTATCCTTGAAGAAAAGCTAAGTGCTTTCTTACATTCAGATGATAGCCCGGAAGCGTCTGATCAAGTAGTCGCTAAGGAAGAGATCCATGAGACGTAGATTGAGACGAACGAATAAAAATACGGGTGCACCGAGATGGATGGTGACGTATTCCGATATGGTTACGTTAGTGCTTGTGTTTTTCATTTTGTTGTTTGCTATGTCACAAATAGATCTCGTTAAATTTGAATCGATTACACATTCGTTTCAAAGCCGGGCAGTTTTAGATTTTTTACCATCGGCAATTCCAAATGATGATATCGCAACCGACGGGACAGGCGGCGATGGTGAGGTCGGTACGACAGATAAAGAAGATGAAGACGATGAGTCGGATAAGGAAGATCAAGAAGTCGATGTCGATAGAATAATTGATCAACTAGAGGAATGGGAGAAAAAGGCAGATGCCTTGGCACGACTTATGGAGAATGTTGAAACCTTTTTAGAATCGGAAGATTTAGGTGATGTCATTACGGCAACTCGGACAGAGGAAGGAGTCATTTTGGTATTACAAGATAGTATTCTTTTCGACTCAGCCGAGGCCGAAATTCTCGACTCTGGGCGTCCATTTCTCGATGAAGTTGGTGGATTATTACAAGGGATGTCTAATTACGTTCGTGTCGAAGGACATACGGATAATCGACCTATTTCAACGTATCGCTATCCGTCGAATTGGGAATTATCCGGTGCGCGTGCAGGAAGTGTCGTTAGATATTTCATTGAAGAACATAGTATTGATGAAGATCGCTTTTTAATTGCCGGATACGGAGACACTCGTCCAGTTGTGGAAAATGATGGCCCTGATAATTGGGCGAAAAACAGACGTGTAGAAATCGTTATATTAGATTCGGATCATGAACAGACACCTTAAAATCGAGAGAATGAACAACACCTCTCGGTTTTTTAATGTATAAAAGATGTACATCTGGTATTTAACGCTTTGTTTGGAAGTAGTCCTATAGATGGGCTACTTTTTATTTTCTTTGTTTTGTACTTTTATATAGTTAACTAGGAGGCACTTATGAATATACATTCGTTTAGTTTCAACATTACAGGTAGCCACTAATTAATGTATCATTAGCGGATAAATTGATTTCCTCTCACCTCGTTGTTTTGATCTTTACCGCCGTGACGTAGTATCTATTTGTAGAGGACAATGTAAAGTTTGAAGAAATAAATGAACAAGAAAAAGCCGGAGTAGGGGAAAATCCCGCTAAAACTCCGGCGCTACCTTTTTATTTAATTTTCATCTTCGTCGTCTGTTTCGTTCTCGTCATTTTTATTCTCGTCATCTTTTGGCTGATCGTCTTTCGGTTTGTCTTTCTCTTTATCCTTGTTTTTATCTTTATCTTTGTTTTTATCTTTATCCTTATCCTTATCTTTATCTTTCTTCTTATCTTTTTTATCGTCTTTATCTTTATCATCGTCTTTATCTTTTGCATCCACTGTAACGATGCTTGATGGTTCTGATTCAATTCCGAAGTAATTTACAGCAACGATATGGTATTTACCTTTTTGATTTGGTAACGAATAAGACGGTTTAATCGTATGTCCAATTGATTTAAACGAATTACTATCTTCAGGTGCATAATAGATGCGGTATCCAACGATTAAATGGCCAGTTGCTCCAGACCACGTAATGTTCGTTCCCGATGCTTTTACTGAGCTTGGCGCTGGCGGCGCTTTTCCATCATTTCCTTCTTCGATTTCTGTTCCGGCAACAGTTTTACCATCAAAACTGATGTTCTTCCAAGCTTCGGCATTTCTCCGTGGTATTAATACGGATAAATCACCTAAACGATCATATCCCATCCGCTTTAAAAAGTCAGGATTAAATGTGAAGCCACCTTTTGCATCGATAATAAATTCGCTCGGTGTGTCAGGTCCTGCGACAACTTTATTACCATCAATTTCAACGAGTCCCATATCGCCACCGATAATACTGTCGTCCGTTTTAGATGGAACGTATTTAGAATTATAAATATCTGTTTTTGCAAGTCCCGCTTGCGAACATGCATCGGAAATTGCCATGCCAGATGACGCGCAATATGTTCGGCTTACGATTCCATCCGGTTGTTTATATCGCTCCTTCGGTGCGACTAATTCCGGATCAATATCAGAGACAGCGTTAATAAGCTGCGCCCATAAATATTGCGTTCGTTGACTGTATGATAATGAACAACCAGCACAGTAAATGGAACTCGGTGTATCATAACCGAGCCAAACTCCTAGCGTCACATTCGGGTTCGTTCCAATGAACCAAGCATCTTCATAATCATCTGACGTACCCGTTTTTCCAGCCCAATCGACACCGCCGTGTTTCAAACGCGAAGGTAAAGAGGCTGCTGTACCGGAACGGACGACATCACGCATCATGTCAATCGTTAAATATGCAGTTTGTGATGAAAATACATCGACCGGTTCTGGTTCATGTTCATAGATGACATTCCCATTTGAATCAGTAATTTTTTCAATCATATACGATTGTACGAACTTTCCACCGTTACTGAACGTTGCAAATGCATTCGTATTTTGTTCTACTGTTACGTTATTCGTTCCTAAGGCGATCGAAGGATCGTACTGCAAATCCTCCGATAACGGGATACCCATTTTAGCTAAAAATTTTTCTGCTGGGTTAGTGCCGACAATTTTTTTGTAAATTTCTACAGTTGATACGTTGTACGAATAGGTCAATGCTTCCCTTGCCGATACAAGGCCGTAGAAAGCACCACCGTAGTTATTTGGTGAATAACCGGAATGTCCAGGAATATCGGCAATGACGGAACCAGGTTGAATTTCACCTAACTCCATCGCCGGTGCATAAACAGCTAACGGCTTAAATGTACTTCCTGCTGGTCGTCCACTACCACCAGTTCCTGTTGCGTGGTTGTTTTGGTTTTTTAAACTGTCTTCACGTCCTGGAACGAAACTTAAAATGCGCCCTGAATCGTTTTCCATTAAAACGGCACCTGTTTCGACTTGTTCCGTCACCTCTTCATCGGCACCTTGTGGAACGAACGTTCGATCCGGTCCGTAATGTTCATATTCTTTAGCGACTTTTTGCATTGTATCGTACATTTCTTTATCGATCGTAGAATGAATGTTGTATCCGTTCATTCGTAAAGCCCGTTCTGCTAGCATGTCGTACTGTTCAGACAACTCTTCACTTTCATTCACTTCTTCTACACTATATCCATCTTCTTCAATTAACATCGTCCGAATAATTTCTTTTGCACGACGCTCCAATTCAAAGACGAGAGCAGGATATTTTTCAATCGGTGATACACCCTTGTCGGCAAAGTCTTTCGTTATATCGTATTCCAACGCTTCCTCGTATTCTTCCTCTGTAATATAATTTGCTTGATACATTCTGCGAAGGACGACTTTCATTCGGTCGAAACCTGCCTCCAGTCCGTCTTCATCCTTAACGCTTCCTGACGTATCAAATGGAGTATAGGCAAAAGGGTTTTTTGGCATTCCTGCTAAGTATGCAGCTTGCGGTAACGTAAGTTCGGATGCATCGACTCCGAAGACCCCTTTTGCTGCTGTTTGAATGCCTGCGATATTTTGTCCGGATGCATCGCGTCCGTACGGGACGATATTTAAATACGCTTCTAAAATTTCTTCTTTTTCAAAGAAGTTTTCTAATCGTAAGGCGAGCAAAATCTCTTTCGCTTTTCGTTCGAAAGAAACTTCATTCGTTAAAATTTGATTTTTGATTAACTGTTGCGTTAACGTACTTCCGCCTGTTTTCGAGTCAGAGTTCGTCACTTCCTGGTATAACGCACGAACGATTGCTTTCGGAACAACTCCTTTATGTTCGTAAAACATGTCATCTTCCGTTGCGATCACCGCTTGAATTAACACTTCTGAAACGTCGTCTAAATCGATTTCTTCACGGTGTAAATCTGCACGTATATCACCGATATATTTGTTATTGGCGAAATAGAGTCTTGAAGTTTCTTCATAATTGTAAATATCTTTACGCATTTCATCGTAGTCACGAATTGGTTCATCTTTTACTAAAGATGCGAAATAGCCTGCACCGACACCGCCAGCAAAAATGACAGAAAGTCCGCCGACGATGAGGAAAAATAAAATAATATTCCAGACGATGTCATATGTAATCCGTGCAGTCCGTTGAATACGGCCTCGTTGCCACCATTCTTTCCAACTACTATGACGTCGCGATGATTGTCGTTTGTCGCTCATTTTTAAACCTCCCTAAATCAACTATCTATTATATCATAGATTGCTAGAATTGTTGCTTTATTTTTGTGTAATTTATATTATTTTCGAGGTGAAGTTTGCGCTTATATAGTCATTATAAAAATTCGCTGAAAATGGTAGTAGTAGAAACTGTTGCGCTACGTCATTCAACGGCTATAAAAGATGATAGAAAATAGAGAACATCTTCGGACTTGAGTTATATTCATGCCACTCTACGACGGAGATTTGTTCTGCTTTTTCCTCATATGTTCTACAGAACAAATGATTGTTTGTAAGAGAGATGCACGGAATCGTTCCAGCTAAATAAAACTGTTCGACACGTGACATCGAAAAATCTGTAACGTTGAAGTAGAAAGATGTTTTATTTGCAATTTACGTCCTGCTTTTGTAAGATGAAAGTTAAATAACATATTCACTTTTTGCGAAGAAAGATCGAAGTAGGTGAGCAAATCCCTTTTGCAGAGAGCTAGCGGTTTCGGTGCGAGCTAGTAAATATTTGCTACCGAATTACAATCTGGAGCATTCTACAAGTTGGCGTACCGTAACGCCCGTGAGTAGAACGGTGCAGGCACCGTTAACAACGCGTTTAAAGTGGTAAAGTTATAAATAAAGGTAACTTTACAACAAGGGTGGTACCGCGAGTAACAGTCCTCGTCCCTTTTTGGGATAGAGGCTTTTTTATTTTGTACAAAATAACGAACAATTAAATAACGATAAAAGAGAGTGATGATAGTGGATATTTTACAAGACTTACAAGCACGTGGTCTTATTCAACAGACAACGGATGAAGAAGGGTTAGTGAGGCATTTAGATGAAAATCAAGTGACGTTATACTGTGGATTTGACCCGACTGCGGATAGTTTACATATCGGTCATTTGTTACCGGTAACGATGTTGAAACGATTCCAACTTGCTGGACATCGCCCGATTGCTTTAATCGGGGGCGGAACTGGAATGATTGGAGATCCGAGTGGGAGAACGAGTGAACGTTCCTTAAACACAGAAGAAGTTGTGCATGGGTTTGCAGCTAGTTTAGAGGCGCAACTGGCAAAACTGTTAGAGTTCGAACAGGGGGAAAATGCGGCTGTTGCTCGTAATAACCACGATTGGCTTAGCGACATTACAATTATCGATTTTTTACGTGATGTCGGGAAGCATTTTACAGTAAATTACATGCTTGCAAAAGATGCTGTATCTTCTCGTATTGAACACGGTATTTCATATACAGAATTTAGTTACATGTTGTTACAGTCATACGACTTTTTACAGTTATACGAGCAAGAAAATTGTACGTTACAAATTGGTGGGAGCGACCAGTGGGGAAATATTACGGCAGGAATGGAATTTATCCGCCGTTCACGCAATGATGAACAAACGAAAGTGTTCGGTTTAACTGTCCCGCTCATTACGAAAGCGGACGGAACGAAATTCGGAAAAACAGCAGGCGGAGCAGTTTGGCTCGATGCTGAAAAAACGAGTCCGTATGAGTTTTACCAATTTTGGTACAATACGGATGACCGTGACGTGGTGAAGTTTTTAAAATACTTTACATTCTTATCAATCGATGAAATTGAGCAATTAGAAAAGGAGGTCGAAACGAACCCAGGTGCACGTGAAGCACAAAAACGTCTAGCTGAAGAGATGACGAAGTTCGTTCATAGTGAAGAAGCGTTAGAGCAAGCGATTCATATTTCGACAGCATTATTTAAAGGAGATATTCGTTCGCTTACAACAGAACAAATTGAACAAGGTTTCAAAGACGTACCGACTTATGAAACGGAAAAAGAAAATATTTCGCTCGTCGATTTACTCGTCGCAGCAGAAATTTCTTCGTCGAAACGTCAAGCACGTGAAGATATTAAAAACGGTGCGATATATGTCAACGGCGAGCGTAATCAAGATATTGAACACGTCGTAACAGAAAGCGATCGTCTCGACGATACATTTACAGTGATCCGTCGTGGACGTCGTAACTACTTCCTCGTTCGTTATAAATAAGGTGAAAAAACAACTGTTATGTCAATAGTGCGAGGTTCTTCTTGCAAACTAGATGTTCGCGCTAGTTTTGCAAGGAGAGAAACGATGCACGTTGCCATAACAGTTTTTTATGTCGTGAAGCTTTCTCGTTAGTTTTTCCGATCACTTTTTGCCCAATGCCCACCGATTTTTTCGCTTCGCTCAAGTGTAATGCCCGCCTCTGTATAACTTGCTGCTCGTAAAATGGCTGTCGCCCCGAATCGCTTGCGAATGTCATCCATCACGTATCCGAGATCTTTCTGCTTTTCACGGTTCGTAAATAAATCGAGCTGTGTCTCTTCATCGTCAAGTAAATTCGTTAACGTCACGTACACACGACGAATGTAACTTTTCCCGTCGTAATACGTTTCGAAAAGTTGAATACATACTTCATACATTTCCATCGTAATGTTCGTCGCAATGTCCAATGTTTGTGAACGGCTAAAACCGCCGCCTGTCTCGCTTGAATAACCGATCCCTAAATGAACGGTACGACCAACTTGTTTTGCCGAGCGAGCGCGTCGGCATACTTCTTCACAAAGGTCGAGTATACACGTAAACGTTTCGTCTTTTGAATAGTCACGAAGTAGGGAGATGCCGTGTCCGAAACTTTTTTGTGGTGGTTTCGTAAAGTCTCCGAATACAGGACTCAAATCGACCCCCCAAGCGTGCCAATAAAGTTGTTCCCCCATGATGCCAAAATGTTTTTTTAACGTCGTGAGTGAATAGTTGGCGAGTTCGCCTAACGTCGTAATGCCTAAGCGATGCAAATTTCGTTTCATTCGCGAACCGATGCCCCAAACTTTTTCTACCGGTTGCGGCCACAGTTTTTTAGCAACGTGTTCATAACGACATTCAGCAATGCCGTCAGGAGCCTTTTTCGCATGTAAATCGAGAACGACTTTCGCTAAAAACTTGTTATCACCGATGCCGATTGCACTTGTAATGCCGAATCGACGTAAAATTTCACGTTGTATTATGCGGGCGATATCAAAACATGATCCGAATAACTTTTCTAATCCGTTTACTGTTACCCATATTTCATCGATCGAGTACGGATGAATCGCTTCTGGCGGCGCGAATTCGTTGAGCAATTTCGTAATTTGCAACGAAACGTGTAAGTAATCAGCCATATTTGCTTCTACGATATGAATTTGTGGGTCATTTGGCAGTTCAAAGAAACGATTGACGTTTTTTAAACCGTGTTTTTTCTTTAATGCAGGAGAAGTAGCAAGTACAATACTTCCGGGGCGTGTCGTATCACCGACGACAGCGAGTAAAACTGTCATCGGATCGAAACCGAGTTTTACAGCTTCGACACTTGCATAAAATGAGCGCATATCGATACAAAGGACGTCATTTCGCGGAAAATGTGAATAATCCATAGCAGTCTCCTCCATATTACAAGAACGTACGTTCTATTATAAAAGGAAAAAAGAACAAGTGCAATTGAAAAGAGAACGTATGTTCTTGACGGAAAATAAACGGCGTGATAGAATGAGAACAAACGTTCGATAGGTGATGAAAATGAGTCGTATAAAAACGGGCGACTGTATAACGATGATTTACGTATCGGAAAAAGGTGTCGTAACGAAGCGTACAGTAAAAGTGCTGTCCATTACAGCGCATTATATGACTGGCTATTGTTACATGAGACGACAGTTTCGAACGTTTAAACGGACTAATATGTTAGCGTGTGAAAAAACGCGACAACTAATGGAGGTATAAAAGAAATGGAAGTACACGATCGTGGTACGATGAAATGGGTATCGTTAATGTTACCAGAGCACGTAGCAGAGTTGCGGGAAATTTTTACGGTAAAAAAAGAAAAGCCGATTTTAGATGAGCAACAAAGGGATGAAATTGATTATACGTTAAAACGGAGTATTGAATATGAAGAACCGTTACGATTAACATATTACGATGCAGGTCAGTTTCGAACGGTACAAGGAACATTAGCAAAAATCGATCAACGACGTGGTTATATAATGTTATGTGACGGAGTAGGAAAGAGTATTCCGCTACGTGATGTCATCGATGCAGAAATTATGTTTTATTAAGAGGTACGTAAAGCGGAAACATGTTTACCATGTTGCAAGACTGATGTAGAAGCGAAACTGTAAAGGCAAACGCGCGGCTAGTGGGAAACAGTCGCGCGTTTTTTCACGAAGGTGTGAGAGGGAAGAGTACGGAATGGGAAACGCTCGGTAGTATTTTGACAAAACTGTAAAGGTAAGCCTATCTAGTGAGGAATGTTCGCGTCCATTTTCACGAAGATGTAAAGGCAAGACGACAGAACTTCAAGGAAAATGACGACAACTCTATCTGATTACATATATGAAACGTAAAAAGATATAACGATGTAAAGCTAGTACAAGCTAGCTAAAAGTAATATAAGAGGAAGCTCCTTATCCTATAAAAAGGGGACTTTACGAAAAGTGTTTTTGTAAAAGACCCTTTACCGTTTGACAGTTATAAAATGCGCAATTGAATGTACAATTGGACGATGATGTAAAAGGCGATTGAGTACTTCCAGTTTGCCTTTATACCGTTCGTTAAAATGCTCAACCCGTTCGACGCACTTAAAATAATAACCGACATAATGACGGGCGAAATAATCGATGAGATGACGCTACCAGATGTGATCGCTAAAACGATTAACTCTGGTTGATAAGGTAAATTCATATCGCTAACGATCCCAGCGACTAAAACCATTACCGTAAGCGGACCGAGTCCGAAAAAGCCTAAAATGATGACGAGAAACGGTAATAAAAAGAGCGGATTAATAAGTGGCCACTCGTTTTCGACAAACTGCAATCCGTTTACAAGTACCGTAGCAAAACTTGTTTTACGTAACGTAAGGATTAAGACACCGATAGCAAGCATCACACTTAATTGATACGTTTGCTTTAACATGCCATCGTGAGCATAGTCATTTGTTATCTTCGGCAGTTTATACGCTTTTCGTTTGAATAAGTAAAAAATCGCGATCCAAAAAATAATAGCGAGCGGAATAACAATCATTAACGGTACGTTAAAAAAATGATGGATGAGAAAGATCGAGCCGAATAAAAGGACAAATAAAAGGATGAATTCAAGCACGTTTTGTTTTCGAAGCGCATTATTTGGCGATGCTTTTCGTAAAATGTTCGTAATATTTTCTTGTAAGACCGGCGTCATGGAAATTCCTGTTCGCTTCTCATGTAAATAAGCGAATAACGTAGCGAGCAATGTACCGAGAAACGCAATTCCGAACCCTTGTAAAATTGCTATACTGAGCGGTGCTTCTAACGTTTCAACGGCAAAAATAAAACTCGGAATACTAATAACCCATAACGTTGTCAAAGCGAATCCGCGTAAAAGGGCTGTTCCTTTATATATTTCCCATGCTTCGGATGTTTGTTTTCCTAAAATAACATTGATAAACTCATACATAATTGGAATTGCCCCGAACAGAAGAAAATATGAAATGACTTGTGTAAAAGCGACGAGACTAAAGTAAAATCTCCGGCTCGTATGAACGAAACGATAAAAAAGGCTCATTATATCTTCAATATACGGTTCTTCATGTAATACCCAACTAATAAGTGGGACGATGATAAGAAGCCCGATAATGTTGCGCATTTGTAAGACGCCATAAAAATATGCCTCTTGTAGTGAATCACCAGATGCGATCGTGACGATAGTTGCGATCGTCATAATAAATAATGGTAATTTAAATTTTTTAATGGCGTGGTAAAGAAAAGCAAAGATAAAAAGCGCGATACCACTAATCGATAATAACGTAAGTAAAAAAGTATTTTCCCAAAAAAACGTAATAAAATGGATCGTCGTATATAAAATAACGGTCCAACGTAAACCAACATGTGTAAAAGTATTCATAGTTCATCCCATTCAAAGTAATAGTCAAAAGTTGTCCAATTCAATTCTAGCAGAAAAAAGAAAGGAAATCGCTAACGATGCGTTTTATTATTTTTATTTCGTAACGACAGCGGAACAAGTAGGAAAGCGGAAGAGAAGTACGTACAACATAAGCGTATATGATAAACATTTATAAAATCTATGATATCATATACTTATAATTTTTGGAACGTAGATGTTTGACAAGTTTACAATAGAGTTATGATCAAGATAAAACTGCTAACATCGACAATAGACTGAAAAGAGTGAACTACATATGAATGAAAAACGAACGTGGTTTCGACAAGCTTTTGTGTACACATTTGGACTTTTCTTCCTCGGAATTGGCGTTACATTTTCGATTCTTTCCGATACTGGAGTCCCACCAATCGCATCATTCCCTTATGCCATTACGTTAATTACGAACATTTCGATCGGGGTAACTGTTATTTTCGCTCATTTTATTTTTATTTTATTACAAATTATTATTTTAAGAGCGTTTTCACTCACTTCCTTTCTAGTTCAAATGACGATTGCCATTTTACTCGGCTTTTTCTTCGATTTAGCCGCATGGATTTTACGTTTTCTACCTGAAGCATCAACGTATTTCTTACAGGGACTTTATTTATTTATCGGCGTACTAATCACAGGTTTAGCAATATTTTTATATTTTTCTTCAAACTTAACGATGAACCCGTATGATACGTTGACACGTATTATTACGGAAAAGGCGAAGCGACCTTTCGGAGTTGTACGCGTTTATTGTGACGTATCTGTCGTTGGAATTGCTTTAGCTATTTCACTAATCGGTTTGCAATCGTTTGGATCAGTTGGTATTGGAACGGTAATCGGTTCGTATACGATCGGAAAAGTTACCGGCTTTTTATTGACATATCTCCAACCGAATTTACAACGTTGGATGTATAAATATGATGATAAAAGGCGAGCGATGTAGTGGATGAAAGGACGAGTAACGTGATCGACTATTTATGATGAATGAATCTTTTGAAACGTTCTATAAATAGGACAAGATTAAAAAA
>DATGRY010000076.1:0-24359 GCA_035303165.1 Pseudogracilibacillus sp.
GAGTAAGGAGTTACCTTTGCATAAAATATTATACGATAAGAGTGAAGATATAGAAGCGCTCATTCATACACATAGCTTCTATTCGACGCTTTGGTCATGTCTTTCCCATGAAAATGAGCAGGATGTCATGCCACGATATACCCCATATTTAAAAATGCGAATTGGAACAATCGGTCTAGTTCCGTATGCACCACCAGGTACTCAAGAACTCTTTGATCATTTTGAAAAGCGAATCCACGATGCTGATGGCTATTTACTAAAGAACCACGGTCCGGTTGTTGGGGATAGAGATATTATTTCAGCCTTTTATGGTTTAGAAGAATTAGAAGAAAGTGCTCAGATTGCTTGGGAATTACGCAATGAGCAACGTGCACAACTCATTGAATAAAAACCGATTTAAATGAATATAGAAATAGAGCCAGTAGCCCTTGTACCGGTTTTATCGTCTTTCATTGACGAGGTGCCGGACGGGGCTTTTTTATTGTTCCTCTTTGAGCGATAAAAGTTGTTTTTTATGTTCTAATAAGAAATCTTCAACTATTAAGTAAAAACTAGCCTCTTTATGAAAGTCGATGATCTTTTTTTACAACACGTGCAATTGGCAAGCCGATCACATTAAAATAATCGCCGTGAATCTCTTTAACAAGTGTCACACCAAGTCTTTGAATACGTACGGTACGCACCGGCCTTGTCAAAAGGTTCTCCACTTGCAATATATGTTTCGATATCTCGATTTGTTAACGTGTAAATTAAGACGCGAGTTTCCTCGAAAAAATCCTCCTCCTGATCAACTGTTCGTAAAGAAAATCCTGTAAAAACACTATGTTCTTTGCCACTTAGCATACGTAACATTCGAATAGCGTCGTGTTCGTTTTGAGGTTTTTCTAAGATTTTAGATTGAAAACTGACGACCGTATCCAGGGCGATGATTATCTCATTTTGATAAACAGGGACGCTATGGCTTTTTAACGATACCAGCTTACAAACTCTTTTCGTTAGATTTGTTTCGGTAATAACGGATTCATCTACTTCATTGACCCGTTTAATAAATGGTAACTGTACTTATTGTAATAAACTTTGACTTCGCGGTGATGTTGATGCTAAAATAAGTTGCTTCATAGGGCTCCTCCTTGTTAATATCGCGTATTGTCAAAAGCTTCTAAGTAAAAACTTACGCTTTTGTTGATTTAAAGCTATTTAAGACAACAAAACTTGCCACCCCCTAAATTTCGGCTAATAATGAGGTTACGACACACTCAAAATCCGAAAAAGGATGTGACAAGTTGTATCCTCAATTTGTAGCCTATTTATTTAAAATAATCAAGTGTCAAGAGAAAATTATTTTTGCTTTGATAGGAATTATCCTTGGTAAATCGGTAGCTCGTGGTCTATACGATGAACTAGTGAACAAGCCTTACCGATAGTTAGAAGTCGATCAAATGCCTATCATTGACACTTTAGAAAAACTAGATTATAAAGTCCTTCTGGATGATTACGAGAACGTGCACGGTAAACCTTTAAAACCAGTTATTCGCTGAAAAAATAATGTCGCACTTATCACAAAACCTTTTATTGATCATTACCCTTACGAATTATCCGACAAATTTTGTGGGGATGAGACGTATATTCGTGTAAAGGGAAAATGGAATTATTTATTCTTTTTCTTTGATGCAGTTAAAAAGGTGATTTTGTCTTACCATGTTTCACCTAAACGAGATACACCATCTGCCATTAGAGCGATTGGTGATGTGTTAACTAAGTTTAAGGAAATCCCGGAAGAACTAACTTTTGTCGTTGATGGGAATCCAATTTATATTTTAGCCCAACACTATTTCGCACAGCGTGACATCGATTTTGATGTGTATAAGGTGATTGGTCTTACTAACGACGATCCAGTATCAGAGGAATATCGTCCTCTCAAACAAATTATCGAAAGACTCAATCGCACATTTAATGGTAACTACAGAGCGACTACTAGCTTTCGGTCTCAAACTGCTTCCATTTCTTATGTGACATTTTTTGTAGCCTATTTCAACTTCTTACGACCACATGCGTCACTTGAAAACCAGGTACCAGTAGTCATTCCTGAACTAAAAAAACAACCTCATATGCCAGCAAGATGGACAAAGCTAATCGAATTATCCCAAGACTTCTTGGCTGAAGAGCAACAATCCGCCTAGCTTTCTTAGCTGAGCAGCAATCCGCCTAACTTTTTGTTTAGCTGAGCCCGACAAATGAGCCATCGGCGCAAGCGAACTCTTGACAAACTGAACTAGGCAACGGTTTAATATATGAAAAATCAAGGGTTATTTAGCATGCCTTCTTTTTGTCCCCTTCGCCCTTGACACCTCACACATAAACTATTGCCATGTTTGTCAAGAGCGGTGGCGGTCGGTTTTTTGCCACCAAAAGTTTAAAACTTTATTTTTCTGTTGTTTTCAAAGAACTTTTTACATTACCCTCTTTTGTAACCGCTATCAACATTGTCGGGAAAGTTTTCCACGTCATGGAGTGAACAAGAAATGTTTACATTTCATTTATTGAAATAACATTTCATTATTAATTAAAGTATAACGTACATTTTTTTCGTTTTCAATGAGTATTTATGACGAAAAGCTACATAGAGTTAGGTGAATGTTTGTAGCGATATAATGAGAAAGTGAATGTTTTCCTCTAGACGAAATATCTTACTGCAAGAAGCGATCAAACATATAGACCCTTTCCCTACCCTAGAGAGGAAAATGATAAACGATGACGTTCCTAAACAAAAAGGATTGAATCAACGTATTGTCAATTCAATCCCTTTCTATCCATATCGCAACATGTACCATTTTTACGACGCCGATTACTTTTCATTCGTTTCTTCCTTTTCACGGCGATCACGGAAAAACTGTTTCACCCCTAACACAATTAAAAATAGAAGCCAAGAAGTAACCGCATAATAGATGAATGTTCCGACACCAAATATTTCAGAGCGGAAAAACGTCATTCCGATCCAAATCACGAGCACAAAAGCAATTTGATATAAATAAAACTTCACATCGATTTGCACTATGAATACACCCCTAGCAAACTTTTTCCGTCACGTCTTGAGACACTTTCCTCCTCTATCGTATCGTAAATGAGTAGTGCTCTGCAAAGAAACGATGTTTTCTCGTGAATAAATGATAAGTGAAAGACTGCTTCTTTTATTTTAGCTTCTTACGCCTTATAACTGCTTCAGGACATTTGCCATTTCAATGGCGGAAAACGCTGCATCTGCTCCTTTATTTCCTGCAGTCGTGCCTGCACGTTCTGTCGCCTGTTCGATCGTGTCCGTCGTTAAAACGCCAAAAATAACTGGCTTTTCCGTATCGTAACTCGCCGCAGCAATTCCGCTAGCAGCCTCCCCACATACGTAATCGAAATGTGGCGTAGCTCCGCGAATAACGACCCCTAACGTAATGATTGCATCGTATTCTTTTTGTGCCATTTTTTTGGCAACGAGTGGAATTTCAAATGCACCGGGAACCCAAACGACATCGATGTGATCTGCTTGAACACCTTGCCGTGTTAATGCACCGATTGCACCGTCTAATAAGTTTTTACAAATAAGGTCGTTAAATCGTCCAACGACGATGCCAATTTTTAAATTGTTTCCGTCGTAAGAACCTTCGATTACTTGTACCATATGAATCATCCTTTCTATTTTTCTACTGTAAAGAGGTGGTTTAATTTTTCTCGTTTCGTTTTTATATACCGTTCATTTTCTTTCCGAATCCCACGTTCAAGAGGAATGCGACGTTCGACGACGATTCCATTTTCCTCCAGTCCGAGCACTTTTTTCGGATTGTTCGTCATTAGTTCAACGGAGTGAACTCCTAAGTCTTTTAATATGTGCGCACTAATTTCATATTCGCGTAAATCAGCAGCAAAACCTAGCGCTTCATTCGCTTCAACTGTATCTAAGCCTTCTTCTTGCAATTCATACGCACGCAGTTTGTTTAACAGTCCGATTCCACGTCCTTCTTGACGCATGTAAATAAGTACACCAGAGCCTCGCTCGGCAATTCGTTTTAATGCTTCATCTAACTGTGGTCCACAGTCGCAACGGTACGAGTGAAACACATCGCCTGTTAAACATTCAGAATGGATTCGCGCCAATACCGATTCTGATTGTAGTTCGCCTTTAACGAGCGCAAGATGCTCTTTATCGTCGATGACGTTTGAATAGCCGACCATTTGGAACGTGCCGTACGCCGTTTGAACGTTCGTTTTCACTTCACGTCTTATGAGCTGTTCATGTTTTTTTCGATATTTTATTAAATCAGCAATCGTAATTATTTTTAAATGAAATTGCTCGGCAATTAGTAACAATTCCGGTACACGTGCCATCGTACCGTCCTCATTGATAATTTCACAAATAACACCTGATGGGAATGCACCGCTCAGTTTTGCTAAATCGACAGCAGCCTCCGTATGGCCTGGTCGTTCGATGACACCACCATTTTTTGCGATGAGTGGAAAAACGTGCCCTGGACGTTTAAAGTCATCTTTTGTCGTCGCCTCATCGGTGAGCGCCTTAATCGTTAATGCTCGTTCGTACGCACTAATCCCTGTCGTCGTTTCTCGATGATCGATCGATATCGTAAATGCTGTTTCATACGGATCTGTACTTTCATTCGTCATGAGCGGTAAGTGAAGTGAATGTGCCAATTGCTCTGTCACAGTAACACAAACTAATCCTTTACCGTGCGTAATCATAAAATTAACTGTCTCTGGCGTGATCGTTTCCGATAAAGCGACAAAATCGCCTTCATTTTCTCGATCTTCGTCATCGACGACGATCACTACTTTTCCTGCCCGTAAATCTGCAACTGCGTCTTCAATTGAGTGAAACATCTTTTTTCATCCCCCTCTATGTTAAAAACGATTTTCCGTAACGTGCGCTAAATAATGATGTACATGTTTCGCCAACATATCACATTCGATATTGACGATATCACCGACAGTTTTTTTCCCTAAATTCGTTACGTCCATCGTATGCGGAATAATTGAAATGTTCACGATATTATTCGTTTCATCGACACCGAAAATCGTTAAACTTATTCCATCAACAGCGATCGAACCTTTTAAAATAAAATAACGCATCAATGTTTTCGGAACGTGAAGATAAAAATAAACTGCGTTTTCATCACGTTCCTTTTTCACAATTTCACCGATGCCATCGACATGTCCGGTGACGAAATGACCACCAAATCTGTCTGTCGGCAATAGTGATCTTTCTAAATTAACGATACTCCCTTCTTTAACTTCGTTAAGCGATGTCACCTTTACAGTCTCGGGCATAACGTCCACTTGAAACGTACGTTCCGTAAATGAAGTTACTGTTAAGCAAATACCATTTACAGCAATGCTGTCACCGATGCTTACGTCCGTTAACACTTTCTCTGCTTCAATTGTTACTTCTATCGCGTGTTCTGACGTATAGCTCATCGCTTTTATCGTCCCTACTTCCTCGACGATTCCTGTAAACAAGTCGATCACTTCCTTTTCGCTACAATTTTTATTTGCCCATCGATCGTCGTTATTTCGTCGATCGATAAATGTAATGCATCCGTCAATCGTTCGATACCGGGACCGTTGAAAATACCTGGCGCACGTTTTCCACCGATTAAGATCGGCGCTACATACATAATTAATTGGTCGATTAACTTTGCTTGTAAAAAGGAACTGTTTACCGTCGCGCCACCTTCAACGTAAACTGACATCACTTCTTGTTCGTACAACGTTGTTAACACGTCTTTCACTTTCACATCATTCGTATTCATTTTAAATATACGGACGGGCGAATGTTTCGTATATTGTTCGATCTGTGCGTCTGACGTTGCTTTCCCTGTAAAAATCCACGTTTCCGTCGCTTTGTCTTGAATCACGTTTGCGTCTAACGGAGTACGTAACGTTGAATCTAAAATGACTCGAATCGGATTTTTTCCACCACGTAACCGTGTCGTTAAGCGCGGGTTATCAGCAATGACCGTGTTCACACCGACTAAAATAGCGTCGTACATATGGCGGTATTGTTGTGCGTCAGTCCGTGCTACTTCATTCGTAATCCATTTACTTTCTAGCGTTTCTGTTGCAGTTTTACCATCTAAACTCATCGCCGCTTTAACTGAGACAAACGGTCGTTTTTCTGACACATAATGAAAGAACTGCTCATATAACGGTTTTGCTTCTTCTTGTAACAAACCGACGGACACATCAATGTTTGCTTCTTGCAGCTGAGCAACTCCTTTTCCAGCTACGACATGATGGATATCTTGACATGCGATCACGACACGCTTTATTTCGCTCTTCATAATTAATTCTGTGCAAGGTGGAGTTTTTCCGTAATGACAACATGGCTCAAGCGTCACATATAACGTCGCACCTTGTGTTTTCTTTCCGGCCATTTCAATCGCGTGAACTTCTGCGTGCGCATCCCCACGCATTAAATGGGCACCGAAACCAACGATGTGGCCATCTTTTACAATTACTGCACCAACAGGTGGATTCGGGGACGTTTGTTGCATTGTTTGTTTCGCTAACTGAATCGCAAAACGCATATATTTTTCCTCTAACATCGTTCTCTCCCCCTTTTTACACATGAAAAAACACCTCTGAATTCGTTCTTCAGAGGTGTTGTATATTTACATCATTGAAAGGAGTAAACAAAAAACGACAAACATCCGTTACGGAAAAACGCAGAAAAAACGGATGGTAAAAAATTGTATGTACAACCGTCTAAAGCATAAAGTTTCCGTATTTGTGCATAGCGAAACTTATTCACGCTTCTTCACCCATAGGAAAACTTACATGCTTCGACACTTGTACGAACATGTTTACTCGTTTTATCATTCTTCTCCCATCCAGACTTTCACTGTCGGCTCTGGAGTTTCACCAGATCAGCCATGCTAGCAAACTAGCACAGGTCACGGGCTTTTAAGATCAACGTCTTAATTACCGTCGGTCGGGAATTACACCCTGCCCCGAAGAACTATTTCCATATTCTATTGTATGTTTACTTTAGCGTAAATGCGTTAAAATGGCAAGAGTAATGAATTCTTGAAAAACTGTATGATCATCTAATTCACCCATTTTCAATTCATTTTAGCTGCATTTAGGCAACAATTGGTCAACATCATATTTTTGCAATGTACTAAGTTTCTAGCGGAAAGAGCTAAAGTAGTACACCGCAAGTAAGACATATTCTTAATTGTGAATCAAAGCACTTAATGGAGAATAATGTAACCTTGCCGATAACTGTGTGCTCACCACCACTAGATCACACTAGGTACTTTCATCTGTTAAAGTTTATCCATGTTGGACAAACAAAAAAGCTATCCACTCGCTATGGGTAGATAGCTTGAACGATATATTAATTCATTGAATCAAACTGTTTTACAATTGAGTCGTAATTAATTCCACCTTTTACGACATCGTGAATTCGTCCTTCTTCGTCGATAAAATAAGATGTCGGTAATGCAGCTACTTCATAAATAGACGAAACGTCATTTTCTTCATCTTTTAACACGTCAAACGTCACATCAAATTCATCTAAAAACTCCTCTACCTGCTCCATTTGATGTTTCGTTTCACCGAAGTTTACTGCTAAAATGACACCATCTTCACTTTCTTCATGAAACTTTTGCATATCTGGCATTTCCGCACGGCACGGTGGACACCATGTCGCCCAGAAGTTTAATAACACTTTTTCCCCTTTATAATCAGACAGTTTTACAACTTCCCCGTCCATCAATTCTAATTCAAAATCAGGAGCAATATTTCCTTTTTTAAGTCCTACTTTTGTGCTCCCTCCGCTGAGGACGAAATCGTATACAGCCCAACCGACTAAGCCGACGATTATAACTGCAATAATCCACCTTTTCATCCATACCCTCCTTCATCATACACGGTAATTTTATTCACTTCACCATCAATAATATATCGATCCTATACACGTTAGCCTAATTTCGACATCCACGTATCTTTTACTAAATCTAATAAAAACTGACTAATGCGTGGTAATTGTCCCGTAAATAAGATAAGCCCCATCGCAATCATAATAATACCACCAGTTTTCATGATAATATTCGACTTTTGTGCAATCCACTTCGTCGAACCGAGGAAAAACGTCAACAATAAAAATGGAATAACAAAGCCGATCACATACATGACCGTATAAAAAATGCCTTGACCTGGATTGCTCGCAGCTAATAATAAAATTGAACCGAAAATAGGCCCGATACACGGTGTCCATCCCGCCGCAAAGCCTGTTCCAACAAAAAATGTCCCAACATAACTAATATTAGCTTTACGATATTGCATCCGCTTTTCTTGCATTAAAAACGGTATATTTAACCAACCAGCAACGAATAATCCCATAAGGATAATGAATACTCCCGCGATTCGTTGCACGAGTAAACCCGTATTTCCAGTCAATATGACTTGAATCCACTTCCCTAAAAACGATGCACCGATTCCTAAACTAATAAAAACGAGTGATACACCTAATAAGAAAAAGATCGAATGACTTAATAGTGAACGACGAATTTTGGCCGTCTGTTCCTCTTGTAATTCCTTTACACTGATTCCCGTTATATATGATAAATATGCCGGGAAAATCGGTAATACGCAAGGAGATAAAAACGATAACGCTCCGGCACCTAATGCTAACACCATACCGAATAGTAAAAACGTATCTGCTTCAATTGCGCCCATTATTAATTTTGCCTCCTCTTCATGAACATAAAAGTACTGAATATAAGAATGAACAGACTAATGAAATATAATAAGTGCAAGCGATAATAAAATATCGAGACGTAAGCAGCCCCTATCGTTACAGCGAACACGATACACCCGAGTAAAAAGATAAGCAACAAATAAACAGCCATCTCAAGATTACAGAAATGATCGGGCTTAAACAAATGGATGAATAACAATACCATTAGAAACACGACGATCATTAACGATTGTTTACCGGAATGAAATATCGTCTCTACACTTTCGTATATAAACACGGTAGCCAATACGACAGGTGTGGCTACACGAATAATTTCCTCATCACGCTTTCCTTTACGAAAATGACGATAGAGCAAATGAACGATGAACAAACTTGTCGCGATATAAATCGAAGCTGCATTACTTGGATATGCTAATGCTGCTAACGGATCACGAAAAATACGTAATCCTTGGCTGAGAATTTTTCCAATCCATATAAATATAACGAAATTAATCGTTAACGCCAACAACTCATCTAATAACTTTTTCTTTATGTTTCGCTCCTCCGTTGCTGTTACATAATAAAACAAGCAACCGAACGCATAACTAACGATCAACTTACCGATCGTCACTAACGCTGTCGTGAGAACCATCTTTTCCCCACCATTCTATACATCCACCTCTAAGTATAAACGACTTTCCGCAAAGTGTAATGTATGTAGCTTACTTTCACAAAATTGTTATAAACATTTGCCCATTTCATTCAATGTTTAGTCAAAAAGAAAAACTCTTTTACGAACAAAGCGATTCATTCATAAAAGAGTTGTTATATTTATTAAGATATTTTCGTCCCGTTCGGCACCTCTTCATCTGGACGTAATAAAACGACATCGTCCTCTCCAGGAATACCACCTAAGACGAGAACTTCTGATTTATAGCGCGCAATAACCATCGGTGGTAAATTCACGACACCGACAACTTGTCTGCCGATTATTTGTTCTGGTACGTATCGTTTCGTAATTTGCGCCGAGGACTGTTTTATGCCAATTTCTTCACCAAAATCAATTTCCAATTTGTACGCCGGTTTACGTGCCTCTTCAAAAACTTCCGCTTTCACAATCGTTCCTATTCGCATATCTACTTTAAAAAAATCATCGATCGTAATCATCATATTCCTCCTTCGTATATTACTAATAATTAGTTTCTTCTAGCTTTAAATAATTATATCTGTTTATGTTTAATCGGATAAAGGGGGACCTCATTCCCTTGAAGCACATAGTTCTCGTTTAGAAAATTGACACCTAATTCTTTATATGAGCCATCGTGTCAGCTAGAGGTCACCGTTATTGTCGTATTTTTTATCATAACTTTGTAGCGTAGGAAACTGCATGACGAATGATTTGTTAATCCGTTACCATTAACTTTGCAGTTTTGTATAAATTCACCCGATTGTTTCCTATTATGCGATTTTCCTCTACGCTAACGCGTAAAATCATTTTAGTGTTTCATATTTCGTAGTTGACCCTCTACACGATCGCGCAAAATCGCTTTACTGTTTCAAACTTCGCACTTGATCCTATACACGATCGCGCAAAATCGCTTTACTGTTTCAAACTTCGCACTCGACCCTATACACGATCGCACAAAACAACTTTCGTGTTTCATATTTCGAGGTTGATCCTCTGCACTATTGTGTAAAATCAATTTCCTGTTCCGTTAATGATCGTAAGTTCTTTCGGATAACTCGTTAAAACTTCCACATTTCCGTTATCATTCACGTACACGACATCCTCGATCCGCACACCTCCAACATCAGGTACGTAAATGCCCGGCTCGATCGTAAAAAGTAATCCTCGTTCGATCCTCTCTTCATTTTGAGCGTGTAAGGATGGTAACTCATGCACGTCGATTCCGAGTCCATGACCGACACGGTGTGTAAAATATGTACCAAAGCCTCGTGCTTCTATATGTTTGCGAGCTGCTAAATCAATTGTTTGCAGTCGTTCACCTACTTGAACTGCCTCAATCGCACGTTCATTCGCTTCTTTAACGGTCTCGTAAATCATCTGCTGTTTTTCGTTCACTTCTCCGACGACAAACGTTCGTGTCATATCGGAATGATAGTGATTGATCGTAATGCCAACATCGATTAGTAAAAAGTCCCCTTCTTCAATCGGCGTATTCCCAGATACACCGTGCGGTAAAGCAGAGCGTGCTCCCGTTAATACGATCGTATCAAATGCCATTTTTTCCGCACCGAGCGCAAATAGCTCTCGTTCTAGCATGCGTTTTACGTCCAATTCTGTCATACCTACACGAACTTGAACGATCGTTTTTTCGATTCCCTGTTCTGTCACATGAATAGCTTGTTTTACACGTTCGATTTCGGCGGCAGTTTTCACCTGACGTTGTGCCATCATGTACACGTTTGCGTCAACCCATTGAACGTTTCCGTAAATATTTTGAAATGCCTCGACTTCTTCTAACGTCAGGACATTTTTTTCGACAGCAAAACGTTCGATTTCGTTTCCAGTTTTGTTACGAACTATTTCATACGGATCGTCCGTATCCGCAATCGGGACAACTTCATCTACGTCGGCATGTTGCTTCGCTTCCGTCTCATCCAATGCAGGAACAAAGAGCGTCGTTTTTGCCGTCGACACGTCGATAAAAAGCATGTAAAAACGCTCGTGCGGTTGTAACGCTACATTCGTATAATAATAAATGTTTAACGGGGACTTGATTGCGATCGTATCGACATTTGTCTCTTCTCGTATCGTTTGCAACAGTTTTTTACGTCGATCCTCATACATCGTACTAGCTCCTTTCTATCAACATACTTTATTTCTTTTAAAAACTTCAACATATCGCCATGTTGCAGAATGTCCTCTTCGCATTTAGTATATCATTTTTTCTCAGCAAAATAATTGAAACCGCTTTGTAAACGGGACACATTGACGAACTCTAACATATATTAAAAGCGACTACGAAAGAAAGGTGAAGACGATGATCGATTTTTCTCCTCCACTATTAGTTCAAACAGACGTGTTTCCGAAAGGGAAACAGACGATTTACGTTCCCCGCATTTTAGACGATGGCAAACATGTACACGCAAAACGGCGGATGAACCGACAAATGATAGAAGCTACGAATGAATTAATTGCACGACAAGTAGAAAATGCTACAGAAGATTCTTTCGCCGAAATGATCGGAACGTTCGAATTAAAAACGAACGAAAGAAACGTATTAAGCGTTACTTTTTCCAACTATGCGATAGAACCTTTTGCAGCTCACGGAATGACATATATGAATGCACGAACATTTCAAACGGAAACAGGGAAAATGTATGTATTATCCGATTTATTTAAGCATAATAGCGACTACGTGACTATTTTATCCGAGGAAATAAAACGACAAATTGAAGTACGCGATATTCCAGTCATTGAACCGTTTTCTAACATGGACGAAAACGCATCGTTTTACATCGCTGATATGTGTCTCGTAATTTTCCTCCAATTATACGAATTAGCACCGTATTATTATGGATTTCCGATGTTTCCTATTTCGCTGTATAGCTTATCTAACGTGATCGACGAAAATAGTCCTTTAGCTGCAATGATGTAAAGAAAAAAGTAAAACAGTAAAACCACCAGTGTCGATGCTGTACCTTAAAGGTTAGCGTAAAACTAACTTTTAAGCCACAGTTAGTTAACTGGTGGTTTAACGTTATTGCACATACTTGCCATATTTCGGTTTAGCTATATCATCAAAGTGTAAGACAAGTTTTTCTAAATTTGTACGTAATTCCTCGCCTTTCATCGGTAGCCCATGACCCGTTACAGCGACTTCCGGCTTAAGTTCTGCGAGTTTTTCAACAGACTGTTTAGCAGCTTCCCAATCCGTCGTTAAATATCGAGGCGGACCACTAATTTCTTGTTCTTGCGTCATCACCTTATATAAATATTCCTGTTTCACCGTTACAAATGTATCAGCCGCTATTAACGTTTTATCACGTTCTCTATATAAAGCGACTTGCCCCGGAGAGTGCCCCGGTGTATGAATCCATTTGAACTCATCCAAAAAAGGAACTGTCCCATCTTCGGGTAATGTTTCGATAGATCCGCTAACTTGTATCGGTTCATTTGGGAACATAGGTGACATTTTTGCTACGAGCCCACCTTCAACGGACCAATCCGGTTCGGGGTACTTTTTCTTTCCAGTTAAATACGGTATCTCAAGTGAATGAGCATATACACGTATATCCCATTTATCGATGAGCTCGATTAAAGCCCCGACGTGATCGAAATGACCATGTGTTAAAATAATCGCTTCCGGGCGACTTCCTTCACCAAACCGTTCCTCTACGGCAGAAATGATCATATTTGCCGACTTTGGCATACCTGCATCAATCAAAACGAATGGCTCGTTTTTTTCAGGGTTACCTACGAGATGAATATTTACAATTTGCACGGTAAATTGGTACAGATCCGGTAAAACTTCAATCCCAGAACCACTTAAAATAGATGTCGCCGGAATATATTTATAATCCGTTCCGTAGGTTTTATCGCCTTTCATACAGTGCCTCCTGTAATCGCTATTCATATTCGAAAATAGTATACGTCATCATAAAAAAACATATACTTATATCGGAGGCTAATTTACAAACGGTATTTTTGGCAGTTCTTCACCTTTTGAATATATTTGATATTGGTTTTTCCCTTTTTCTTTCGCTTTGTATAGTGCAATATCCGCTTTTTTATACAATGAAAGTTCGGTGTCATATTCTTCAGAGAAAGCGATCCCGGCACTTAACGTTACCGATAGCTTGCAAATATCTTTTTCCGCTTCAATAACTTTCTCTACTGAACTGAAAATAGATTTTACTATATCGACGGCCTTATCTTCCGTTGCACTTTCTAACAACACCGCAAACTCATCTCCGCCTAAACGAAACGCATTTTCATTTTTACCAATTGATTGTTCGATTGTTTGTCCGACACGACGTAGTAAATAATCCCCTTTACTATGTCCAAAATAGTCATTCACTAATTTAAAGTTATCTAAATCCATCATAATTAAAGCAGGACGTTTTCCTTTTTCCCTCAACATTCGATTTACTTTCTCGGAAAACACTGCGCGGTTGTTTAAATCGGTTAAGCTGTCATGATAAGCAAGATATAATGGCCTTGAAAATAAACTAGCGATAATGAATGAAGCGATAATCGTCGCAATAAGCACAATAAGCGATTGTAACAAATACGTATGTAACGTTTTGTGAAGTAAATTCGTAAGTTGTTCCGTATTGTATACGACCTCGACTACTTTTATTTTCGTACTTCCTTCATCCACTTTCGATTGATATGGAATGTAACGATAGATAACGTCTTTACCTTTTAACTTACTTTCCACTTCAACCATTTCATTTCCCATCCGTGCTTGTTCAAACGCTTTACGTTGATCTTTCGTAAGCGGTTCCGATCGATCTGTTCCAAACGGCAACCCACCCAAATTTAATATGCGTATTCGCTCCACGACGCTCATATGAGTTTGTAGATCATCAATGACTGTTAAAAAATTATAATCACGGAAAATCGTCTCGTGAACGAGTGAATACCCGAGCTCAAACATATACTTTTTATCTTCGGTTGCCATGTAACTAAACTTTTTCGGTTCGCCACTTTGTTGGTCCAAATCGATACCGTCGATAAACATTTCGCCTTGCTTACGTCGTTCATCGAGGATACTTGCGAACAAGCCGCAACATGCATTAAAGTCGATACCGATTTCATTTTCGCTATTACTATGTATAATCGTATTGTTTTCATCTAAAACGTAAATATCCATCTCAAAACGTTCCGCCAATTTCGAAAAATTCCATTGTTCGAAATTTTTATCTTCTTCGTACTTTTGTTGCAAATAATCCATTGCTGCAATCATGTTGTTAGAAATTTCTTCATCTAAAAAACTGTACGCTTTCTCCGTCGATTCGATCGCATGTGTAATCGAACTTGAAATAATGTCTAACTTACTTTCATTTTCCGCTCGCGTCTGTTGCTGTACACGAAAATAATCGATAGCCATAACGACAGTTGAGACTATCATTGCAAACAAAAGTAACATGATGAACAATCTAATTTTAAAGCGACCGATCATTTTCCTATCACCGCAACTCTTTCGTTGTCATTGTTATATACCACACTTTATATTATCACATTTTTTACCTTTTTTGCAGTTCTAATGTATGAAAGTTGTGTTACATTCATTTATTTATACCTATTTTATGTACATAAAAAGTCATACTATAGTCTCTATTTCCTACTCCTAAAGTTATGTTCGTTATTCAGCCCACTATCAAAAAACGACGCTCATTAACGTCTGAACAGCCTCTTTCATATTTGTTTTTTTCAAATTCGCAAACCCTAACACGACGCCTATGCGCCCATCTTTATCGGTCGCATCACTAATAAAAAAGCGATCTAACGTATACAATTCAAGTTTGGCACGATTTGCTAAATGTTTAATTTCTTCATACGTTTTATCCGTCTTAAAATATGCGAGAAAATGAAGTCCCGCATCATAATTTTTTATATCTATGTTATCTTTACAATACGTTTGAAGTAAATCGATTAACCTTTGACGTTTTTCCGCGTAATATTCATTCATTTGCCGAATATAACGTTGATAATGACCGTCTTCGATAAAATAATGAAGCGTGTACAAACTTTGAACATTTACTTCCAACATATGATCACAATACTGTTCTTTATATAATCGTAATAAATTGAACGGTAAAACCATATAACTAATTCGAACACTCGGTAAAAGCGATTTCGAAAATGTACCGATGTAAATGACTTGTTGCCGTTCATCTAAACTTTGTAACGCTGGTATATAATCCGTTTTATATTTATATTCACTATCGTAATCATCTTCTACGATATAGCGAGCATTACTTTCCGCAGCCCAATTTAACAACTCATTTCTTCGTGAAATCGGCATAATCATACCTGTCGGAAATTGGTGTGATGGTGTCACAAATACGACTTGAGCAGGCGTTTTTTCCAATTGTTCCACACGTAACCCTTTATCGTCTAGAGCGATTGGAGATACGCTGCAATCTAATCGTCTCATTAATGAATAAAATCGTTGATATCCTGGATTTTCCATTGCTATTTCTGTCTGTAATGGTCGTAATTGTAGTAGCCGTTGCACCAAGTTTTGTGTGCCGGCACCGATGACGATCTGTTCTGGAGCACACGAAATACCTCGCGTTTGCGCAATAAGTTTTGCGATCGATTCCCGTACTTCGTACGGGCCTTGAAACGGTGGTAAATAACCTAATTGCTCACGATGTTGTTCGATCACTTTTTCATAACAATTGAGCCATTGGTGAAACGGGAAACGTTCACTAGAAACATCGATATGCGAAAAAGACAACCATTCGGTACGATCGACTTTTTTTTCACGTAAATCATCTGGTAGTGCTTGTCGCTTTTTCTCAAATCGTTTCAATTCAACAATTTCTTCGACGAAGTATCCTTTTCGTTCAATCGTATAAATATATCCTTCCGCAAGTAGTTGTTCGTAGGCAGTCGTAACCGAATTTACACTAATGTCCAACTCATATGCTAAACTCCGTTTTGACGGCAGTTTTTCATGAGCAACATAATGCTTCTGTTCGATATTCGTTTTTATATAGTCATAAATTTGCTCGTATATATATTTATCATTACGAGTTAAGTCGATAGAAATTTCCACTACATTCCCCCCTATCTGGTCCTATTCGTATCGCACGTCTGGTACTTTATTTTTTCCGTACATTCATGCATACTAATTATAACTATATTTATAAAAGTGAGGCGTATATAGATGACAGAAACATTTAACGTAAAAAACCCTGCAACTGGTGAAGTCATTGAAACAGTAAGACGTCATACACCAGAAGAAATTAATCAAGCATTAGAAAACGGTGCAAAGGCATTTCAAACATGGAAAAAAACGACTGCACATGAACGTTCGGCGTTGTTACGTAAATGGTCGGAATTAATCCAAGCGAACAAACGTGAAATTGCAACGTTAATGACGAAAGAAAATGGTAAGCCCCTTGCTGAATCAATCGGGGAAGTCGATTATGCAACGAGCTACATCGATTGGTACGCTGAAGAAGCGAAACGGCTCTATGGTCGAACAGTACCAACGCATGCTAGCAATAAACGATTGCTCGTTACAACACAGCCGATCGGTTTAGTCGCAGCGATTACACCATGGAACTTTCCAGCAGCGATGATGACACGTAAGGCGGCTCCCGCATTAGCTGCAGGATGTACGTTCGTCGTGAAAGCTGCAGAAGAAACGCCACTTACGACGATGCGTTTAACAGAGCTTGCACATGAAGCAGGAATTCCAAAGGATGTCGTACAATACGTAAACGGACGCGGCCGTGTTGTTGGTGATCTGTTTACAAAAAGCGAATTAGTGAAAAAAATTACGTTTACTGGTTCGACACCGGTCGGAAAAGCGCTTATTAAATCGAGTGCTGATACAGTAAAAAGTGTCACGATGGAATTAGGTGGACATGCCCCTGTAATCGTTGCTAAAGATGCCGATATTGATATGGCTGTCGAGCAAACGATTACAACGAAGTTCCGTAACGCTGGTCAAACATGTGTCTGTGCTAACCGGGTAATCGTTCACGAATCGATTGCGGATGAATTTGCTGAAAAACTTGCAGCACATGCGAAAAAACTGATCGTCGGAAACGGTTTAGACGAAAACACAGATATCGGTCCGGTCATTAATAAAGATAGTTTCGACAAAATCGTCCACCAAATCGATGATGCTGTAAGTAAAGGTGCAAAAGTGCTCGCCGGTGCTGAATATACCGTAGATGAGGCAAACCAATGCTTCTTCGTACATCCTACTATTTTAGCAGATGTGACAGAAGATATGGAAATTATGTTCGAAGAAACATTTGGTCCTGTAGCTCCCATTACTACGTTTTCAGATTTAGATGAAGCCATTCATATTGCCAACGATACACCATACGGACTTGCAGCTTATTTCTTCACAGACGACTATCGAACAGGAAACTACTTGTTTGAACATTTAGATTACGGTATTATCGGTTGGAATGACGGGGCGCCGTCGGCTGCACATATTCCGTTCGGTGGAATGAAAGAAAGTGGTCTCGGACGTGAAGGTGGTATCGAAGGGATCGAACCTTATTTAGAAACGAAGTATTTATCGATCGGTAATTTACACGATTAACATTGAATTTAGTGGAAAGACATATAATGTCCTTCCACTTTTTCACATTCTTTTATATGTAATCTTATTCATAAAGATAAGTCATCCTCCCGCAATTACCGAAAGGATGACTTTTTCCATTTATCGTTTACCAAATTGAGGGATTGGATGATCCCCAATAGAAACGTGAATAATTTTCTTTTCTGTATAAAAGTCAAATCCGTAATGTCCACCTTCACGGCCAATTCCAGATGCTTTCATACCACCGAATGGTGTACGTAAATCACGAACGTTTTGTGCGTTTACCCACATCATACCAGCTTCAAGCTGCTGTGCAACGCGGTGACCACGTTTAATATCGTTCGTCCATACGTACGCAGCTAATCCGTAATCGACGTCGTTAGCTAAACGAACTGCTTCTTCTTCATCTTTAAATTCGATTACCGTTAAAACTGGACCGAATATTTCTTCTTGAGCGACTCGCATATCGTTCGTTGCATTTAAAATGATCGTCGGTGCAACGAAATTTCCTTTCTTATACTCTTCAGGAATTTCGCGCGTAATCACTTCTGCGCCTTCTTCTTCGGCAATCTTTAAATAGCCGACAACTTTATCGTAGTGCTCCTTATGAATGAGTGGTCCTACTTCTGTCGTCTCATCTAGAGGGTCACCGAACTTCACATTTTTCACTCGTTCTTTTAATGCTTCAACGAACTTATCTTTAATCGTATCTTGTACTAAAAGACGAGAGTTCGCTGTACATCTTTCTCCGTTAAAAGAGAAGATTTGCCAAATACATGCATCAAGTGCACGGTCAAAGTCCGCATCGTCAAAGACGAGAATTGGAGATTTTCCACCAAGTTCCATCGACACTTCTTTCAACGTATCCGCACTGTTTTTTATAATTGTGGAACCTGTTACCGTTTCACCTGTAAAGGAGATTAATTCAACGTCTTCATGTTTAACTAGCGCATCTCCCGCTGTTTCGCCGTATCCGTGAACGACGTTAAAGACACCTTTCGGTAATCCCGCTTTATCGATCACTTCTGCTAGTAAGTTAGCAGATAGTGGGGAAAATTCAGCTGGTTTTAAAATAACCGTGTTACCAGTTGCTAATGCTGGAGCAACTTTCCACGTTTCTAACATAAATGGTGCGTTCCACGGTGTAATTAATCCAGCAACTCCTGCTGGGACGTTAATCGTATAGTTAATAAAGTTATCATCCACTTGATACGCCTCACCAATGAGTCGACTTTCCACCATGCGAGCGTAGAAACGGAAGTTTTCTGATGCTCTGCTTACCATATTACGCGTCTGTTTAATCGGTAATCCAGTATCTAAAGATTCTAAGTACGCGATACGTTCTACTTCTTCATCGATTAAATCAGCTATTTTATAAATGTATGCTAAACGCTCCGTTAACTTCATCGTTCTCCACGGACCGTTATCAAACGCATCACGCGCGGCTGCAACTGCTTTGTTTATATCCTCTTTTCTTCCTTCTGCAACATTGTTAATTACTTCGTTTGTATACGGACTGTAGTTTTCAAATGTTGCACCTGCTTCACTTGCAACGAATTCACCGTTTATGTAAAGCAAAATATCGTCTTGTTTCGTGTGCTTAGCCATACTTTTTTGTTCACCTCGTTTTCTTAAATTAAGTCTAAATCTTCTAATACTTCTTTCACTTGTGCTTTAATTTCATCTGATGGTGGTCCAAGCGGTAATCGAATGTTCGGATCAATTTTGCCCATCATGCCGAGTGCAGTTTTCGTAACCGTTGGGTTCGTATCGTAGAACAGTACATCGTTTAGTGGCATTAACTCATAGTGCATATCTTGAGCTCCTGCTACATCTCCACGATCCCATAAATTATATAATTCAGCAACACGTACTGGATCAACGTTAGCTGTTGCACTAATAAAGCCAGCACCACCGATTGCTAACATCGGGTAGCAAAGTAATTCGATTCCTGAGAAAAGTAAGAAGTCTCGGCCACAATTTAGTAAGACACGACTTACGTGTTCGAAGTCTTTATTCGATTCTTTTGCACCGATAATGTTCGGGCAATCTTCTACTAAACGCTTCATTGTTTCAACTTCCATGTTTACCGCTGTTCTTCCTGGAATGTTATAAATGATAATTGGAATTTCTACTGCATCTGCAATCGTTTTAAAGTGGTTGTAAAGTGCTTCTTGGTTTGGACGGTTGTAGTAAGGTACGATAACCATCGCAGCATCTGCACCGATTTCTTGAGCGTACTTCGTTAACTCCATTGCTTCGTCATGGTTAACAGAACCTGTACCAGGTGCGAAAAACACACGGCCGTCTATCGCCTCTATCGCGAGATCCATGACACGCTTACGCTCTTCTACTGTTAGAGAACTTGGTTCCCCGCTCGTACCTGTAACGGAAATTCCGTGGCTACCACTTTCAATTTGCCAGTCGACTAGTTGCTTAAATGTTTCTTCGTCTATAGAACCATCCTTTTTAAATGGTGTAATAACTGGACAAATAGAACCACGAAGTTTCTTCTTTGCCTCATCGTAATTATAACTCATCTTTATCTGCTCCTTTTAAAAATTATATACTTTTATTCTTACGTATTATAATATACTAAATGATATATGATTTCAACCCGTTTATAATAATAATTTAAATTGTAATTGAACTGTAATATTATATTGTTTATTACGTCTTATAAAATGCAAGGATGAACATTTTCAAAACGAATGTTCATCCTTTTCATCCTTTATTGCCGCATATAATCAGGTAAAAATGTCACAATTTCAGGGAAAATAACGACTAATGCTAACGCTACGATCATCATGAATAACATTGGCATTACCGCTCTAAATATACGTTGGATCGGTACGTCTTTTGCCACACCGCTAATAATATATACACTTAAACCTAGAGGTGGTGTTAAAAGACCGATATTCATAACGAAGATCATAACGACACCAAACCAAATACCGTTATATCCGAGTACGTCTGTAATTAATGGATAAACGACCGGTAACGTTAAAACGAAAATTGCAATTCCTTCTAAAAATAAACCAAGAATAAAGTAAACGATTAAAATTGCAATTAAAATGATCACTGCTGGCATCTCTAAGTTACTAACAAAATTTGTCGTTGCAGCTGGAATTCGACTCAGTGCTAAAAATTTACTGAAAATGTCAGCACCGATAATGATAAAGAAAATCATTGCCGTTAAACGTGTCGTTTCACTTAACGACTTTTTAAAGTCTGCCCAATTTAATCGACGAGTTAAGACCGCAAGTAAAAAGGCACCGAATGCTCCTATTCCACCAGCTTCCGTCGGCGTAAAAAAACCAAAATAAATTCCACCAATACTAAGAGCAAATAAAAAAAGGAAAGGCCAAACGCTATTCATTGACTTAATACGCGTACGAAATGTTTTCTTTTCCGTTACTGGTGCAAGCTCCGGGTTACGCCATACCATAACATAAACTATTAACATAAACAGTGCCATTTGTAATAAACCTGGTACGAGTCCAGCAATTAATAACTGTCCAATCGGTTCCATCGTTAATATTCCGTATAAAACGAGAATTACACTTGGCGGAATTAAAATTCCGAGAGTACCACCGGCGGCAACACACGATGTCGATAAACCGTCATCGTAATTGTATTTTTTCATTTCTGGTAATGAAATTCGTGCCATTGTCGCTGTTGTAGCGTTTACAGAACCAGAAATAGCGGAGAATAAAGCACTCGTTCCGATCGTTGTAATCGCTAGTCCACCTTTAATATGACCAATCCATGCGTCTACTGCCGTATATAGATCGTGTCCAAATCCGCTATAGGACAAAAACATTCCCATTAAAATAAATAGCGGAATAACGCTTAAAGAGTACGATGCTGCTGTCGAGAATGGTGTCGTACCTAATTGTGTTAATGCCGTGTTCCACCCACGGATCATCGCTAAACCAAACGTCCCTACAACAATTAATGACACACTAACCGGAACACGGAGTAAAAATAATGCTAATAATGCTACTATTCCTATGACCCCTATCATTTCAGGACTCATGTTTACTCACCGCCCCTCGAAAATGATTAATCGCTTTCATAAATGCTGTTATTGCGAAAATAATTAATGCTATACCAGTAATGTAAAGAAACGGTCCTGTCGGAATGCTTAAATCTGTCGTTGTCGCGTTCCTTTCCATCATTCGTGCTCCATTTGCAAAAATATGTGTTGACATATATATTAATAAAAAACTGATACATACTTCGATAATACCATTCAGCCAGTGCTGCACTTTCTTGTTGAACCGTTCAACGAGAAAGTCCATCGTAATATGATCGCCATGGCGATGTGTGATCGCCAAGGCGAAAAATACGAGTAAGGCAGCGACTAGCTCTGTCATTTCGTATGTCCCTTTTAGAGGTTTATTGAAAAAGTTACGTCCCAACACATCGATTGAAATGATTAACATAATAAAAATTAACGCTACATTGGAAAGGAACTGTAAAAAATCTTCAATCTTATTGAATACCTTTTCAAAACGGGTAAAAACCTTTAACATAGAGCTATCACTCCTCATTTTTTCCTTATTCTGACAATTCAATCGCGCGGTCGTACACCGCTTGCCCTGGTTATCCCTTTTCTTCAACGTTTTTAATCCAACTTTCAACTGTCGGCATAATATATTCTTTCCATTCATTTAATTCTTCTTCGCTTAGTTCGTATACTTATACACCTTTTTCGTCGGCGGATTCAATACCAATTTGTGTCCACTCATCAAACATTTCTGCGGAACGAGTAACCATCTCTTCCGGAATGTCTCGAATTATTTGTTGATCTTCCTCACTTAAGCGATTCCAAACGTCTTCATTCATGACAACGTACTTTGTCGTATTATAAAAATGGCCAACTGTAGAATAATGAACTACTTCATCTAGCCTCCATGCAACAACAGCTTCCCATGAACCAATTGTACCATCTACGACACCACGTTCAAGCGCTTCGTACGTTTCGTTCATCGACATCGAAACAGGCGTTGCTCCTAATGATTCAAGCCATTCACTCGCTTCCGGGGACGGTGAACGAATTCTCATTCCTTTTAAGTCTTGTAAACTATTCACTGGTTTAGAAACCGTATGTAAATGTCCTGGATCAGCAGTGTACAACTAAAGTGGGACTGTTCCTACATACTCTACTTTAAATTCATCGAATTCATTGTACAATTGCCAAAGTTTCGTGGAACCTTCCAGCGATGTTTTTGACATGAAAGGTAACTCTACTACAGATGATAACGGAAATTCTCCTGGAGTGTAACCGTGAACACTCAATGCGATATCTACTGACCCTGTAGCAGCCGCATCAAAATGCTCAACCGGTTCGGCTAATGATGTCCCAGAATACGATGTAATTTTTATTCTACCATCTGTTCCTTTTTCTACTTTCTCGACAAATTCAGTAACGACATCATCCATAAAGTGAGATGGAGGCTAAAAATGCGAGAAATCTAATGCGATTACAGCTTCATCACCATTCGATTCATTGTGAGGGTTCTCTCCACAAGCTGCTAGTACAAATACACTAAACGCTACAAAGATGATCGATAACAACTTTAACTTCTTCGCTGTTACTTTCATAGTTGTCTACTCCTTTTGTTCAATCTTGATGTTCATGTTAATCGTACTTTTCGCAAGTAAACATCATCTTTTTTAGTTACAACAAACTCATCCCCATTTTAATGAGTACAATATATATGATTTTGTATATGAAGTCAAGAAGTAATAAGTTTTATACTTAGCAAATTTATATAAAGAAATTTGAGAGAAATAATTACTAAACGAACTGTTAAAACTTTTAGAAACGAATTAGTCGATATCGTTAAAAAATAATTAAAATGAATACTGATAAAATAGGTTCTTTACATAACATCCCCCTAGCCTGTGCATACGCTTCTTACGATATAACGTAGTACACTTGACTAGGGGTAAAGTGAACAATATAATGCGAGAACGATTTCAACTTGATTAAATCGCTTACACTATTTCATTAAAGATGCTTAAATATTTAATTGTTAATTACCAGACAGCTCTACAGCACGATCGTATATTTCTTGTGCAGGTAATCCTTTACCAGATACTTCTTCGATCCAGTTATCGATCGTCGGATTAATAAATTCGCTCCACTCAGCTAATTCGTCATCGCTCAATTCATACATTTCGATTCCTTCTTCCTCTAACTTAGCGATAGCTTCCTCTGAGTATTCGTCGAATATTTCACCCGTGCGATCAACCATTTTTTGTGTCGTTAAATCTAAAATTGTCTGTTGGTCGGCTTCACTCATACTGTTAAATAAGTCTTCGTTCATTACGACGAACAT
>DATGRY010000077.1:0-6709 GCA_035303165.1 Pseudogracilibacillus sp.
AGGATTGCAGTTTTCCCCGATCCTGTTGTGATCGGGAGTGGAGTTTGAAACAGGATTGCGGTTTTTTCCGATCCTGTTGTGATCGGGAGTGGATTTTGAAACAGGATGGCGGTTTTCCCCGATCCTGTTGTGATCGAGAGCAAGATTTGAAACAGGATGGCAGTTTTCCCCGATTCTGTTGGGATCGACCGCGGAATTAGCCAATCGTGTATAGAATAGATCTCGAAATTTGAAGCAGTATCGTAGTTTTAAGCGAAGCTGTAGAGGATACCACGTCAAATCGACAATAGTAAACAGTTTTCTCATGAACGTGTAGAGGATAACTCTCAAAAACTATAAAAATGAATGATTAATCATTTATAAGGAGGATATATGAATGGATCGGAAAGTGAAACAAGCAGCAGTACTCGGTTCAGGAGTGATGGGTGCAGCAATTGCCGCACATTTGGCAAACCTCGGCATCAAAACAGTTATGCTTGATATCGTTCCGAAAGAATTAACGGAAGAAGAAAAAGCAAAAGGACTTACACTCGAGGACAAACGTATTCGGAACAAAATTGCCGAAACGAACAAACAACAGTTACGCAAGCAAAACCCATCTCCCATTACGTCCGAAAAAAGTTTGGACTTAATCGAAACTGGCAATTTAGAAGACGACCTCACAAAACTAGCAGAAGTCGACTGGATTATCGAAGCAGTCGTAGAAAATTTACAAGTGAAAAAAGATCTCTTTAAACGAATCGACGAAGTACGCACACAAGGTACGATCGTCAGCTCGAACACATCAGGTATTTCTGTCGAGAAAATGATCGAAGACTGTTCGGACGACATGAAAAAGCACTTTTTAGGCACTCACTTTTTCAACCCACCACGCTATTTAAAACTGCTAGAAATTATCCCGACATCACACACAGACGAAACGATCGTATCGTTTATGAAACAATTCGGTGAAGACGTCCTCGGTAAAGGTGTCGTCATCGCAAAAGATACACCGAACTTTATCGCCAACCGTATTGGCACGTACGGTTTACTTATTACTGTAGAAGAAATGTTAGCACGAAACTTATCGATCGGCGAAGTCGATTCAATGACAGGAACGTTAATCGGGCGCCCAAAGAGCGCGACATTCCGCACGCTCGATGTCGTCGGCCTTGACACGTTCATTTTCGTCGTAAATAACGTTTATGAACAAGTAACCGGCGAAGAAAAGAAAGCATTCACCGTTCCCGCCTTTATGCAAGAAATGTATGAAAATGGTTGGTTCGGTCAAAAGACGAACAAAGGATTTTACGAAAAACGAAAAGGCGAAGCTGGAAGCATCATTTATCAATTAAATCCAGAGACGATGGAATACGAAGAGCGGACGAAACTAAACACACCAGCGATTGAACTTGCGAAACAACAAAAAGGTTTATCGAAAAAACTGCAAACGATCCTATCTCAGCAAGGCGACAAAGCGAGCGATTTTCTCTGGAATATAACAGCTAAAACGCTTCTTTACTCAGTACAAATGCTCGGAGAAATCGCCGACGATATAACACAAATCGATAATGCCATGAAATGGGGATTCGGTTGGGAAATTGGACCATTTGAAATGTGGGATGCAATCGGTGTAAAGCAGTCCGTAAAGCGCATGCAAGAAGAAAACTTCAACGTACCCGAATGGATTGAACAGTTTCTCGAAGCAGGCAATGAATCTTTTTATAAAGAAGACGGCGAAAACATCTACTACTATGATAACGGCGCCTATAAACGAGTCGAGTTCAATAAAAAAGAAATTCACATAAACCGACTGAAAAAAACTCACGGTGTCATTAAAAAGAATACGGGCGCTAGTTTAATCGATATCGGTGATGGTGTAGCACTTTTACAGTTTACATCACCGAATAACTCGATCGGCATCGACGTCATGCAAATGGTCATCCAAGCAATCGAGGAAGTAGAGAAAAATTACGAAGGACTCGTCATTGGAAACGACGGAAAAAACTTCTGTGTCGGCGCTAACATCGCTCTCTTACTTATGGAAGCACAAGATGACAACTTTTTCGAACTTGATATCGTCGTCCGTCAATTCCAACAAATGACACAGCGCATCAAATATGCGGAAAAACCAGTCGTCACCGCACCTCATCAAATGGCACTCGGTGGTGGAGCGGAAGTGACGCTACCAGCAGCGAGCGTGCAAGCGCACCAAGAAGCTTACATCGGCCTCGTAGAAACTGGTGTCGGACTTATCCCAGGCGGGGGTGGAACGAAAGAACTTTATTTAAAAATGCTTCGCGGCATGCCAAAAGGAGTAAACTTCGATCTCATGCAAGTCGCAAACACCGTCTTTGAACGTGTCGCAACCGCACAAGTATCGACATCCGCTGAAGAGGCGCGCGAACTCGGTTATTTAGACCAATTCGACGGTATATCTGCTCATCCAGACCATTTGTTGCACGATGCGAAACAGCGCGTCCTAGCCTTGGCGCAACTAGGCTACAAACAGCGCCAACCGGAAAAAATTCCTGTCGTCGGTGACTCTGGATATGCGGCGATGATGCTCGGTGCGAAAAACATGTACTTAAGCGGTTATGCTACGGATCACGATATGAAAATCGCTGAAAAACTTGCTTACGTCTTGTCTGGAGGTCGCGTCAAAGAAGGCACGCTAATCGATGAGCAGACGATGCTCGATCTGGAACGCGAAGCTTTTCTAAGCTTACTCGGTGAACCGAAAACACAGCAACGGATGCAACATATGTTACTCAAAGGAAAACCACTACGTAACTAATTTCTTATAAATGAGGCGGAAGAGCACTTTGCAAAACTGACGCGTCTTTTGAAATAGAAGATGATATGAACGAATGGCGGTTTAAAACAGTTTTCATTATGTATAACTAGTACGTTATGTCAAACAGAAGTTCAATGGAACGATAAATGGATTCATGACAGTTTTTTAAAAAGGAGGAATTTCGGTGAAAGAAGCAGTCATCGTTGCGGGAGCGCGAACTCCCGTCGGTAGGGCGAGAAGAGGGACATTAGCGAATACGCGTCCAGACGATTTAGCGGCGCTTACGATAAAAGAAACGTTAAAACGGGCGGACAATTACGACGGTTCGATTGATGACGTCATTATCGGTTGTGCAATACCGGAAGCGGAACAAGGAATGAATATGGCGAACAATATCGCCGGGCTTGCGGGGTTAGATGAAAACGTTCCGGCAATTACGATTAATAGGTACTGTTCGTCAGGTCTACAAAGTATCGCCTACGGTGCGGAACGGATCATGTTAGGGCACAGTGATACGATTATCGCTGGAGGTGCCGAATCGATGAGTCTCGTCCCGGTTCCAGGGCACGTCATCAAGCCGAATAGTAATTTAGTTGAGCAAGCGCCGGAATATTATATGTCCATGGGGCATACGGCAGAAGAGGTGGCGCGACGTTATGACGTGTCGCGGGAGGAGCAAGACGCTTTCGCAGTAAAAAGTCATCAAAAAGCGGCAGCAGCAATTGCAGCTGGAAAATTTAACGATGAAATTGTTCCAGTAGAAGTGATAGAACGATACGTAAATAGCGAAGGGGAAATTGCAGAAAAGACGAAGATTTTCGACACCGATGAAGGGGTGCGCCCGGATACGACTGCGGAAGTGCTCGCGACGTTGCGGCCAGCTTTTCGTCGGGGAGGTTCGGTCACTGCCGGAAATTCTTCGCAAATGAGTGATGGTGCCGCGACAGTTTTATTGATGGATCGAGAAAAAGCAGAAGCGGAGGGGTTAAAGCCGCTCATGAAGTTCCGTTCGTTTGCAGTCGCAGGTGTTGCACCCGATGTGATGGGAATCGGTCCGATCGCAGCGGTGCCGAAAGCGTTAAAACTTGCTGGATTAGAACTGGCTGACATCGATTTAATTGAATTAAATGAAGCGTTCGCTTCCCAATCGGTGCAAGTCATTCGTGAGCTAGGGCTCGATGAGGAAAAAGTGAACGTAAACGGTGGAGCTATTGCTCTTGGGCATCCACTCGGTATGACTGGAACGAAGCTGACGCTTTCGATTATGCATGAGTTACGTAGACGCAACGGACAATTTGGGCTTGTGACGATGTGTATCGGTGGCGGTATGGGAGCAGCGGGTGTTTTTGAACTGTTGCCGTAAAAGAATGCAATAAAAATACGTCGTACGGCACGGAGAAATAATTTGCCGGCGACGAAAACTAGAAACGAAAGGATGAGGGACATGACGGATACGAAAACAATTCAGGGTGGCGCATTTTTAATTGAAGAGTTACAAGGGGAAGACATCGTTACACCAGAGGATTTTACTGATGAACATAACATGATCGCCCAGACGACGGAAGATTTTATTATGAACGAAGTGTGGCCACTAATAGATAAATTAGAAAATCATGAATTTGAATATTCAGTTGAGTTATTGAAAAAGGCGGGCGAACTCGGGCTCTTAAGTGTTGATATTCCAGAACAGTATGGGGGCTTGCAACTCGATACGATTAGTTCGTCACTTATAACGGAAAAATTCGCTTTAGCAGGCGGATTTTCGATTACTCACGGAGCACATGTCGGAATTGGGACGCTACCAATCGTCTTTTTCGGAAATGAAGAACAAAAAGCGACGTATTTACCGAAGTTAGCGACAGGAGAATATATTGCTGCGTACGCCTTAACGGAACCAGGTTCAGGTTCGGATGCACTCGGTGCAAAAACGACTGCAGTTTTAAACGAAGCGGGGACACATTACGTGTTAAATGGAGAAAAGCAGTGGATTACGAACTCTGACTTTGCCGATGTGTTCGTCGTCTATGCAAAAATTGATGGTGAACATTTTTCCGCCTTTATTGTAGAACGTGACTATCCAGGCGTTTCCGTCGGGCCGGAAGAGAAGAAAATGGGAATTAAAGGCTCGTCCACACGTACGCTCGTTTTAGAAGATGCGGAAGTTCCGGTCGAAAACTTACTCGGTGAAAAGGGTCGCGGACACATCATTGCGTTTAACATTTTAAACGTCGGGCGCTATAAGCTCGCGATTGGCGGTGTCGGAGGGGCGAAACGCGGTATCGAACTTGCGACAAAATACGTAAAAGAACGAAAACAATTCGATCGTACGATCGCAAGTTTTACGTTAACGCAAGAAAAACTCGGCACGATGGCGGCAGAAACGTATGCGAATGAAAGTGCCGCATATCGGACTGTTGGACTCTTCGAACAGCGCCTCGGCACCTTGTCGGAGGATCAGTTAAACGACGGACGCGAAGTAGCACGAGCGATCGCTGAATATCAAATTGAATGTTCGATGACGAAATATATGTGTACAGAATTACTCGATTACGTCGTCGATGAGGCGGTTCAGTTGCACGGTGGCTACGGTTTTATGCAAGAGTATGAAGTCGAACGAATGTATCGCGATTCAAGGATTAACCGCATTTTTGAAGGAACGAATGAAATTAATCGTCTACTCGTACCGGGAACACTGTTGAAAAAAGCGATGAAAGGCGAACTTCCGCTTTTACAAGAAGCACAAAAACTGCAAGAAGAACTATTAATGATGATGCCAGAAGAAGTAAGTGATGAACCACTGGAACAAGAAAAGTACCTTACACGCAACGCGAAGAAGATCATTTTATTAACTGCGGGAATCGCCGCACAAAAATATATGCAAAAGATCGAAGAGGAGCAAGAAATTTTAGCAAACTTAGCGAATATGACGGCAGAAGTGTTCAATATGGAATCGGCTATTTTACGAACAGAAAAAGCGATCACTAAAACGAATGCTACGAAAGAAAACTTAAAAGTGCTCTATACAGAAGTGTACGTCCAAGAGGCGATCAACCGTATTGAACATGATGCGAAAGAAATTTTAATTGCGGTCGAAGAAGGGGACAATTTACGTCTTATGCTTTCCGCTTTACGAAAACTGACGCGTCACGACCCGAAAAATGTCATCGCGAAAAAGCGGGAAATTGCGGCTAAAATTATCGATGCGGAAAAATACGTCGTTTCATAAAAATAAAAAGGTCGGATCGAATCCATTCGTTTGATTCGATCCTTCTCCTTTGTATCGTAATTATTGAAAACTGTAGTCGACGGGTTCTTCTTTGCAGTTTTGTCCTCTGCTTACTCACTTAAAACTGCCGTAGAGTCTTCTTTTGCGTTGCTCATCCCCCTGCAGTTTTGCGGAAAAGCGCTTTCCAACTCTATGAGGGACTGTGTTTTAGACATTACTAGTTCCGATTTCGTCTTGAACCCTTTATACTTTTATCTATTTTTTTGTAACTGTTTTTTTAGCTACGGTCCTATACAGTTTTGCGAAAAACCGCCATCCTGTTTCAAATTCCGTTCATGTTCCCAACAAGATCGTTGAAAACCGCTTCACTGTTTCAAACTCCGCTCTCGATCACAACAGGATCGCGAAAAACTGCCATTCTGTTTCAACCTCCGTTCATGTTCCCAACAGGATCGTGGAAAACTGCTATCCTATTACAACCTCCGTTCATGTTCCCAACAGGATCGTGGAAAACTGCCATCCTGTTTCAAAATTCGCTCTCGATCACAACAAGATCGTGGAAAACCGCCATCCTGTTTCAAATATCATGGTCGACCCTATACAGGGACGAGTTACAACACATTCTTGTTTCAAATTTTGCCGTTGTTGTTCTACAGTTTTGCGTAAAAGCGTTCGACTGCTTCTTATTTCCTCATGTTCGCGAAAAA
>DATGRY010000078.1:0-8884 GCA_035303165.1 Pseudogracilibacillus sp.
TTACCGGCGATTGATCGTCTAAAGCAAGATCCGCGTTGTAAAAAGTACGTTTTGGATGAAACAATTTCTGAATCGATGTTGACAGAGCTTTTGCAACAAATCGTCGCGTCCATTCGTAAGTTAATCTTACATAACGAATGGACGAATGAAATAAACTCAGAAATGGAATTTACAAATTATATTGTGACACAGTTGAAGAAAGAAATGACGGATTTAAAGATAAACTCGTTACAGAACGTCATCAATGCAACAGGTGTCGTCTTACATACGAACTTGGGGCGCGCACCGCTTGCACGTAGTGCAGCGGAACAAATATATAACGTTGCGACAGCTTACTCGACGTTAGAATACGATATAAAAACGGGTACGCGTGGTTCACGTCACGACATCGTCGAACGATATATAACGGCATTAACGGGAGCGGAAGCGGCACTCGTCGTAAATAATAATGCTGCCGCTGTTTATTTCGTTTTAAAGGCGTTTGCAAAAGGTAAAGAAGTAATCGTCTCACGAGGAGAACTAGTCGAGATAGGTGGTTCGTTTCGCATTTCTTCTATTATGGAGGAAAGTGGTGCGACGTTAGTTGAAATCGGTACGACGAATAAAACACATCTTGCCGACTACGAGCAAGCACTAACGGAAGAAACAGCCCTCATTCTAAAAGTACATAAAAGTAACTTCGCGCTCATCGGTTTTACCGAGGAGGTTGATACGACCGATTTGCGCCAATTAGCGACAAAAAGAAACGTACCGATTTATGAAGATCTCGGAAGTGGTACGTTATTTGATTTTAAACGTAAGCAAATAGGAAGCGAACCGACGGTGCAAGAAAAAGTGCGGGCGGGCATAGATCTAATATCATTTAGTGGGGATAAATTGCTCGGTGGACCTCAAGCGGGAATAATTGTTGGGAAAAAGGTGTACATTGACAAACTAAAGAAACATCAATTGCTGCGGGTTTTACGAGTCGATAAGTTTACGTTAGCAAGTTTAGAGGCGACGTTAAAACTGTATATGAATGAACGGGCGAAAGAAGTTCCGACAGTTCGTGCCATTTTAGCGGATAAAGAATCAATATATGAAAAAGCGCGTTATTTCGTCGACGCTTTACGTACAATGGATGTACCTTTTCGTATGGAAATTGTTGAAGCAACATCGATGATTGGTGGAGGCACGATGCCAGAAGTGGAACTTCCGACGTACGTCGTCAAAGTTTTTCATGAAACGTTAACGAGTGATGCAATCGCGCGTACGTTGCGTGAGCATGCACCACCAATTATTACGAGGGTGAGAGAGGATGCAGTTCTATTCGATTTTCGTACGGTAAATAAAAAGGAAATCGAGCTCATCGTTGAGGCATGTAAAAATTTGGGTAACGAAGTATAAAAAATAAAAGGATGGCGGGATCGTGTGGGAATCGAACCCACCGAAGGTGACACGCACCTCCCAATTGGTTTTGAAGACCAAGGAGTACACCAGTATCTCAGCCGACCCCGTATCATATTTACTATACACAGTATACAACGTAAAAATGAGCGTGTGCAAATTTTCGATACGAGAAGCGTGAAAGGAGATGAAACGATGGAACGATACGTAACGATCGGTATGGCAGGTCATATCGATCATGGAAAAACGACGTTAACGAAAGCATTAACAGGGGTCGACACAGATCGTCTACAAGAAGAAAAAGAGCGTAACATTTCCATTGAACCGGGGTTTGCGCTTCTTTTTAAAGAGGACGAGCTCGAGGTCGCTTTAATCGATGTCCCAGGTCATGAGCGGTTCATTCGGCAAATGATAGCCGGAGTTGCAGGTATTGATGCGGTCGTACTTGTGATCGCTAGCGATGAAGGCGTCATGCCACAGACAAAAGAACATTTGCACATTTTGTCTTTACTTGGGGTCAAACATGGCATGATCGTTTTAACGAAAATGGATCAAGCGGAAGAGGAACTGATCGATATCGTTCGGGATGATGTCGTTCAAACAGTTCGTGGTACGTTTTTGGAAGACGCGTCCATTTTCTATGTCGATAGCGCACGTGGGAAAGGAATCGCAGAAGTAAAAGAAGCGTTACGCTCGTTAGCTCAACGAGTAGAACGTCTTGATGTACAACGTTCATTCCGATTGCCAATCGACCAAGCGTTTACCGTAAAAGGTCAAGGTGTTGTCGTTCGTGGGACCGTCTTTGACGGTGTTGTTTTTGAGGGAGATGAACTTATACTGTTACCGGGAAATCATCGCGTACGTGTTCGCCAATTACAACGCCACCAACAACGGGTAGAAAAAGCGGAAAAAGGTCAGCGTGCAGCGTTAAATATAACGGGTGTTGCGCGAGAAGCGATTAAACGTGGAAATGTTCTCGTAAAAGATAGCTTTTACAACGCAACGTTACGGATCGATGTAGAACTAACGTTATTAAACGACGTCCAATTTCACCTAAAGCAACGGCAAGTGATCAAATGTTACGTCGGTACGAGTGAAGTAATGGGCCGAATTATTTTTTTCGATCGGAATGAATGGAAGCGGGGAGATGAGCCGACTATTTTATGCCAATTAGAGTTAGATGAAGACGTTGTCGCAACGCGTGGAGATCGCTTCATTATCCGTCGCCCTTCTCCAGTTGAAACGATTGGCGGTGGTTGGGTAATCGATGCAAACGCGGCGAAATACCGTTTTGGCAAAAAGACGATAAAACGATTAGCGGAAAAGCGTGAAGGAACCCCGGAAGCCCGCGTAGCGAATATTTTACACGAACATATCGTGTTAACGAAAGAGGGAATCGAACAGCGCGCAGCTATTACAGATGAGGAATTTCACGATATGAAACATATACTCGTTGCAATTCATTCGGATACGTATACACTTGCGACGATATTCGAGCGAGTGGCTAGCGAAGTTTTCTCGATCGTAACTACGTACCACGATACGCATCCGCTTCGTGTCGGGATCGACATTGCAACCGTTCGCTCACAATTGCGAACGTATCCGGAACACCTCATCGATGCGGTAGTTGAAAAGCTCATACTTGAAGATCGAGTCATTCGAAAAAATGAGTACATCGCTGAAGCGGACTTTCACCCAAGTCCGCCATCGAAGTGGAAAAAACGTTTCAGCGAGCTTGAAGCCGATTTGCACAACGAGCAAATGGACGTAAAAAAATGGTCGGAGTTAGTTAAAAAGCACGATATTCCGAAGCAATATCAAACTGACTTCTACCATTACTTACTCGAAACGAAAAAAGCTTACATTCTCGATGACGACCGAATCGTTTCGAAAATAGCAGTAGAGCGAGCGTATCATAAGTTACTGAAAGATACGAATCGACAACGTTTTACGCTCCAGCAAGCACGAGAAAGCTTACAATTAACACGGAAAAATTTAGTGCCATTATTAGAATTGTTCGATTACTTACGTTATACGAAACGTGTAGAAAATGAACGTTGTTGGCTCGAACAATAAGCGGCGCGACTGCTCGTTACATCGTTATGGAATTTCATAACTGCATCCGTTTTTCCTTAGTGAACATATGGGCGAAAACGAGCAGTTTAAACCGCTCTATACAGTGTGACATAAATAGATATTTAGTCATGAATATATGGCGCCATTTCTTGCAACACGTCTTCTGGTAATGCCTTTTCAATCATCGGGAAAATAATTCTCTCTTCTTTACGAATGTGTGTTTCTAACAGTTCACCGAGCGTATGTAGTGTCTCGACGTCTACCGTTTCCGTCGTAATCGTTTTTACGAGTGAACGAATTCGCACGTGTTCTAACAACATATCGACGATCAATTTTTGCTCGATGTCACCGTACTTTGCATATGTTGGCAGCAAAATTTCCTCTTCTTCGCGAAAGTGCCGTTCACCGTTAGGGTTCCAAAACGACTTTACTTCATGAATGAGTTCTTCTTTCGTCAGCGTACTTTTTTCTGTTCCAGCGCGGCGTAATTTTACACCTAAATATAGCGCCTCCATATGATGTCGGGAAAGTGGTTGCAAAACGGTGTGCCGTTTCATTCCGCGTTTTTTCGGTTTCATGATATATCACCTCACCAACTTTCATTGTACTAAAGTAGCAGCTCTATTTCTATGATGCATCAAAAACATGAAGGATGATTTGCTGAGAACGGATGAGCGGATCAACGATGACATAATATTAGCGCTAGCTTATAATGTAAACATAGTTTGTATGTACGATTACGGATAAAAACAGCACGAAGCCGTTGGAGGGATGAACAATGCAAGAGGAAAAAATGACAGGAAATGAGCGACGAGCATATATTTTAACATTACTACAAGAAACAGAGACACCGATTACGGGTCAAGAGTTAGCGGAAAAAACAGGTGTAAGTAGACAAGTGATCGTGACGGATATAGCCTTACTAAGGACGAGCGAGCAACCGATTATCGCGACGAACCGCGGTTACATATTGCAGCGTAAGTCGACGGAAAACGGTTCGTATAAGCGGGTCGTCGTCTGTAGACATAAACCGGATGAGGCGAAGAAAGAGCTTGAAGCGATCGTCGATTGCGGTGTGACGATCATCGATGTCATCGTCGAACATCCTTTTTACGGTGACTTAGCTGGTTCGCTCATGATTTCAAGTCGCTATGATGTCGAGCGGTTTTTAGAAGCGATTGCGCAAGATGAGGCAGCGCTTTTGTCGGAGTTAACTGACGGTGTACATCTGCATACGTTAGTAGCGGATGAAGTGGGAAAACTCGATGCTGCATGTGAACGACTCGAAACGCTCGGTATTTTAGTGACAGAAAATCGTTAAAAAAGCAGACCGAATGAATAGGTCTGCTTTTATAATCCAATAATATGATATCCAGAGTCGACGTGAATAACTTCTCCCGTAATCCCGCGTGACAAGTCACTTAGTAAAAACATCGTCGCATCTCCAACTTGCTCTTGATCGACGTTACGTCGTAACGGTGCTTTTTCTTCAATGACGCTATGAATTTCATTTAAGCCAGAAACACCTTTTGCAGAAAGTGTACGAATCGGTCCAGCTGAAATTGCGTTGACACGAATGTTATCTTTTCCAACGTCTTCAGCTAAGTAACGGACGCTCGCTTCGAGCGATGCTTTTGCGACACCCATCACGTTGTAGTTTTTAATTACTTTTTCTGCACCGATATACGACTGTGTTACGATACTTCCACCCTCAGTCATCAATTTCCGTGCTTCCCGCGTAACTGCAACGAGCGAGTAAGCGCTAATTTCTTGTGCGAGTAAAAAGCCATCACGCGACGTATTTGCATATTCACCTTGTAATTCATCACGGTTTGCAAAAGCGACAGAGTGGACGACACCGTGAATCGTGCCGACTTTTTCTTTTATTTGTTTGAATGCATCGATGATACTTTGATCATCAGCGACATCACACGTGACATACGATGCTTCCATGTCATTTTTTTTAACGAGGTTTTTTAACTTTTCGTATGAACGTTGTTGACGGTTCGTAAAAATTAAGTTAGCACCTTGACGGTGAAGTGATTGAGCAATCCCCCAAGCGATACTCCGTTGATTCGCCACACCCATGACGACGATATTTTTCCCTTGTAATAACTTAGCCATGAAGCCACCTCCAAAATATGTACTTCTCTCATTATAACGTTATTTAACCGTTGTGCCTACTCATTACTAACTTACTTCCGTTCATAATTGATCACACTAATTATCATACAAGTACGTTCTCTTCCAATGATGAAAACTGTAGCTAACTCGTTAACGTAAACATTTATTGAAGTTCCCCTAAAACGATTTGCATATAAACAATTGACAAAAATTAAAACGTTGCTATAATGATTTTTGGTGTGTCAATTCGTGACGTACCGTACTTTACATACATGTTTGCGAAAAAATGTTAGTTTCATATTGTACGACGCTTTTGTATAGGGCGAAAACGAGCACGAAGATTGGCACAATAGCATTTTTCTTTACAAATAAAAAATGATTGGCTATAATGACAATTGTTGAGTTTTGCAAGATTACAAACGGCCCCTTGGTCAAGTGGTTAAGACACCGCCCTTTCACGGCGGTAACACGGGTTCGAATCCCGTAGGGGTCATTTTTTAATGCCGGCCTAGCTCAATTGGTAGAGCAACTGACTTGTAATCAGTAGGTTGGGGGTTCAAGTCCTCTGGCCGGCATTTTCTCGTTTACGAAAACATTTCTCCTATACGGAGGGGTAGCGAAGTGGCTAAACGCGGCGGACTGTAAATCCGCTCCCTTTGGGTTCGGGAGTTCGAATCTCTCCCCCTCCATATAACTACGATGACATTGGGCTATCGCCAAGTTGGTAAGGCAACGGATTTTGGTTCCGTCATTCCTAGGTTCGAGTCCTAGTAGCCCAGCCACAAACGTATATATCCCGGGGACGTACCCGGTTATGATGATTAAACAAGGGAGTTACGCATTTGCTACTACCTTGTTTATTTGCATTTTCGGGTCTTTTTTAACATAATAAAGACAATTACGTGAAAATATCCACAAGATGGACCATTTTACATGTAATTTTGTTATAATTAAAAAAGAGTAAGTGTAGAAAGAATCGTCATAACGAATAAATACCTTGAATATAGGAAGCAATTACGCAAATAATCATTTTAAGGGTGAAAGCGATGGGAATATCGTCGAGAATTCCTAGTTTTTATAAAATGTCACTAGAAGAAAGAAAAGAGCGAATCATTGATCTATTCGATTTATCCGAAGAAGATAAACAATTGCTCTTTTCGTCAGAAAATTTACCGGAAGATATTGCTAACAATATGATTGAGAACGTCATCGGAACGTTTTCTTTACCACTCGGTCTCGGTCTAAACTTTTTAATCGACGACAAAGAGTACGTCGTTCCGATGGCAGTAGAGGAACCGTCAATCGTCGCGGCAACGAGCAACATTGCAAAGATTGTCCGTGAGGCAGGTGGCTTTACGACATCAGCGACGGAAAGAATTATGATCGGACAAGTTCAAGTAGTTGGTTGTCCGGACTTTGACGCGGCGAAAGAAGTAGTTTTAAAAGAAAAGGATATGCTCATACGCGTAGCGAATGACGCCTATCCGAGTTTAGTCGCTCGCGGTGGCGGTGCAGAAGACTTAGACATACGTATATTAAATGAGGGTGAATCGGCGTATCGACAAATGCTCGTCGTGCACCTTTATGTAGATACGTGTGATGCGATGGGCGCAAATATCGTCAATACGATGGCCGAATCACTCGCACCTGTTATTGAAGAATTAACGGGCGGAAAAGTATATTTACGTATATTATCCAACTTGGCGGATCGTTCGTTAGCAAAAGCGACGTGTACGATTCCACCTAAATTGTTAGAAACAGATCGTTTCAGCGGAGAAGAAGTTCGTGATGGTGTCATTCACGCATATGAATTCGCTGCATCGGATCCGTACCGGGCGGTAACGCATAATAAAGGAATTATGAACGGAATCGACCCTGTTTTAATCGCAACTGGAAACGATTGGCGTGCTGTAGAAGCGGGGGCACACGCATACGCTGCTCGTTCTGGTCAATATACATCGATGACAGAATGGTCAGTTGATGGAGCTGGAAATTTAGTCGGCGAATTAGAACTACCGATGTCATTAGGAATTGTCGGTGGTGCAAGTCGCGTCCATCCGATGGCAAAGCTCGTCTATAAAATGTTACGCGTCGAATCGGCAAAAGAGTTAGCACGTGTGATCGTTGCTGTCGGCTTAGCACAAAATCTTGGTGCATTAAAAGCACTAGCAACTGATGGCATTCAAAAAGGTCATATGGCGCTCCATTCACGATCTGTGGCGATGGCAGCAGGTGCAACTGGAGAGCTCGTTGATGTCATTGCCGAAAAACTGATCGAATCGAAAGAAATTCGTGTCGGCTATGCAAAAAAGTTAATGGAAGAGTATGTAAAATGAGTGTAGAAAAAGTTACGATGCACGATAAAAGTGCTACAGGCGTTGCGCAAAGTAAATTAATATTAGTCGGTGAACACGCTGTCGTCCACGGACAACCAGCGATCGCACTTCCTTTTCCACTCATCGGAGTTGAGTCGAGTGTGGAACGAGTGATCGGTAATGTTTATTTAGACAGTTCACTTTATCGTGGCCCAGTAGAGGCTGCACCGACGTCACTCACTGGAATCGTTCATACGATAAAACAGACGTTAAAAATGTTGCAAATTCCGTATCGTGATTTACTCATCCGGATTAAATCGTCGATCCCTCCGGGGAAAGGACTCGGTTCGAGCGCATCGGTAGCGATTGCTGTTGTCAAGTCGCTCTTTATGTATTCGAATCAACCGTATACGCAAGATCAGTTATTACAACTTGCAAGCATTTCGGAAATGTATGCACACGGTGCACCGAGTGGAATTGATCCACTAACGATTACGTCGGAAAGTCCTGTTTGGTTCAAAAAGGAAGAACCAGTCGACTATATAACACCAAACGGCGAGTTTTACTTCGTCGTAGCCGATTCAGGAAGAATGTCCGATACGAAAACGGCTGTAAATACGGTAAAGCAACTTATTAAAAAGACGCCGAAAAAAGTGTTCGGTGCGATTGAACGAATTGGTGAGATTACGTACCAAGCACGCGATGCTCTCGAAAAATCTAGCAAGCAACTATTAGGTTATTTATTAAATGAAGCACAAAAGGAACTTGAGGCCATTGGGGTAAGTGACGACAGTTTAAATCAACTCATCGAATTTGCGCGAAGAGAAGGAGCACTCGGTGCAAAGTTAACAGGTGGCGGGAATGGCGGTTGTATTATCGCATTAGCGCAAAACGAAATCCATTCGATGCAATTAAGTAAAAAGCTGCAAGCTTACGGTGCGCAGGCAGTATGGCCATTCGTATTAAAAAATGAACAATAAACG
>DATGRY010000079.1:0-7938 GCA_035303165.1 Pseudogracilibacillus sp.
ATTGAAATTGCAAACCGAATTATGATTCCGACGCTCATCGTCGTCTTTACGATTATCGTTATTCGTGCAATTACATTACCAGGTGCACTTTCCGGACTCGATGCATTTTTTAAACCTGACTTCACACAAATTTTATCCGGAAAAGTGTGGGTCGCTGCGTATGGACAAATCTTCTTCAGTTTGTCAATCGCATTTGCAATTATGATTACGTATTCAAGTTACTTACCAAAAAAGTCAGATATTACGAACAACGCATTTATAACTGGATTTAGTAACTCAGGTTTCGAATTATTAGCTGGAATCGGAGTGTTCTCCGTACTTGGATTTATGGCAACGCAACAAGGTGTTGCAATCGATGATGTTGTAGCTGGAGGAGTCGGTCTTGCTTTCGTCGTCTTCCCGGCGATCATAAACGAGTTTCCGTTTTTCAGGGAATTTTTCGGCTTGTTATTTTTCTTATCACTCGTTTTAGCTGGATTAACCTCGCTTATTTCGATTATTGAAACGTACGTAGCGGGGGTCTCTGAGAAGTTTAATATTTCCCGTACGAAATCCGTTCTTTTCGGAGGCGGTCTAGCTGCGCTTATTTCATTTATTTTTGCGACTCAAGGTGGTTTATTCTTCCTTGATGCGGCAGACTACTTCATTAACCAATTCGGTGTGGCGGCACTAGGACTTGTGGAAGTAGTTTTAATTGCTTGGATTTTACGTAAGCTCGGACCATTTAAAGAACACGCGAATGCTATTTCTGACATTCGGCTCGGTTCTTGGTGGACAATTAGCCTTGGGTTCATTACGCCAATCGTATTAGGATATATGATGTTCGACCTTTTACGTACAAACATTTTAAAATTGTTCCCGACAGATACTGGTAACTACGAGGGGTATCCGGATTCATTTATCTTATGGGGCGGTTGGTCCATTGCGATCGCAGCATTAGTAATTGGAATCCTTATCGGCTTCATTAGATGGCAAAAGGCCCCGGGTGATGTTGAAGAGGAAGAAAGTAGCGAAGCAAATTAATATAACCTGAGGAAGGTGATACGATGAGTGTTGGCGCGTTAATTATGATGGTGATCGGAATTCTTATTATTTGGGGTGGACTCGTCGCAAGTATCGTTCATGCGGCGAATAAAGCAAAAGAAAGACGCTCATAATAAATATCGAAAATCAGGTTCTTTTCATTCGCTGGAAAGAACCTGATTTTTTTACTTTTCTTTTTCACGCGTCATTTTTTCCCAACGTACTAAATACGGATACGGGTCAAACGACCATTCATTTCGTCCATCATCACGATACATGCCGTAATGTAAGTGAGGTGGGAATTTTCCGGCTGTACCTGGTGGACCGTATCCAGAAGAACCTACAGTGCCTAATAGAACCCCCGGTTGCACGATATCGCCTACTTTAATGTTATCCGCATAACTGTTTAAATGAGCATAATAATGATATACGTTATGAATATCTCGAACACCGATACGCCACCCGCCGTATAAATTCCATCCTTTTAATTCGACGACACCGTACGTCGTTGCATATATGGGTGTTCCATATGCAGCAAAAATATCAGTCCCTTCGTGGATGCGGCGTCCACCGAACCCGCGACGATGCCCCCACGTACTTCGGTAACTGTAATTATGTTGAATAGAAACGGGAAACTGTCGGTCGTGTAAATCGATCGTTTGAAAATGTTTATATACATTTGCGATATTCATAATCGTTTTGACGGATAAGTCACGCTCGTAATAGCGCCAAAGAGAAATTTTTATATCATCTGGACTAATTCCGCGTTCCCTTAAAAGTATTCCAGCTGTATATAGTACATCCTCCGGATCTGTGATGTCAGCAACTCCGTCCCCATTACCATCACGGCCAATACCTTGAAACAGTTCAATTGTTGTAACATGATCATCTTTATTTACGTTCCCTGCTCCATACCAAAGTTCTGCTGGAAATTCAATGCCGATGAGTTTATCATCTTCGACTTTGTGTATGTTTCGTTCATATTGATCGAAGGCTGCTATTATATACCACGGTACGTGCGTTATTGCTTCCGTTTTCTTGTAAAGGGCAAGGCGACTCGTTTCGTGTTCTTCCGCTTGCGTAAAAAGTACGTTTTCATATAATAAATATGTTCCAATAAATAATATGATTAACGATAATCGACATAGATGTTGCAACAGCGATACTCCTTTACGTATAATGAGTGTAGTTCATCTATTCGTTAGTTTGGAATGTTCTGTTCGTTTCATACATGGAAGATAGAATGTATTTTAGTTTCTGTCGTTTACAAAGTGAGGAAAGATGCAGTTAAAGGGGGATGCAAATGATCGAAATCCACGGAAAAAAATATGAATTAATTGAAAATAATAAAGACGGGTTTCAAGAAGAGGCGTTCCTAGAGCGGTACTCTGAAATCTTAAAAAAATACGACTATATTGTTGGTGATTGGGGTTATAATCAGTTACGGTTAAAAGGTTTTTATCATGCAAGTCATTCAAAAGCATCGTATGATACGACGATCGATACAGTACAAGATTATTTATACGAATATTGTAACTTCGGCTGTGCATATTTTGTACTGAAAAAAATTGATACATAAAGGAACTCTCGTTTCATTTAGAAAAGTTGTTTCCACTTTGGTTAAAATATGATAAAAGATTCGAATATAATTCGTTTAGTTAAAAAACGATGAAACGGATACGAGAATAAAATATTCTCTTACCCGTTTCCTTAACTTAGACTATAAATTTATTTGTTTTATTCATCATGGAGCGGATGGGAACCTGGCATTTGTCGTGGTAAATCGTCATGTCTTTCTTTATCTTCGTAAGTGTATGCACTTTTTCGTTTTTGCCCTGGTTTCCATGAGGTTGATTTTAATTGAGGGCTTTCATGTGCTCGAATGGGCGACCCAAGCGGTCCATCGGGAAATTCTTCAGGTATGAGTTCTTCTTTCATGTTTTTTGCATTGGAAACATCTGAAAACTCCCGCTTTTTAGCAACTTCACGGTATTTATTTGACATTATTTTTCCCTCCTTATACGTATAGCGTGCGCAAAAGGAGGGATAATATGAAAGAAAGATTTTGTAGAATACGTTCAGTTAATCATATACAGTACTACGTTTATAGCCTCCGAAATGTTCTTCTAACTGTTTTCCTAGCGTAAAAATTGCTTGTTCGTTACCGATACTACTAATGATCTGTATACCGATTGGTAAGCCGTCGCTATTGAAACTGATCGGTACAGTTAACGATGGAAGGCCCCATACGTTCGCGTATGCGATATACGGCATATATTGACGGTATGTTTTTTTGATGGAGAAAATTTCTTTATACATTTCACCGTGTTTATGGGCGCCACGATAGTAAACAGGCATAATTAAAAGACGGTTGCTTAAGTAACTGTAAACGTTCGGTTCATTTTCACGGATGAACGCTTTTATTTCTTGGACACGTTTTTTCGTTGGTTTGAACATTTTTGCGCCGATTAATGCCCATGATAAATATTCGTGCACGTTTGTGTTGTGAACAAGTTTTTCTTGTGTGTAATATTTCCAAAGGTTCACTCTGTCTTGAGGAAAGGCTAAGTTACGAATATCTTTTGCACCATCGATTGACATAATTTCTTGCCATATTGTTGCACAGTCATGAAAGTATGGTGGGATGGAATAATCTGTATCATACGTTTGTTTTAATGTGTCATATATATCGTATAAAATAGTTTCAGTAAATGTTGAGATTGGATAACCGTTATCAGGTGGCAAAATATCGACTTGTAGTCGTTTATAGTATGCTTTTTGTTTGTTATTTAAAGTAATTAAATGATAAAGTAGTTCAACGTCACGAACTTTTTTACCCATTGGACCGATGCCAGACATGCGTTCTTTTAGAGGATGTGTATCAGGTGGGAAATGACCAGAAGTTGATACTTGGAACTTCCCGGGCTTGAAACCGACGACACCGTTAAAATGACTTGGGAGTCGAATTGAACCGCCTATGTCGGAGCTAAGTCCTGCAGGGGTGCCCCCTACGCCAATGAGAGCTGCTTCACCACCGCTTGAACCGCCGGCTGTACGATTTTTATCCCATGCGTTGTTTGTTCTTCCGTACAATTTGTTATCTGTTTCGTGACAAAAGCATAATGACGGAGTATTCGTTTTACATAAAATGATCGCACCGGCTTCTTTCAATCGTGCAACTGGTTCCGCATCGTAAGACATCATAAGGTCTTTTCGATGTACAATACCACCGGTCGTTTTCATACCTTGTACGTGAAAGGACTCTTTTATACTTATAGGAACACCGTATAAAGGATATTCATTTAGAGTCACTTGTGAAATTTGTTGATCTTTTTCACGGGCTTCCTCTAGCGCAAGTTCGAAACGTTCTTCAACGACAGCATTTAACTTTGGATTGACTGCTTCAATGTGTCGTATAAAAGTTTCCGTTACTTCCTCGCTCGATACACGTCTCGTTCTAATATGTTCAGCAAGTTCGGTTGCATCTAAATTTAGAAGGTTATTTTTCACTGCCGATAAGTGTGTGTTATTCATCGTAGTCACCCTTTCTATCATCGACATCGATATACTTTTAGTATATCATGGAAATTGCTGTTTGCTAACATGTAAAAGAGTTTTATATGGAAGATGATGATGAAGTTTTCGTAAAGTTAACTTTAAAATGCGGTGAATAAGGAAAGTTTTCAATTTTTTATAAAGCTGCCGAACTCCTTTCATTAAAAACAAACGTGAACATTTCTTCCTTATTAAATTTGACAAACTTGCTACAAAAAATTATATAAATAGTAAAAATATTTGAAAATCTTCTATTTCTGCCATTATTTAATATAGGTATTTTATTATATATGTTATGATAAGAAGTAAGAATACGTCATAAATGAGGGGTTGGCTATGTATTTTGTAAATCGTAGTGAAATTGAGGAAAAAGTCGCCCATATCGACTCACTTCTCGAAGAAGCGAAGAAACATCACTTTTCATCACGAATCGAACAGCTTGGGTTAGAACGACTCATTCATGTCGTAATCGAATCAATTTTAGATGTTGGCAACTTAATGATAGACGGTTTTATTATGCGCGATCCGGGCAGTTATCACGACATTATCGATATTTTAATCGACGAGAAAGTCATTCCAGCGGAAGATGAAACATCCTATAAAGCAATTATTGACTTACGACAACAGCTTGTACAACATTATACTACGATTCGTCACGATGAATTGAAGCAGACGCTCCTATTGAATATAAATACGCTAAAACAATTTAGTACTCATATTCAAACGTACTTAACAAATGAACTTGGGGTCGCCAATGCTTTTGCAAAGGAATAAATGATAAAGAGGGGGAAAGGTAATGAAACCAACATCAACGAAAGATAAAATTTTGTACGTATTAAAAAAAGATGTTGAATTATCGATTAAAGAAATTCGTGATTACTTTTCAATTTCGGAAGTGGCGATTCGTCGTCATTTAAATGACCTTATTCGTGAAGGGTTTGTGAAAGAGAAAATTGTGAAACAAGACATAGGTCGCCCGTATCACTTGTATTCGTTGACGAATAAAGGGCATACGACTTTCCCAAATAAGTATGAGGAACTTCCATTAGAGATACTATCCGACTTAGCAACGTTATACGGGGATGAATCGGTGACCAACTTACTTACAGAACGAAAGAAACGTGAAGAGAAAGAATTGTCCGTCGTTCTACAAGACAAAGTATTCCCAGAGCAAGTTACGAAATTAATCGAGTTTCAAGAGGAAAGAGGTTACATGATTGAATACGAGGAGCTACAAGATGGAACGGTTGAGATAAAAAACTTTAACTGTCCGATTTATAGTCTTGCTTCCGAGTATAAAGAAATATGTCGAAATGAACATGAGATGTATGATACACTCTTCCAAAATAGCGAAGTAAAGTTCACAGCTTGTATGACAGATGGTGAAAAATATTGCCGTTGGCTTATTTCGAAGCCCGAAGCTCAATAATGATCTAAGAAAAAAGATGACAGTCGTCATCTTTTTTACTTTTTTCATTTACACACTAAACACGTAAATTTACGAATACGGTGTCATATTTTTTCATACAAAACACCCCGAAAATTGGTTTGTTGGTCTAATTTTAGGGGTGCACTTTAGATGCCTTTTTTAGCCTAGGGCATGTCGTTTCAGTTTTATAAAAATAAGACGTTAAAGGTCGATAATGTCTCCAGCTGTAGAGTGGGCTAATCTACTAGCAGCGGCTGCAGCAATTGCTCCAACGATGTCGTCTAAAAATGTGTGTACTTTTCCATCCGTTGCGCTATCAAGTTTTTTCAAAATACCTGGCTTCTGTTTATCAATGTAGCCGTAGCTTGTAAAGCCGATAGATCCATACACGTTGACGATGGAAAAGGCGATAATTTCGTCAATTCCATACAGTCCTTCATCGCGAGAAATAATGTCTTGAATTGGTTCCTCTAATTTTTTCTCTTCTGCCAATTTATCTAATTGAATTCCTGTTAAAATGGCATGTTGTACTTCACGTTTCGCCAATACGCGGTTCACATTATGAATGCATAAGTCCATTGTTAAATTGTCAATATACTTCGATTGTAAATAAAAGACTAATTCTGCAATATCACGAATGGTAATTCCTCGGTCTGTTAACCACTTTCTCGCTACTTTTTCTAATTCACTCTGTTTCTCCTGCATGACTTAAACCTTCTTTCTGCTCAACATTTTGTTTTGCGCTACCTTAGTTTCTTCTTCAATAATTGTCTAGGGAAGCGGTGCTAGGCGGACAAACTTTTGCAATTTAGTTAAAAATAGTCCGGCAACGCGTGACTAGGCGGACAAACTTTTGCAATTTAGTTAAAAATAGTCCGGCAACGCGTGACTAGGCGGACAAACTTTTGTAATTTAGTCAAAAATAGTCCGGCAACGCGTCACTAGGCGGACAAACTTTTGCAATTTAGTTAAAAATAGTCCGGCAACGCGTCACTAGGCGGACAAACTTTTGTCATTTAGTCAAAAATAGTCCGGCAACGCGTCACTAGGCGGACAAACTTTTGCAATTTAGTTAAAATAGTCCGGCAACGCGTCACTAGGCGGACTATCTTTTTCCGATTCACCGATAACTGTCCGGCTAATCTGTGCTTGACGGACACACTTTCTCCTTTTCATCATAAATTGTCCTGATAAACGATAATAAATAGACAAACTATTTACACATTTGCATACGAATACATTTTACTATAAATGGTACGTATTTTCTATCCGTGCACATGGAATTTCGTTATGAGAAACTATACTAATGTATGATACAATAGACGTAATAAATGATTGGTGGGGTGAGCATATGTCGAAACCGATAATTTATATTACTCGAAACATGCCGGAACATTTATTAACAAAATATAAGGATCATTTACAATTTAACATGTGGGAAAGTGACAGTACACCTGTTCCGATGGACGTATTACATGAAGAAACGAAAAAAGCAGACGGTCTTCTCTGTCTATTAACGGAAACGATCGATCGCTCATTTATCGAAGCACAAACACATTTAAAAATTATTGCCAATATGGCTGTTGGTTACGACAATATCGATGTGCAAGCTGCAAACGATCATAACATTATCGTAACGAACACACCAGATGTGTTGACGGAAACGACCGCTGATTTAGCTTTTACATTACTTATGGCGACAGCTAGGAGAATAACGGAGGCATCACGTTACATTTATGAAGATCAATGGGGTGACTGGTCACCGTTTATGTTAGCGGGAACAGATATATATAATAAGACGATTGGAATTGTCGGTATGGGACGTATTGGACAAGCTGTTGCGCGTCGGGCAAAAGGGTTTAATATGGAACTGTTATATCATAATCGGAGCCGCAATGAGGAAGCAGAAGCTGACATTGGTGCGACGTATG
>DATGRY010000080.1:0-38514 GCA_035303165.1 Pseudogracilibacillus sp.
TGCGGAGAAGATGAAAAACGCCGACAAACTGTTAAAACTACAACTCGATATCGGTACGGAAAAACGTCAAGTCATTTCTGGCATTGCCGAATATTACAGACCAGAAGAACTAATCGGGAAAAAAGTGATATGTGTAACGAACTTAAAACCAGTGAAATTACGTGGTGAAATGTCCGAAGGGATGATTCTTTCTGGTGAAGATGAGGACGGAAACTTATCATTAGCAACAGTCGAATCCGATTTACCGAACGGTTCAGCCGTTAAATAAACGAAAACGGTTCGTACTTAGCACGTTAAGTACGACCGTTTTTTTCCTATTATACACGTAATTACGTAAAAGCTTGGAGGGTTTTCATGTTATTTGATACACACGTACACGTAAATGCACGACAATTTCAACATGATCGCGATGAAGTTATTCAACGAGCATTCGATGCCGGGGTAACGAACATGGTTGTTGTCGGTTTTAACGATGAAACGATTCCGCTTGCAATCGATATCGCGGAAACGTACGAACATATATATGCAGCGGTTGGATGGCATCCCGTCGATGCGATTTATTATAAAACGAAACATTACGACATGTTAAAAAAGTTAAGTGAACATGAAAAAGTTGTCGCAATCGGCGAAATGGGATTAGATTACCACTGGGATACGTCCCCAAAACAAGTTCAAGCGAACGTATTTCGCGAACAAATTTCGTTAGCAAAAGAAGTAAAATTACCGATCATCATTCACAATCGAGAAGCAACAGATGATGTGTTAACGATTTTACGCGAAGAAAATGCCGCTGAAGTTGGTGGAATTATGCATTGTTACAGTGGCACAGTCGCCCAAATAGAAGCATGTTTGGAAATGAATTTTTATATTTCACTCGCTGGACCAGTGACGTTCAAAAATGCGCATGACGTAAAAGATGTAGCTAAACAAGTGCCACTCGATCGACTTTTAATCGAAACGGATGCGCCTTACTTAGCACCTCATCCACACCGTGGAAAACGAAACGAACCAGCCTATGTTCGTCTCGTTGCTGAAGAAATAGCTACACTTCGTCAGATGACGGTGAAAGAAGTAGCAGAAACGACGACGCAAAATGCAAAACGATTATTTAACATATAATGAAAAATTGATTACTTTTAAATCAATCTTTCATACTGCAAACAAACTGTTCGAATCGCTATTATCGAACAGTTTTCTTTTTTGGCAACGTATTTTTTTACATAAAAATGAATTGTAAGCGGTTTAAATGGGAAATAATTGTTAATAATGGGTAATGCAGCGGATACATGTATGAGTTTTCTGAAAATACAATTTCCATGTAATGGTTTTGTAAAATAAACGTAACCGTAATGATTTTGACTTGGTTTCCAAAGCTTTCTATAATGAGTAGCGTAATAAGGAGGAAATATAATGCAGAACATATTAAAGCCATTATTAGCTGTGAAAAACAAATCGCGTTACTCTGTTATAACAGCAATAGTGGTCGCTCTATTTTCAACGTGGGCAACATTCGAAGCAACGAAAACAGAAGTAGTCTTAGCTGCTGACGGAGATGTCCAAGTCGTAAAAACCCATGCGACGACGGTAGGGGAATTATTCGATGAATTATCTATCGATGTTAGTGAGCATGACGCACTGTCTCACGATGAAGATGAGCAAATCGTTGACGGAATGAATATTAACTACAAGATGGCGAAAAGGGTCACTGTAACAGTCGACGGCGAAACGACAGATTACTATTCAACTGCACTAACTGTAGGTAAATTTCTAGACGAACAACAAATCGAAATCGGAAAACAAGACTATATATCACATTACGATCGTTACGTACTAAAAGATGATACAGAAATAACAATTGAACATGCAATACCGGTTACGCTCTATGTCGGAGGAGAAAAGGAAAAGGTTTGGACAACTGCTAATACAGTGGGAGAACTATTAGACGAAAACGATATTGAATTTAACGATAAAATAGATAAAGTAAAACCTGATGTAGATAAAACAATAAAAGAAGATATGAAAATTAAAGTAACTTACGTTACAAAAGAAGAAGTACAAGAGGAAGAAACGATCCCTTTCGATACGAAAGAAGAAAAGGATTCTTCGCTAGAAAAGGGTAAAACAAAGGTCATAACCGAAGGGGAAAACGGAAAAATCGCCAAAACGTTTAAAGTTACGAAAGAAAATGGCAAAGAAGTAGATCGTACATTAGTAGAAGAAGAGGTCATTAAAGAAAGTGTAACGAAAGTCGTTGCAGTAGGAACGAAAGAAGCACCGAAGCAAACAGCAAGTGCAAATAGTTCAGCGTCTGCGGATAGTAGTGGAAAACAAATGACTGTTGTTGCGACAGCTTACACTGCTAGTTGTTCAGGATGTTCAGGTGTTACTGCGACAGGAATTAATTTAAATAAAAATCCAAACATGAAAGTAATTTCGGTCGATCCAAGCGTTATTCCACTCGGTTCAAGAGTATGGGTGGAGGGTTACGGAGAAGCAATTGCAGGTGATACAGGTGGAGCGATTAAAGGGAACCGTATCGACCTACACATGCCATCTAAAGGGGCAGCAAATAGCTGGGGTCGTCGTACCGTAACAATTAAAATGTTAAACTAATCGGAATATGAGAAACTCTTGCCAATAACTCGGCAAGAGTTTTTTATTTGTTTTATAATAGTATGAACGACATAAAAATATGAAGAGGGAAATAAATTTGATTATACAAGAAGTAATTATCGTTGAGGGAAAAAACGATACGAACAAAATTAAGCAAGCAGTTGATGCAGATACTATCGAGACGAACGGTTCGGCAATTAATGAGGAAACGATTCAGCTTATTAAACATGCACAGCGAAAGCGTGGTGTTATTATATTCACCGATCCAGATTATCCAGGTGAACGAATCCGCAAAATGATTCAACAACGTGTTCCCGGTTGTAAACACGCTTTCTTACCGAAAAGTGTTGCACAATCAAAAACGCGAAATAAAATCGGTATCGAGCACGCTTCTATATCGGCAATTCGAGATGCATTACGACGCACACAAGAGGAAATAACGAACAGAAGATATTCAAGTGACATAACGAAAATGGATTTAATTGCTTTAGGTTTAATCGGAAAACGAGATTCAAAACACTTTCGAGAACAAATAGGTAATTTATTAGCAATCGGTTATACGAATAGTAAACAGTTGTTAAAAAGACTTCATCTATTTCAAATTAGTAAAGAGGAATTAAATGAAGCGATGCAGCATATACTAGAGAGGGGAGATTAAGATGAAGAAAGAATATATTGCAACCCCGCGTCGAACGAAAGAAATTTTACAAGCGTATAACTTTTCCTTTAAAAAAAGCTTAGGGCAAAACTTTATCATCGATTTAAATATTTTACGAAATATGATCGAACATGCAAAGATCGATCGAACGTGCAACGTGATTGAAATCGGTCCAGGCATCGGGTCGTTAACGGAACAGCTTGCTCAATATGCCAATAAAGTCGTTGCGTTCGAAATAGACGAGCGTCTTTTGGACGTTTTACGTGTGACGTTACAGGCTTATCAAAATGTTACAGTTGTCCATGAGGATTTTTTACGCATACATATCGACGAGGCGATCGCTACTCACTTTGATACTGGCGAAAAAAATCACGTCGTGGCCAACTTGCCTTATTATGTGACGACACCGATTTTAATGAAGATATTGGAGGAAGGCCGTTCGATTGATCACGTTACTGTCATGTTACAGAAAGAAGTAGCGGAAAGAATTGTTGCGAAGCCGAATAATAAAGCGTACGGCTCACTATCGATAGTCGTACAATATTACGCGGAAGCAGAAATCGTCATGGACGTGCCTAAAACGGTGTTTATTCCCCAACCGAATGTCACATCGAGTGTACTTCATTTAACAAGGCGAAAGGAACCTGCTGTATGTGTGAAAAATGAACCATTATTTTTTGAGATCGTACAGGCAAGCTTTGCGCATCGCCGTAAAACACTACGTAACAATTTAACTCGCCATTTTAAAAATTTGTACAGCAATGAACAGGTCGATGCTTTACTACATCACGCAAATATAGATGGGAAAAGACGAGGAGAATCATTAACGATTGCTGAATTTGCTCAACTAACGAATTCTCTTTCTACTCAAATAAATGAAAGTTGATTTAATATATCGGAATAAAGGCCTATAATAAAAGTGTTTACTCGTTGACTTTATCTTTAATGTCTTGTTATAATAAACAGTTGTTTGACTATTAGGCATGTATATGGTACAATCATATCAGTGAGGTGGATACCTATTGAAAACGATAAACGAAATTAAAAAGGGTCTAGAAGGTCAAATTGGTAAACGACTAAAGTTGATTGCCAACGGCGGAAGACGTAGAACAGTAACTCGTTCGGGTGTCTTATCGGAAACGTATCCTGCGGTATTTGTCGTTGAATTAGATCAAGAAGAGAACGCTTTTGAACGTGTATCTTATAGCTACGCTGACGTATTGACTGAAGCGGTAGAAATTAACTTTTTAGAAGACTAACATACAATAAGTAAAAAAGTAGTAAACAATCTGTTTACTGCTTTTTTATTTATACATACTTTACGTTTACATAGGATAAACTAACGTTGTCGTACAATCAATAAAAAGGAGCTGTTCTTTCATGGCGAGACGTAATGGAGTTATGTCACAGCAGTTGAAAGAAGAAATAGCGAAAGAGTTAGGATTTTACGACAAAGTAAAGCGAGACGGCTGGGGTGAAATAACAGCACGTCAAGCGGGAAGTATGGTGAGACACGCAATTAAGATGGCAGAACATGCTGTACAGGATGAAAGCAAACCTTAACCGGTTTGCTTTTTTTTGTGAAATACATGAAAATGAGGACGATTTTTTGATATGATTGAAGATGGGGAGGGAACAGAATGAATAACAATTTATTTTCCCAACGGCAAAGTGATTTGTTGAAACAGTTTGGGAAAAGGTTTTCGGCAACGATTATCGTCATTTTAGCGTTGATCGTTCTCGGAGTCATCGCGTTTAATATCGTTACAGAATATATTTGGATGAATAGCCTTAACTTTGAAAAAGTTTATACGACTATTTTATATAGTAAAGTTTCTTTAGCTACAGCAGGTTTCATCCTTTTTTTCATATTAACGTTTATTACGCTTTTTTTTATTCGCCGCAGTTTTACGAAACAATTTAGTGAAGTACAACTACCTGATTTTATAAAGGAGAAAAAGGTAGCTTTTAGCCTTATAGCACTTATTGCTGTTTTTATCGGAGTAATTGGTAGCGTCATCGTGCAAGGGTTAGGCTGGGAACCGGCGTTAAAGTTACTTCATTATACGAATTTTCAACAGAAAGACCCGTACTTTCAATTAGATATATCGTTTTACATTTTCGTATTGCCTTTCATTGAATTTATTTTGTACACATTGTTGAATGTATTTATTTTCTTTCTTATGATCCAAATAGGTGCATATTCAGCATTTCATATGTATCGTGTAAGTAAGCATGCGCAAATTCATTTAGCTTCAACTTTTGCACTTATCGGTTTACTACTTGCTGGCATTCATTTACTCGGACGCTATAAGACATTACTGACAGATCAAGTTAACTTATTTCAAAAAAGCGTCGTACACGGCTTGAGTTATACGGATAAACTTATCAATGTTCCGAAGTCGTATGTTTTAGCAGTTGTTGCAATTGGGATGGTCATTTGGGTAACGATTGCTTTATTTCGCGGGAAAGTAATGACTAGTATAAAGCCAATCGCGATATATATTGCGTTTATCGTTTTAGGACAAATTGCATCAGTGATCGTACAAAGTTTCATCGTATCACCGAATGAGTTTTCGAAAGAAAAACCTTTTTTAGAACATAATTTACATTATACACGCGCAGCCTACGGGTTAGATGAGATTAATGTTTTGGAGAATCCGGGAAATCCGTCGTTAGACCAAGAAATGGTCGAGCGAAATCATTTGACTTTAGATAACGTACGATTAAATGATTCACGTCCATTACTAGATATATACAACCAATTACAAACGTTTCGAACGTATTATAAATTTAACGACATGGATATCGATCGTTATATGATAGATGGTAATTATGAACAAGTGTTTATCGGTGCACGTGAATTAAGTACGGAAGATTTACCAGATCAAGCACAAACGTGGGTAAATAAAAACTTGCGGTACACGCACGGGTACGGTGTCGCAATGAGTCACGTAAACAAAGTGACGAGTCAAGGACAACCAGAATATATGTTACGAAATATCCCTGTTGAAGGTGATATTGACGTAACTCGTCCCCAAATATATTTCGGAGAAGAGGATTATCCGAACGTCATCGTTAAAACGAAAGTCGATGAGTTCGACTATCCAACAGGCGAAGAAAATATGACGAATCGTTATGAAGCGGATGCAGGTATACCGTTACAAGGAATAAATCGTTTCCTTTTCGCGATAAAAGAAGGTTCGTTTCGAATTCTCGTATCCGATCAATTAACAAAAGATAGTGAATTGTTACGTACGCGCAATATAAAGGATCGTGTACAAAAGATCGCACCCTTTTTTACGTATGACGATGATCCGTATATTTTTGTCCGTGATGACGGTACGCTAGCTTGGATTATCGATGCGTACGTTAACGCTGAGGGATACCCGTATTCAGAATCGTTTAGCGGAAATAAAAACTATATCCGTAACTCCGTCAAAGTAACGGTTGATGCGTATACAGGGGAAGTAGACTTTTATATCGTCGATGAAAACGATCCCCTCATTCAGACGTATAAAAACATTTTCCCAACACTTTTTACGGAAGAAATTCCTGAAGACGTGCAGGCGCATTTCCGTTACCCAGTCGATCTCTTTAAAATCCAGACAAAAATGTACGGTACGTACCATATGTCTAATTTAGAAGTATTTTATAACAGAGAAGACTTTTGGGAGTTTCCGACGGAAAAGTATTTTAATCAAGATATTGAAATGGATCCATACTATATAACGATGAAGTTACAGGAAGAAGAGGACGAAGAGTTTATTTTAATGATGCCGTATACACCACGAAAGCGTCAAAATATGATTTCGTGGATCGGTGTTCGTAATGATGGAGAACATTACGGGGAAATGTTCGTCTATCGTTTCCCGAAACAACGTAACATATACGGGCCACAACAGATTGAAAATAGAATTAACCAAGATAGTTACATTTCACAACAACTAAACTTATGGTCACAAGGTGGCTCTGAAGTTATACGTGGAAATTTACTCGTTATTCCAATCGAAGATACGGTATTATATGTAGAGCCCGTTTACATCGAATCATCGAATGAAACGTCTTTACCAGAAGTAAAACAAGTTATTATGGCGTATGAAGATACGATCGTTATGGAAGAGACATTCGATAAAGCGCTAGAAAAAATAATTGACTCGCTCGAGTCAGGCACGCCGATCGAACAGCCGGAATTAGAAGATCCTGAACAGGAACTCGAAGTTCCAGAAGATGCGGAAGAGGGAATCGAAGAACCGATTTTAAATGCGGAAGAAACATTAAGCGAAATCGCTGAATTATTCGATGCATATCAAGAAGCACTAACAGATGGCGACTGGGCAAAAGCGGGCGAACTAATGGAACAACTAGAAAAAGAATTACGTAGAGTGAAATAAAAACAGATCCCGTCACGTAAAAGTGGCGGGATTTATTATCGAAAAGTTGCTGAAATACGGATGAAAGTGCTATATTAAGAAAAGAATATTCGGGTTTAGAGGTGACTATATGAAGCGAAGCGAACGATTAGTAGCAATAACGAATTATTTTCTGAATCATCCGCGGAAATTAACACAGTTAATAGAGTTTACCGAACGATTTAGTGCTTCGAAATCTTCGATAAGTGAAGATTTGACGATCGTTGATGATATGTTTAAGCATGAGGGAATCGGATCGTTAAAAAGACTTTCCGGTGCTGCAGGTGGAGTGAAATATATTCCGACATTTAATAAAGAAAAAAGCCTTGCGTTTATAAAGGATGTATGTAACAAATTAGAAGATCCATCGCGTATTTTACCCGGTGGTTATTTATATATGAGTGATCTGCTTGGAACACCGAGTATCGTGAAACAAATCGGTAAAGCATTCGTATCCGCTTTTTCTGACGTACATATTGATGCAGTTGTAACGATGGAGACGAAAGGAATTCCGCTCGCTTATGCTGTCGCAGAGTTTTTAAATGTACCTGTCGTCGTTATTCGCCGAAATATGCGCGTCACCGAAGGCTCTTCCGTTAGTATTAATTATGTTTCTGGAAGTTCACAACGAATTCAAACGATGGTTTTGTCGAAGCGGAATTTAGCGGAAGATTTACATGTCGTCATAATAGACGATTTTATGAAAGCCGGTGGTACAATTACAGGAATGATAGATTTACTTGAGGAGTTTCGCGCAACCGTCGTCGGTATCGGAGTATTTGCGGAAGCAGATAGTACAAAGAAGCGAAGTTTTGAGCAATATACGTCACTAGTTAAAGTGGCGAATGTAGACCCGAATGAAAAGCAAATTGAAGTAACGTACGGTAATTTTTATGAAAAATAAAGAAGTTTTCCATAAAGTTCTGCAAACGATGAAGTTTTTTAAAATTTTTGCAGGACTTTTTACATTTATGTTGAACTATATAGACAAGCATACTATTTTAAGAGGTGGTGAATTACGTGGAAGTAACTGATGTAAGATTACGCCGTGTAAGCTCGGAAGGAAAAATGCGAGCGATTGCTTCAATTACGTTTGACGATGAATTCGTAGTGCACGACGTAAGAATCATCGATGGAAACAACGGATTGTTCGTTGCAATGCCTTCTAAACGAACAGCAGATGGTGAATTTAGAGACATAGCTCACCCGATTAATTCGCAAACACGCGAAAAGATTCAAACAGCTGTTTTAAATGAATATGAAGCAAGGGAGCAGGCGGAATCAGATTCTGTCGAGTATGAAGAAGCCGGAGCTTCCTAAATGATGAAAGTAAAAAGACTAATGAAAGCGTTTCATTAGTCTTTTTTATTTGAATTAATATACTATATCAGTTATTATTTTATAATGGAATAAAAGTATTGGAGGTTCCTCAGCGATGAAAAAACGTTTTGCCGTCATTTTAGCGGCAGGGCAAGGAACGAGAATGAAGTCCACCTTATATAAAGTACTTCATCCTATTTTAGGTCGTCCAATGATCCAGCACGTCATTAGCGCGTTAAAACCACTTCAGCTTGATTCACTCATTACAGTTGCTGGACATGGATCAGAACAAGTGATGGAAGAAGTGGGTAAAGAGAGTAAGTTTGTCATTCAAGAAGAACAACTTGGTACAGCGCACGCTGTCATGCAAGCGGAACAGTTATTAAAAAATAAAGATGGAATAACGCTCGTCGTTTGTGGAGATACACCGCTTATCTCGACAGAAACGTATAGAAAGTTATTTGAGCATCATGAACTTACGAATGCGAAAGCAACCATTTTAACGACGACGATGGAAGACCCGACCGGATACGGTCGAATCGTTCGGAATGAAAATGGTGACGTTGCACGCATCGTCGAACATAAAGATGCAACGGAGGAAGAAAAAGAAATTACAGAAGTTAACACAGGAACGTATTGTTTCGATAATAAGGCACTTTTTGCAGCCTTAAAACGTGTGAACAATGATAATGCACAACAAGAATATTATTTACCCGATGTAATTGAAATTTTAAAAGCAGAGGGCGAAACGATATCAGCATATGTGACGAAAGATGCAGAAGAGACAGTCGGAATCAACGATAGAGTGGCACTCGCTCATGCAGCGAACATTTTAAAAAAGCGAATTAATGAAGCCCACTTACGAAATGGCGTCACAATAATGGATCCGGATCATACATATATCGGTCCTGAAGTCCAACTTGAGCGCGATGTAACGATCTATCCTGGGTCGATGATTTTAGGGAATAGTTTCATTGCTGAAGGTGCTACGATCGGACCGCATTCAGAAATTGAAGATAGTACGATTGGTAAACATACAGTCATTAGACAAAGTGTCGTTATAAATAGTAGAATAGGGAATAATACGAATGTTGGACCATTTGCGCACATTCGCCCTGAATCGGACGTTGGCGAAAATGTTCGAATTGGTAACTTTGTAGAAGTGAAAAAGTCATCCATTGAAGACGAATCAAAAGTATCCCATCTAAGTTACATTGGTGATGCGAAAATAGGTAGAAATGTCAATGTTGGCTGTGGCTCGATTACAGTTAATTTCGATGGGAACGGAAAACATGAAACAGTCGTAGAAGATGATACGTTCATTGGGTGCAATTCGAATTTAATTGCACCTGTAACGGTAAAACGAGGATCATTTATCGCCGCTGGTTCTACGATTACTGAAGATGTTCCGGAAGATACGTTAGCAATCGCAAGAACGCGACAAACGAATAAAGATGGATATTTTAAAAAAGAAAAATAATTACTTGGAGGGCTTCATTCATGACATCAGGGTATAACGATAAATCTTTGCAATTATTCACGTTAAACTCGAATCGTAAACTAGCGGAGGAGATTGCAAACCATATCGGTATTCCTTTAGGGAAATGTACTGTATCGAACTTTAGTGACGGAGAAACACAAATTAATATCGAGGAAAGTGTTCGTGGTTGTGATGTTTATATTATTCAATCGGCTTCCGAACCAGTCAACGAACATTTGATGGAACTACTTATTTTAACGGATGCATTAAAACGAGCTTCCGCAGCATCGATTAACATCGTTATGCCTTATTACGGTTATGCGAGGCAAGATAGAAAGGCTCGTTCCCGAGAGCCGATTACAGCGAAATTAGTCGCTAATTTATTAGAAACAACAGGAGCTGACCGAGTCGTTACACTCGATTTACACGCTCCGCAAATACAAGGTTTCTTCGATATTCCAATTGATCATTTACAAGGTGTACCTATATTAGCGGAATATATTAAGAAGAAAGAACTCGATGATGTCGTCGTCGTTTCACCAGATCACGGTGGCGTTATTCGGGCACGCCGTATGGCAGATCGTTTAAAGGCACCGATCGGTATTATTGATAAACGTCGGCCGAAACCGAACGTTGCAGAAGTGATGAACATTATTGGTGATATTAAAGGAAAAACGGCAATTATTATTGACGATATAATTGATACGGCAGGTACGATGCAACTTGCAGCAGATGCATTGATTGAAAATGGTGCAACAGAAGTATATGCGTGTGCGACACATCCAGTATTATCTGGTCCGGCAATTGAACGGATAGAAAATTCACAAATTAAAGAGCTCGTCGTAACGAATACGATTCAATTACCAGATGAAAAGAGAATCGATAAAATAACGCAACTATCCGTTGCACCGCTAATCGGTGAAGCAATTGTTCGCATACATGAAGATCAGTCTGTAAGTATTTTATTCGATTAAAAATAACATATGGAGGAAAAAGAAAATGGGAGTAAGTTTACAAGCGAAACTACGAGAAGATTTATCAAGAGGTGCAACAAATGAACTGAGAAACAGCGGGTACATTCCTGCAATAGTTTACGGAAAAGATAAAGAAGCGAAAACAGTCAGTGTCGACAATATCGAATTGTTAAAAACAGTTCGCGATGAAGGGCGTAACGCAATCATATCTTTAGAGATTGAAAAAGGTGAGCCAGTCGACGTTATGCTTCATGAGTACCAAACAGATCCTGTTAAAGGAGATGTAATTCACGTTGACTTTTACGTCGTCGATATGACGGAAGAAATGGACGTAGAAGTAGCGGTTCGCCTTGAAGGAAACCCTACAGGTGTTGGCGAGGGTGGAGTTTTACAACAGCCATTATACGAATTACAAGTTCGTGCAAAGCCTCGTAACATTCCAGAAGAAATCGTTATCGATGTTTCTGAATTAGCGATCGGTGAAAGTTTATCTGTTGCGGATATTAAAGCGACGGGAGATTACGAGTTAATCGATGATCCTGAAACGACAGTAGCAGTTGTATTAGCACCTGACAGTGAAGAAGAAGTTGAGGCAGAAGATGTCGACTTTAGTGCAGAACCTGAACTAGTCGGTGCTGAAGATGAGGAAGAGCAAGAAGAAGCGTCAGAAGAATAATAAATGTCATAACATGTAAATGGCATGTTTCATTGACGTTGGGACAAGTCGACCCTCCTTATAACGTTAACGTATGGGGAGGGCTTATTATTATGTACGAGGATGAGACAATGAAGTGTATCATTGGCTTAGGTAACCCAGGTCCGAAATACGAACGCACACGACACAATATCGGTTTTATGGCGGTCGATGCGTTAAGCGACCATATCGGTTTTACCATCAATAAGCAAAAATATAACTGTCTTTATGAAATAGGAAGCTTTGCTGGCGATAAAATTATGCTCATCAAGCCACAGACGTTCATGAATTTATCAGGTGAGGGTGTCCGCCCGTTAATCGATTACTATAAAGTCGATCTTGCAAATATTGCTGTCATCTATGACGATTTGGATTTACCAGTTGGAAAGATTCGTTTACGTCAAAAAGGTGGACATGGTGGTCATAATGGAATTCGCTCTTTAATTGATCATTTAGGAACGAATGAGTTTAAACGCATTCGTTTAGGAATTGGTCGACCAGAAGACCGAACACCAGTTGTCAATTATGTGCTGCAGCCTTTTGCTAAGACGGAAGAGGCTGCTATAAACGATACGATCCATGAAACGGTTCGGGTATGTGAAACGTGGCTCAAGAAATCGTTTCAAGATGCGATGAATATATTTAACAATAAAAACGAATAATGCATAGAATAAAATGAAGCAATCTGGATACAATACGAATGTAACTAACACATGACGTTTTATCCAGGAGGCTTTTGTATGTCTATTATATATACGTGTAGACATTGTAACGGTACGTTAGCAACGATTGCTGAACACCAAGTTACACAGGAAATGTTAGGTTTTGATCAATTGACGACAGAAGAGAAACGAAGAATGATTTCGTTTAATGATCATGGCGATCTTATCGTCCGTGTTATTTGTGAAAGTTGTAAAAATACATTGGATGAACATCCAAGTTATTATGAGTTAGAGTTTTTTATTCAATAATACTCTCTTAAAAAAGCTTTGGTATGTTACCAAAGCATTTTTGCACTTGAATGAACTTTATGAAACGACATAAAATGATGAATGATAGAATTGCATTCTGGGAATAGAATGATATATGGGGGTTTCGTGAATGGAACGAATAGCTACATTTTTGGCAGAAAAAGATGATATCGAAACAGTCGTACACGGTCTTCGTGACGGATTCAAAGAACAACTAGTTGCTGGTGTCGCTAGTTCTACGCGTAGCTTATTTATCGCTGCGCTTAATCGTGCCGAACCAAAAAAGACGATTATTATTACACATCAATTATTGCACGCACAGCAACTATACGATGATTTAATCGAATTTTCTGAAATCCCTTCGGTTTATTTATACCCGGCTAATGAACTTACGATTGCTGAAATGGCCATTGCTAGTCCAGAAATGAGTGCTCAACGTATTCACGCCCTCCAACAGTGGCTTGAAGCACCTAACGGCACTTTGATCGTACCAATTGCAGCGCTTAAGCGTATATTGCCACCGCTCTCTTTTTGGATGCAATATCAATTGACATTTAGAGATGATTCACAAATAAATCTAGAAGAACATATAAATAAATTTGTCCAAATGGGTTACCGTCGAGTCGACATGGTGAGTGATCCCGGTGAATTTAGTGTACGCGGCGGGATTGTCGACATTTTCCCCGTAACGGAGAAAAACCCGGTACGAATTGAGTTGTTTGATGATGAAATTGACTCGATTCGCTTTTTCGATCCGCTAACCCAACGGTCGTTGGAGAAAACAGCTGAAATAAAGGTTGGACCTGCAAAAGAATTCGTGTTACGTGATGAAGAACGAATAAAGGGTGCAGAGCGATTAGAAAAGAAGCTTATCGCACATATGAAAAAATTAAAAGTGTCTGAACAGAAAGAAAAACTGTTGCAGACGATCGAAGAGGAAATTCGTAAATTAAAAGATAACGAGGATTTTACTGAAATATATAAATATATTTCGCTATTTTATGATGAAACGAATAGTTTATTAGATTACTTACCAGAAGATGGACTTATTATATTCGATGAATTAACACGTATTCAAGAAGCTGCAGAAAACTTAGATAACGAGGAATTAGAATTAACGGAATCGCTCCTTACACAAGCACAAATGTTACCGAACGTTTCCTTTTCATTCCAATGGGATACGATTCAAGAGAAGATGAAACAACAGAAAATTTACATGTCATTATTTTTACGACATACACCTAATACACAGCCAAAAAACATCGTCAATTTATCCGCTCGAGCGATGCAAGAGTTTCACGGACAAATGAATTTATTTAAAAGTGAATTAACGCGTTGGCAAAAAGCAAACTACTCTGTCATCATTTTAGTAGCGAATGAAACTCGGGCGAAAAAAGTGCAATCTGTTTTACACGATTATCATATGGAAGTAACATACGAGAAAAACTTCCAACTACCGATCAATAGACCGATTATTGCGATCGGCAATATTCAAGCTGGGATTGAATTACCATTACACAAACTGGCAATAATTACGGAAAATGAATTGTTTAAAAAGAAACAGCCGCGAACGAGGAGAAACGTATCTCTTTCAAATGCAGAACGAATTAAAAGTTACCAGGAGTTAAAAGCAGGCGACTACGTGGTTCATCGCGATCACGGCATCGGTAAGTATATCGGAATTAAAACGTTACAAGTGAACGATCTCCATCAAGATTATTTACTAATCCAATATTCTGGAGATGATAAGTTATACGTTCCCATTGATCAAATTGAACTTGTACAAAAATACGTCGGTTCAGAAGGCAAAGAACCGCGTATGTACAAGTTAGGTGGGACAGAATGGGCAAAAGTAAAACGACGCGTCCAATCGTCGGTGGAAGATATTGCGGATGAACTAATAAAACTGTATGCAGAACGTCAAGCGCAAAAAGGGCACGCATTTGAAAAAGATTCTGATTTACAACGGGAGTTTGAACAGGCATTTCCGTATCAAGAAACAGAGGATCAACTACGTTGTGTCATGGAAATAAAACGCGATATGGAATCGATAAAGCCGATGGATCGTCTCTTATGCGGTGATGTCGGATACGGAAAAACAGAAGTGGCAATTCGTGCTATTTTCAAAGCTGTCATGGATGGAAAACAAGCAGCAGTTTTAGTTCCGACGACTATTTTGGCACAACAACATTACCAGACGATGTTAGAACGGTTTCAAGATTATCCGGTAAATATCGGTATTTTAAGTCGTTTCCGCACACGTAAACAACAAAAAGAAACGTTAGAGATGTTAAAAAAAGGGACGTTAGATATTATTATCGGTACACATCGATTGTTATCAGGTGATGTCGTCTATAACGACTTAGGTTTACTCGTCGTCGATGAAGAACAACGGTTCGGAGTAAAGCATAAAGAAAAAATTAAACAAATAAAAACGAACGTCGATGTATTAACGTTAACAGCAACACCGATTCCACGAACGTTGCATATGTCGATGCTCGGAATTCGTGATTTATCACTTATTGAAACTCCACCGGAAAACCGCTTTCCTGTGCAAACATATGTCATTGAGCACAATTTGTTGTTTATTCGTGAGGCGATTGAACGAGAACTCGCGCGCGGAGGGCAAGTGTTCCTTTTGTACAATCGAATTGAAGATATAGAAAAAGTTGCCAAGGAAGTAGCAGACGTTGTAGAAGATGCAAACATTGCGATTGCACACGGTCGAATGAACGAAACCGAACTAGAAAATGTCATGCTACAGTTTTTAGAAGGGGAAATTGACGTGTTAGTAAGTACGACGATTATTGAAACGGGAGTAGATATTCCGAACGTAAATACGTTAATCGTCTACGATGCAGATCATATGGGCCTTAGTCAACTATATCAGCTCCGCGGACGAGTCGGACGTTCGAACCGGATCGCCTACGCGTATTTCACGTATAGGAAAGATAAAATTTTAACGGAAGTGGCGGAAAAACGTTTACAAGCAATTAAAGAGTTTACTGAACTAGGTAGTGGTTTTAAAATCGCGATGCGTGACTTATCGATTCGTGGTGCCGGAAACTTACTTGGAGCAGAACAACATGGGTTTATCGACTCCGTCGGTTTTGACCTTTATTCGCAAATGTTGAAAGAAGCGATAGACTCTCGCAAGCAAGGCAAACCAATCGAAGACGTCCAACCTTTTACACCGGAATTAAACATAAAAATTGACGCCTACATTCCGAGCTATTACATCGAAGATGAAAAACAAAAAATCGATGTGTACAAACGATTTCAACATGTTGAATCAAAGGAGGAAATAATCGATTTAAAAGACGAACTAATCGATCGTTTCGGCGACTATCCACAAGAAGTGGAACAATTATTTTTAGTGTCGCGTTTAAAGATGGTGGCGAAAAAAGAGCGGATTGAACAAATAACAGAAAATGGAAAACGTGTTGAACTTTTAATGGAAGAAGAAAGAAGCCAATTAATCGACGGTTCTAAACTATTTGAATATGCGCATGCATTCGGTAACAATGTTCGTCTCGGAACAGTAGGGAATAAATTGAAAATTATTTTCAATTGGAGAAAGGAATCGATCACCGAGCGCTACGATCGAATCTGTTCGTTTATCGAAAAGTTACACGAAACGAATCGGATGCAAACGAAAACGACGACGTCGATTTAAAAGTTCGTCCTTTTCTTCATGTATTGAAAGAAAAGGAAACGAGCGTAATAAATGTATAGTTCTTACGTGTTGCATCATACTAAGTGTAACACTAGTGTTATTTACGTACAGTGCGGAAACATTCGTACAATCTAGTGACAATGATTTTGTATATTTCTTTTTTCGGGAAAACAATATTATAAGCTTAAACAGAATGTGAGGTATGCATAAAAAATGAAAGCAACAGGAATCGTTCGGCGCATTGATGACCTAGGTCGAGTCGTTATCCCAAAAGAAATAAGACGTACACTTAGAATTCGCGAGGGCGACCCGTTAGAAATTTTCGTCGCAAGAGAAGGCGAAGTTATTTTAAAAAAGTATTCTCCCATTAATGAATTAGGAAACTTTGCTGTTGAATATGCAGAAGCAATTTTTGATTCATTGCATTATCCGGTATTAATAACCGATCGTGATGAAATTATCGCTGTAAGTGGAACGTCAAAAAATGAATATTTAAATAAACAAATTGGCGCTCATATTGAAGAAGCGATAAAGGAACGAACAAATGATTTAGAAACAGAACAAACAGTTATCGAAATCGTTCGGGGTAATGATGAAACTGTTAGCTCATACATCGTAAGTACGATTATTGCAAATGGTGATCCGATTGGTTCAGTATTTATTTTCGCAAAGGATAGTGCAAAATTAACGAATATAGAACAGAAAGTAGCGGAAACAGCTGCTAACTTTTTAGGAAAACAGATGGAATAAGTTTAAAGAAAGCGAATAAGGTATACGCGTCTTATTCGCTTTTTCATATTGTTTAAAAAAGGGGAAACAGATAGCTATGGTATAATGTACGGTATAAAGAGCAATAGCTAGGTAGAGGGATAAGTTGGATGGACATAAAACGAATCGTACACGGCGCACTTTTATTAACAGTTGCCGGGTTACTGAGCAAAATATTAAGTGCCTTATACCGAATTCCCCTTCAAAACTTAACGGGTGATATCGGCTTTTACATATATCAACAAGTGTACCCCTTTATCGCAACGGTTATGATTTTAACGTTATACGGTTTTCCAGCTGCAATTGCTAAACTAACAGCTGAAGCGATGCGTGAACAGACGCCATTAACGATGAAGACATTTTACGGACCGATTCTTTTCATATTAACAGTTGTAAACGGCAGTTTTTTCCTTCTTTTTTACGCAAGTGCACCAATGATCGCTCAATTTATCGGCGATATACACTTAACGGCGTCATATCGTCTTTTCGGTAGTCTATTTTTATTCATACCGTTATTGGCACTTCTACGTGGTCTATATCAAGGAATGGAAAAAATGCACTATGTCGCGCTTTCGCAAGTAATCGAGCAAGTCGTTCGCGTCGGCTCTATTGTGACGGTCGCTTATTTCGTATACATGGAATATTTACCTCTATATCGAATTAGTGAATACGGTGTAGTAGCTTCAATCGTTGGCATGGCGCTAGCTACACTCTTATTACTTATCGTGTGGCGCAGCAACAATCGACATATTCAACATAAGTCGTTTTACATACCGTGGCGTAACTATATTGGTACACTCGTATCTTATGGCATGATCGCTTCGTTCATTCATTTAATTTTAATATGGATGCAGCTAGGCGATGTATTTACACTCGTTTCTCGGCTACAAGCATACGGCTATTCATTAACCGAAGCGATGGAGTTAAAAGGAGTGTTCGATCGCGGACAACCACTAATTCAATTTGGCATCGTTTTTGGCTCATCGTTTGCGCTTGCACTCATTCCAAATGTCGTTTTACAACGTAAGGAGAAAGAAGTTCATTCGTTAAGCGATACAGTACAAGAAGCGGTGATGATTTGTACGTACATTGCGACTGCAGCTTCTGTCGGTCTTATCGTCCTATTTCCGGAAGTAAATACGTTACTATTTAAAACGGACGTCGAAACGACGAGCTTACGTATTCTCATGCTTGCAATTATTTTATCGTCTTATGTAATTATCGTAAGTACACTATTACAAAATATTGGTCTTGTAAACGTAACGGCGTTATTTATAGTCGGTTCGGTTTTATGTAAAGTTAGCTTAAACTATTTGCTCGTTCCGCTGTACGGGATAAGTGGTGCTTCGCTTGCAACGATATTTAGTTTGCTTTTTCTTGCAACCTGTGTGACATTTACGTTAAAAAGAACGTTGTACGATGTAGCGTTATTTCAGCTCGTAAAGTGGCGCCCTTTCATGTTAGCGCTCGCGGCTATGAGTGGCTTTTTATTATTTACAAAATGGGTCGTATCTATGCTATTTCCGGTACAATCCCGTCTCTTCTTACTATGTAGCGTCTCGTTCTTTATCGTATCAGGTGCCCTCATTTACGGAGCTGTTCTATTACGATACGGTGCATTAACCCGGAAGCAACTTTCCTATTTTCCCTTTGCTACGAAACTCGTATATATAGAAAGTAAATTACGTAAAAATGTGTAAACGTACGTTTGGAGGATCAAAATGAAACGGACAATTTACGTCGTCGGCCTCGGTGCCGGCGAGCTTGAGCAATTGCCATTAGGCGTTTATCGACATATAAAAGAAACAGAACATGAGCTATACGTTAGAACGAAAGACCATCCAGTCGTAAAACAGTTACGAGCAGAAGGCATTTCGTTTACAAGTTTTGATTCAATATATGAAGCGGAACGATCGTTTGCCGCTGTATACGAACAAATCGTTACAAAACTTGTACATGCAGCTGAACATAAACGTATTACATATTGTGTACCGGGGCATCCGATGTTAGCAGAGCAAACAGTACAAATGTTATTGCAGCGTGACGACGTCATAGTCGAAATGATCGGTGGACAAAGTTATTTAGATAGCTTATTTACCGCTTTACGTATCGATCCAATTGAAGGTTTTCAATTTATCGATGCAACTGCTTTTGAACGAGATATGATAAACTATCAATCACACGTTATTTTCTGCCAATTGTATGACTCTTTTATCGCATCGGAAGTAAAACTGACGTTATTAGAAGATTTACATCCAAATACAGAAGTGACGGTTGTTGAAGCGGCTGGAACAACCGATCAAAAACTGCAAACCGTTCCGCTACATGAACTTGACCGAACAGTAGAAGTAAGTAATTTAACGTCTCTCTATGTCCCACCGATTAAACGACAAAAATTAACACACCAGTTTGCGACGTTACGTAACGTCATCCGTACGTTACGTGGCCCGGATGGTTGTCCGTGGGATCGAAAGCAAACGCACGAATCACTCCGCCAATATGCGATTGAAGAAGTGTATGAACTTATTGAAGCAATTAATCGTGAAGATGATGACGCGATTATTGAAGAGCTTGGCGATGTATTATTACAAGTGATGTTACATAGTCAAATCGGAGAAGAAAACGGCTATTTTACGATCGATGACGTTATTCGTAGTGTGACGGAAAAAATGATTCACCGGCATCCGCACGTTTTTTCAAACGAAGGACACGACAAAACGTGGGATGAATTGAAACGAGAAGAAGGACGAACGAATAATATAGACTCATTATTACATTCCGTTGTCCGACACGGTCCACAGCTTTCCGTTGCGTATGAATTGCAACAAAAAGCTGCAAAAGTCGGTTTTGACTGGGATGACGTGCACGATGTTTGGGAGAAACTTGATGAGGAGATTGCAGAATTTCACGAAGCGGTTCAACTTAAGGACGAACTAGAAATGGAAAAGGAATTCGGCGATATGTTATTCGTTCTTGCTAATATCGCTCGCTTTTATCATATTCATCCAGAAGTCTCCTTAAGTAGAACGAATGAAAAATTCATTACACGTTTTCATGAAGTAGAAAAGGCTGTGCAAAAAAGTAAGAGAGATTGGTCCGAGTATTCATTAGAAGAGCTCGATCAATTTTGGGAGGAAGCAAAACGAAAGGAATGATTCAATCATGCGACTCGATAAATTTCTAAAATTATCACGACTAATTAAACGTCGACCATTAGCAAAACAAGTAGCCGAGCAAGGACGAATTAAAGTAAATGGAACAGTAGCAAAACCTTCGACGAACGTCGCAGTTGGTGATGAAGTAGAAATCACATTCGGACATACAATTGTTACTGTTGAAGTAAAAGAGTTAAAAAACCATGTGCCTAAAGATGAAGCGACGACATTATACGAAGTATTACGAGAAGAAAAAGTAAATGTAAATGAATAGTTCTAACCTTGTCCACACCTTCATACAGTAATAGTGAAGGAAGGTGACGAAAATGAACTATTTTGAGCGAAACGAACAAATAGTACAAAAAGAACATAACGTACGCATCGATAATCGAAAGGAAATCGAGATTAATGGAGTAAAAGAGATCGATAGCTTCGATAATGAAGAGTTTTTACTAGAAACGACGATGGGATATTTAATCATTCGCGGTGTTAATTTACAACTAATAAATTTAAATGTAGATGAGGGAATCGTCCAAATAAAAGGGAAGTTGTATGAGTTTTTATACCTCGACGAACAGTATGAGGAGAAAGCTAAAGGGTTGTTTAGCAGACTATTTAAATGACGTTAAGTACGCAACTGATGACGATGCTTGCCATGATTATTAGCGGCATATACATCGGTATTGCGACGGAGACATACAATCGGGTGAAACGGATTTGGAAAACGAAGCCGTCTCTTCGTATGTCGCTCGAAATTATTTATTGGCTTGGACAAACATTTATACTGTATACGGCCCTCTACTATGTGAACAATGGGGAAATACGGTTTTACGTTTTTCTCTCCGTACTTTGCGGTTATTCGATGTATGTCGTATTATTTAGAAAACTGTATCGCGCCCTTTTGGAGAAAATTATTCGCTTTATTCGTACGTGCGCCCGCATCATATATAACGTTTTGCATACAGTAATATATCGCCCGTGTAAAGCACTCATTACGTTTTTATACCGTTTATTCTTACAAATCATCAAGCTCGCTCTTTTCATATGCAACTATTTACTGACAATTGTGTTTCTACCTTTTAGATGGATCCACTTTATCCTTGTAAGAACATTGCCGATAAATATAGTAGATAAGTATAACAAAATGATTGCATTTTGTAGTACAATAAGTAGTAAATTTATCTCTTTGTTGAAACGAGTCTTTGCTAAGGGAGGGTAAAGTACGTGTCTAGACCGAATAAACGTGTGAAGATACTAAAATCTAACTACATGGAGAAACATGATCGAGCGGCACAAAGACAACGATTGCGGAAACGTAGACTGATCCAGCGTCTTGTGACGATCGGTATTATATTTGCTATTGCCTTTGCCGTACTAGTAGCCTATCATGTAAAACAACGTACACTGTATGCGGAGAAGGTGGCAGAACGCAAGGAACTAACGACGGAAATGACCGAATTGGAAAAAGAAGAAAAAGCTTTGCTTGAAGAAATAGACTTGTTAAACGACGAAGAATATATTTTAGATATTGCACGTACGAATTATTTCTTGTCAAAGGAAGGCGAATTGATCTTTCAGATCGATGAAGATGAGCAGCGACGTTATTGACATATAAATACATAGTTCGTATACTAATATTGAATAGCTTTATAAAAAATTCAAGGAGGAGCATTTTTTTTATGTCAATTGAAGTAGGCAGCAAATTGCAAGGGAAGGTTACGGGGATCACTCACTTCGGTGCTTTTGTCGAATTAGAAAAAGGCACGACGGGTCTCGTTCATATTAGTGAAGTAGCTGACACGTACGTAAAGGATATTAATGAACATTTATCCGTCGGTGAAGAAATCAAAGTAAAAGTAATTAATGTAGAAAAAGATGGAAAAATCGGCTTATCGATTAAAAAAGCACAGGATAAATCAGAACGTCGAAAGAGTGCACGTCAACCTGATGAGTCTTTCGAGTCGAAAATGAATCGGTTCTTAAAAGATTCCGAAGACCGTTTAGCATCTTTAAAGAAACATACAGAGTCAAGACGTGGAGGAAGAGGTGCTAGAAGAGGGTAGCAATTCGCTGTCTATTACAGGAATGCTCTGTACGGACTAAGTAAAAAACTTTAAGTGAATAAAGTTATAAGTATATATAGAAAAAGCAGACGATTTATTCGTCTGCTTTTTCTATTAAATTAGATAGCGGCGGAGGGAATTGAACCCCCAACCTTGCGGGTATGAACCGCACGCTCTCGCCAGTTGAGCTACACCGCCATAGGTCAAGTTCGTAGCAACCAAAGAATATATTATAATAGATTTTGTCATAAGTCAACAAATGCAATTGAAAAGAAAAGATAACGTTACTTCGTCCTACAGCTTATGTATAAAAAGACAAAAAGCAAACTTTTATGTACGTAGGATGAATATTTTTTGTACATTGAGCACACCTTCTGTAAAAGTTCCCCCTTTTACACAATATTGAGTCGAATGATTTTTAATTGTTCTACGGCTTTTTGACAAAAAAAAATAACGATCTATGGTTTAATCAACGTTACTACATTACGGTATAGGGGGGACGATGAACCGATGAATGAAGCAATTAATGTAAAGTCAGTCATGTCAAAACGGGACAACTTCCGTCAGTCATCATACAAATTACTTAAAAAGATTTTCGTAGAAAAAAAAGTGCTTCTCTTTCTCGTAAGCTTTCTTTTAGGACGAGCTGTTATATTGTATAGTATATCGCCCTTTACGATCGCTTTCTTGGCGACAGTTTTGCTTACGTATCGTAAGCGTCTATTTGTACTATCGACATTAGCATTATTCGGTGCTTGGACGTATACGTTTGAACATGCGACTTTTATTACATTAAGTTCACTTATATTTCTTCTCTTTATGAAGTTTTTACAACGTAAAAACAAATTAATAACGGTCATTTTATTTATGACGTTATCCCTCATTCTAACAAGGATATTACTATATTCCTCTATCGGTGAAATAACGCTCTACGAATGGATGATGATGCTCACAGAAGCAGCGTTAAGTGTCATTCTCTTATTTATCTTTATGCAAAGTGTGCCGTTAATCGTTCAAAAAAAATATCAACCAGAATTAAAAAATGAGGAATTAATTTGCATTCTTATCCTTTTCGCTTCTATTTTAACAGGGCTAATTGGTTGGGATATATATAACATATCCTTAGAACACGTATTTTCTCGTTACATCGTTTTAGTACTCGCTTTTATTGGCGGTGCAGCGATTGGTTCTACTGTCGGTGTCGTTACGGGTCTTATTTTATCCCTCGCTAACGTCGCTAATTTATACCATATGAGCTTACTCGCCTTTTCTGGCTTGCTCGGTGGCTTGCTTCAAGATGGGAAAAAAATCGCATCAAGTATCGGATTATTGATCGGTACGCTACTTGTCGGACTTTACGGGGGAGCAAGCAGTTTTTCAAATGCTTTTATCGAATCATTCATTGCGATCATTCTTTTTTATATAACCCCACAAATTGCATTGAAAAAGATAGCGAAACTTATTCCAGGAACGACCGAATACTCGAATGAAGAACGGAAATATTTACAAAAAATGCGCGACGTTACTGCACAACGTGTCGAGCAATTTTCCCAAGTGTTTGAAGCGTTATCACAAAGTTTTTTCCTCACGTCGAAAAAGACGACAGAACAAGAAAAAATGGACGAGACCGACTACTTTTTAAGCGTTGTAACGGAAAAGACGTGTCAACTATGTTTTATGAAAAAACGCTGTTGGCAAAACAATTTCGATAAAACGTACAATATGATGGAAAAAATGAAAAACGATTTGCTAGATTATGACGAAATGAATGATATACATGTCATCCCATTCGAAAATTATTGCGTAAAATCACGTCACGTGATCGAAGCGATGGAAAAAGAAATAGCCTTATTAAAAATAAATAAACAGTTAAAAAAGCAAGTAAAAGAAAGTAAGAAAATTGTCGCCGACCAATTAAAAGGTGTGTCAGATGTGATGGATAACTTCGCCAACGAAATCGTAAAAGAGCGAAAGCGTCATGAAAAACAAGAAATTGAAATTGTACGAGCATTAAAACGGATGGACATCGAGTTAGAAAAACTCGATATTTATCGTCTAGACCGTGGAAATATCGATATCGAGATGGGAATTACATTGCAAATGTATCGTGGTGAGGGCCCGAAACTCATTGCACCTATTTTAACGAATATTTTAAAGGAAACGGTCGTCGTTTTATCAGAGGACGTATCGCCTTTTCCAAATAGTACGACATATATTACGTTCGGCTCCGCAAAACGGTACGAAGTAACTACCGGCATCGCTTGTGCAGCTCAAGGAGGTGGGTTAGTCTCCGGTGATGCATATACGAAAATGGAAATTGGTAAAGGTAAATACGCTCTAGCGATAAGCGATGGGATGGGAAATGGCTTAAGAGCACGTGAAGAAAGCATGGAGACGCTACGTCTGTTAAAACAAATATTACAAACTGGGATTTCCGAACAAGTAGCAATTCAGTCGATCAACTCTATTTTAACATTACGCACGACAGATGAAATTTTTGCCACGTTAGATCTTGCGATCATTAACTTACACAATGCAATGTTACGGTGTTTGAAAATCGGCTCCGCACCGAGCTTTATTAAACGTGGAAAAGAGTTTATCCGAATACATGCGAATAACTTGCCGATCGGTATCGTCGAACATGTAGAGTTAGAACTCGTTTCCGAAAAGTTAAAACCAGGAGATATGCTTATTATGATGAGTGATGGTGTGTACGATGGGCCGAGATATGTAAAAAATAACGAACGTTGGTTAGAGCGAAAAATAACGCAAATGAAAACATCTGATCCTCAAGAAATAGCCGACTTATTGTTAGAAGAGATAATCCGTACGGAGCATGGTATCATTCGCGATGACATGACGGTCATCGTCGCTAAAATAGATACATTCACTCCGGAGTGGGCAACCATTCCGTACCTTCGTGATGAAGCGACGTAATCGTCCGTCTTGATAGTATAGTTTACAAATCTTTTGGCGACACTTTAAGTGAGAATGAAAGAATAGAAGCGGAGGATCCATGATGGAAAAAGGTACGTTACGACAAATATTACTCATTACAGATGGTTGTTCTAACCGTGGGGAAAGCCCCGTTCAATGTGCCAAAAGAGCTTACGAAAATGGAATTACTGTAAACGTAATCGGCATACTAGATGAATCAGAGTCATATGTAAATCATAGTTTACAAGAAGTCGAACTAATTGCAGAAGCTGGAGGTGGTGTTAGCCAAGTTATTTATAAAGAAGATTTATCTCGGACGGTACAAGCAGTGACACGACAGGCGATGAATGAAACGTTGCAAGGATTTGTCCATAAAGAATTAGCGAACATTTTCGGGACAGAACGATCGTTAGAGGAAATTGAACCGGATAAACGGGGGGAAGTAATCGAAGTCGTCGAAAAGTTAGGAGAAACGTGTAATTTGGAAGTGCTTTTATTAATCGATACGAGCGCGAGCATGCATGATAAATTACCGACGGTAAAAGATGCGTTATTCGATTTATCGTTAAATTTAGAAGCACGTCTCGGCGATAATTTATTCGCTATTTATCAATATCCGACAGAACACGGTACGATCGGTTTAATTCAAGACTGGGTACAAAAGATAGACTCAATAACGGCGTTGTTCCCACATTTAGTATCCGGTGGCATTACACCGACAGGTCCTGCTATTCGTGAAGCGACCGAAAAGCTCCAAGCATTGCATAACCGAGGTGAGATAGATGGCGCAAAAGGTTGGGCAGAAGAAGGATAGGATCATCTTACCTCATGGAGCAACAATTTACGGAAAATGGAATAAACGGCGCTATCAAATAGTTCGTCGTATCGGGTCAGGAGCAATTGGAACTGTTTTCTTATGTCGTGAAAACGGAAAAGATGTCGCAGTAAAGATGAGTCGTCACGCTCTGTCCCTTACAACGGAAGTGAACGTACTAAAGTCGTTGCAACAGGTTCAAGATACTTCTCTTGGACCTTTTTTATTCGATGCGGATGATTGGGTAGCACCAGATGGAACGACGTACTCTTTTTATGCGATGGAATATATCGATGGTGTGAGCATTGAACGATTCGTTCGCGTAAACGGCGCCAACTGGATTGGCGTTTTTTTAATGCAAATGCTTGAACAATTAGAACAATTTCATGATGCGGGATGGGTATTTGGAGATTTAAAAAATGAAAATATCATTATTGGTGGAAAGCAACCAACAGCCCGTTTTATCGATGTCGGTGGTACGACGAAAATTGGCCGTTCGATTAAAGAATATTCCGATTTTTACGATCGCGCGTATTGGGGGCTCGGTTCACGGGAAGCGGAGCCAAGTTACGATTTGTTTGCCCTTGCAATGATCATGCTTGCGATCTATTATCCGGAGAAATTTAAACGAACGAATGCAACAAAAAATGTATTACTAACGAAGTTATATGCTATAAATGAATTAAAGTTGTATCGCCCCTGTTTACAAAAAGCGCTCACCGGAAAATATCGTACTGCAAAGGAAATGAAACGAGATTTAATGCAGACGATTTTACAATTACAAAAGAGCAAACGGAAAAACAAATGGAATTGGTCGTACGTAATACAAGCAATCACTATTTTGAGTATATCGTTCATTTATTATTGTTTGACGTTTTTGTAACGAGAGAACGGTCATCAGTTTTCTTAAGAATAATAATAGGTGCAATGACGTACAAATATCGTTATAATACAATATAGTAATAATAAAGTTGGGGAATGAGATGATTAATAAAGTATTGCACTTCATTAAAGAAAAACAATTGTTAGAAGAAGACAAGCACGTACTTGTCGGCGTATCTGGTGGCCCTGATTCGATGGCTTTACTGCATATTCTGCATACGTTGAAGCAACAGCTCCATATAAAAGTAAGTGCCGTTACGATCGATCATCAATTACGAGAAGAGGCAAAATGTGATGTGCAATACGTTAAACGATACTGTGATACGTTAGGCATTCCGTTTAAAGCTGTGACTGTTGATGTAAAGGCATATAAGAATCTACATAACGTAAGTACACAAGTGGCAGCTCGAAACGTACGTTATGCCATCTATGAAAAAACGATGAAAGAAGTAGGAGCGCATTACGTAGCCCTCGGTCATCATGGTGACGATCAAATTGAAACGGCAATTATGTCCCTTATGCGTTCGACGAATTTAACGAGTTTTAACGGTATCCCCTTGAAACGCACCTTTGCAGCGGGCTTTATTATTCGACCATTACTCTGTGTCACAAAAGATGACATTGAACGTTATTGCAAAGATCATCATATTGAACCACAATATGACTCCTCTAATGAAGAAACGACATATACCCGTAACGCGATTCGTAAATATGTTGTCCCGACATTAAAGGATTATAATGCGAATTTACACGTCACAGTGCAACGTTTAGTAGAATCTTTACGGGAAGATGAGTTGTACTTATTTCACGAAGCGGAGAAAATATTCACCTCTCTTGTTTCCGTGCAAAAGGAAAAACGGCGTATTTCATTTATTGCCAATGAACTACAATGCATTCAAAAGCCGTTTAAGCGACGCATTTTCCAAAGGATTATGTCAGAGTTATATCGGACGGTACCTAAGACACTTACATATAAACATGAAGAAAGTTTTTTTCGATTACTACATAGTGAACGAAACGGACAATTACACTTTCCGAGCGCCTTAATTGTCGAACGTGTTTATGATGAAATACATTGTTACTTTCAAACAGAACAAACGAAAGAACGAAAGTTTCATGAAACTATTCACGACTTACCGGCAAACATACATTTACCAAACGGTGCCAAACTCGTTCTGGATGAACTACCGAAAGATGTATTGCCGAACAAAGTTAATCATGACACGTTCATTATCCAAAAACGACAAGTAACTTTTCCTTTACACGTTCGGACACGACAAAGCGGTGACCGCATGCGTTACAAAGGGCTGAAAGGTACGAAGAAAATTAAAGATATTTTAATCGATGAAAAAATACCGCGACAAGAACGTGAGAACATTTATCTTTTAACAGATGACGAAGGAACAATACTATGGCTTATAGGATTGAGAAAGGCGGATTCAACCGATACGTGTAGGACGGACCGGTACATTGTTTGCACGTATAAAAACAGCAATTAAGGAATAACTAGGGAGGAAGAGCATGCACGACGACATTCAAGAAGTTTTAATAACAGAGGAACAAATTGTTGAAAAGTGTAAAGAAATCGGTGCGGTCTTGTCGCAAGAATATGCGAATAAGTTTCCATTACTAATCGGCGTCTTAAAAGGAGCAACCCCCTTTATGGCAGACTTATCGCGTAAAATTGATACGCATGTTGAAATGGATTTTATGGACGTATCAAGCTATGGAAGTGGAACGCGTTCGTCCGGTGAAGTCCGTATTTTAAAAGACCTCGATGCGAAAGTAGAAGGTCGAGATGTCATCATCGTAGAAGATATTATTGACAGTGGGCTCACGTTAAGTTATTTAGTCGATTTATTTAAGTACCGAAAAGCGAATTCCGTAAAAATTGTTACGTTACTCGATAAACCAGAAGGCAGAACGGCGAATATTAAAGCAGATATTATCGGTTTTGAAGTACCGAATGAGTTCGTAGTTGGTTATGGTTTAGACTATAATGAAAAGTACCGTAACTTGCCATATATTGGCATTCTTAAACCGAGAGTATATGAATAAAAAGACATAAAATTGTCGTATTTACCATATGGAAAAGAAAGTGCATATAGTTGTATTCATCGTTTTCTTTATGGTACTATGTAATATAGTTTTCTTGTTTGGGAGGAGGGGTTTTTACATGGACCGGGTTTTTCCAAGAGTACTATTTTACGCACTCATTTTTCTCGTGCTCATCGGGGTCGTCAGTTTGTTCAGAGGACAAAATGAGCATGCGGAAGAGCTTAATGTGCAACAATTTATGAATGCGTTAGATAACGGCGAAGTCGAAGAGATGACGATGCAGCCGAAAAATAAAATCATCCGAATATCCGGAACGTTAAAGAAAGATAGTGAACCGTTTGTCGTCCAAGTGCCTGACAATACGGAAATTATTGCAGACATTACTGAAACGGCAACACAAGAAAGTGTCTTAAAAGTCGATCAAGAAGAGCAACCGAGTCAATTTCTCAACTTCTTATCGATGATGCTACCCTTTTTAATAATCGGTCTTATATTTTTCTTCATCTTTACGAGAGCACAAGGCGGCGGTGGTGGCGGCCGTGTGATGAACTTCGGTAAAAGTAGGGCGAAGCTCTACAACGAGGAAAAAGCGAAAGTACGTTTTTCAGACGTCGCGGGTGCAGATGAAGAAAAGCAAGAGTTAGTAGAAGTAGTTGAGTTTCTAAAGGACCCTCGTAAATTTACGAAAGTAGGAGCGAGAATACCAAAAGGTGTTTTATTAGTAGGACCTCCTGGTACAGGAAAAACGTTACTAGCACGAGCAGTGGCAGGAGAGGCGGGAACACCGTTTTTCTCCATAAGTGGTTCTGACTTCGTAGAAATGTTCGTCGGTGTCGGTGCATCACGAGTTCGTGATTTATTCGAAAATGCAAAGAAGAATGCACCATGTATCATTTTCATTGATGAAATTGATGCGGTTGGTAGGCAACGTGGAGCAGGACTCGGTGGCGGACACGATGAACGTGAACAAACATTAAACCAGTTGCTCGTTGAAATGGATGGATTCGATGCGAATGAAGGAATTATCATGATTGCAGCAACGAACCGCCCCGACATTTTAGATCCGGCGTTATTACGTCCAGGCCGTTTCGACCGACAAATTACGGTAAACCGTCCAGATGTAAAAGGACGCGAAGCGGTGTTAAAAGTACATGCACGTAACAAGCCATTAGCGGACGACGTTGATTTAAAAACGATTGCGATGCGTACGCCAGGCTTTTCTGGTGCCGATTTAGAAAACTTACTGAACGAAGCGGCGTTAGTGACAGCACGCCATAACAATACGACGATTACGATGGCTGAAGTTGATGAAGCAATTGACCGTGTCATCGCTGGTCCGGCGAAGAAAAGTCGGGTTATTTCTGAAAAGGAACGTCGAATTGTCGCTTATCACGAAAGTGGACATACAGTAATCGGGATGGTGTTAGATGATGCAGAAACAGTACACAAAGTGACGATCGTACCACGCGGTCAAGCAGGTGGGTATGCTGTCATGTTACCGAAAGAAGACCGTTATATTATTACACGGCCAGAGCTATTCGATCGGATTACCGGTCTTTTAGGAGGACGTGTGGCGGAAGAGATTATTTTCGGACGAGATCACGTAAGTACTGGTGCATCGAACGACTTCCAACGTGCGACAGCAATAGCACGTTCGATGATTACGGAGTACGGCATGAGTGAAAAAATTGGTCCGACGCAGTTTAACGGAAGTGGCAGTAGCGAAGTCTTTTTAGGTCGTGATTTGCATAGCGATAAAAACTACAGCGATGCAATCGCTCATGAAATTGATATTGAGACGCAAAACTTCATCAATGACTGTTACAACCGTGCAAAACAAATTTTGACAGAACATCGTGATAAACTTGAGTTAATCGCAGAGAAATTACTCGAAATCGAAACGTTAGATGCAAGACAAATTAAGTCGTTATTTGAAAAAGGTGTGTTACCAGAAGAAGAAGAAAAAGAAACAGACGAAGCTGAAAAGGTCGAACAAACAGAGCAAGCACCTTTAACTGAGACGGAAGAAACAGATAACGGTGTAAAAGTAACGATTAAAGCGAAGAAAGACGATGATGACGTCACACCTGACAGTTATGAGGAATCAAAACAAAAGGTAGAGGAACGTACGGATGAAGAAGTAACAGATGATGAAACAAAGCGCGATGAATAATGGATTTACAACCTTTCACGGTTTTCGTGAAAGGTTTTTTGTTTTTTTAATGCGACAAACGGACCTTAACTTTCGTTTAAAGTACATCTCCTATGGTATATTAATAGCGAGCGATCTATTGGAACGATCGCTAAGAGGATATATTGTTGGGAGCGTTAAATTATGATATTTGTTATCGATATTGGTAATACGAATACAGTGCTTGGAGTCTTCTGTAATGGCGAACTAAAGTACGAATGGCGCGTTCAAACAGATCGTCATAAAACAGAAGATGAATTCGGAATGTTAGTGAAGTCGTTATTTGAATTTAAGGGACTCACATTTGAACAAATAGAGAGTATCGTCATTTCATCAGTCGTCCCCCCGATTATGAAAGCGATCGAAAAAATGTGTGAAAAATACTTTCATATAACTCCACTAGTTATAGGAAAAGAGGAAGTGCGTTCATCGTTAAACATAACGTATCCGTACCCGAATGAAATCGGAGCCGACCGTATCGTTAATGCCGTAGGAGCGATTCACTTATACGATGTTCCACAAATAATTATCGACTTCGGCACAGCGACGACGTTTTGTTATGTCGATGAACAACAGGCATACGAAGGTGGTATTATTGCACCAGGTGTAAAAATATCAATGGACGCATTATACGAGCATGCATCTAAATTGCCGAAAATAGAAATCGAACGTCCACAAAATGTAATCGGACAATCGACGGTTGAGGCGATGCAATCCGGTGTATATTATGGATATGTTGCGCAAGTCGATGGAATTGTCGAACGAATAAAAATGACGATGCAGACAGAACCTACAGTTATCGCAACCGGAGGATTAGCACCATTGATTGCAAAGGAGTCGCAAACGATTGAACATATAAACACAGACTTAACGTTATTCGGTTTACATATAATTTATCAAAATAAAAAAGAAAGAACGGAGAGATAAAAACAAAATGAATGATTATATCGTTAAATCGACCGTTTTTGACGGAATGGTTCGTGCGTATGCCGTTATTACGACAGATATGGTAGAAGAAGCGCGTCGTCGTCAAGACACATGGGCGACTGCATCAGCCGCGCTTGGTAGAACGTTAACAGTCACAGCTCTCATCGGTTCGATGATGAAAGGTGAAGATACGATAACAGTTAAAATAGAAGGAAACGGTCCTCTCGGAGCCATCATTACAGATGGAAATGCACATGGTAATGTCCGAGGGTACGTTAAAAATCCACATGTTGACTTTCCATTAAACGAACACGGTAAATTAGATGTAAAACGAGCTGTCGGTGAGGGGACACTTAGTATCGTAAAGGATTATGGATTAAAAGAATACTTTACCGGACAAGTACCACTCGTCTCAGGCGAGATTAGCGAGGATTTTACGTATTATTTTGCACACTCTGAACAAACACCTTCTGCCGTCGGTGCAGGTGTTTTAATAAATCCTGATCATTCTATTTTAGCTGCGGGAGGCTTTATCGTTCAATTAATGCCTGGGGCAACCGAGACGATTATTTCTAGCTTAGAAAAGGCAATTAACGAATTCCCACCAATTTCAACATTAGTTAAAGAAGGAAACAGTCCAGAGCAAATTTTACAGCGGCTTTTTGCAAATGAAACGATTAACTTTCACGAACGAGTAGATGTTCAGTTTTCATGTAATTGTTCGATCGAACGAATTGAACGCGCCATTATTGGCTTAGGTAAGGAAGAAATAAAAAATATGATTGATGAAGATGGTGGTGCAGAGATAACATGCCATTTTTGTAATGAGCATTACACGCTATCTGAAGTAGACTTACAAAAATTATTAGAGAAATAGCAAAATTAAGTTGACAAAAAGGGTAGAAAAATATATATTATTAATAAATCATATAAACTTACTAAGGATTGGGAGGAAATGATCGTGAGAGTTGCAAAAGATATCGTAAGTTTAATTGGAGAAACACCCGTCGTGCAATTAAGTCGTTCAGTTGATGAAAACAGTGCAGATATTTATGTGAAATTGGAGTTTTTTAACCCGGGGAGCTCTGTAAAGGATCGAATTGCGATGGCCATGATTAACCGTGCCGAAGAAGAAGGCAAAATAAAGCCGGGTGATACGATATTAGAACCGACGAGCGGGAATACGGGGATCGGTTTAGCGCTAGTAGCTGCAGCAAAAGGTTATAAACTAGCGGTCGTTATGCCGGATACGATGAGTCAGGAGCGACGTAACTTATTGAAAGCATTTGGTGCAGAGTTACATTTAACGCCTGGTGCAAAGGGGATGAAAGGTGCAATCGAACGTGCAGAAGAATTACAAAAAGAACACGGCTATTTCATTCCACAACAGTTTGCGAACGAGGCAAACCCTCAAATACATGAAGAGACAACGGGACAAGAGATCGTAAAGCAGTTTCCTGATGGATTAGATGCATTTATTTCTGGAATCGGTACAGGTGGAACGATTACAGGAGCAGGAAAAGTGTTACGTGAACATTATGACGATGTAAAAATTTACGCTGTTGAACCGACAGACTCACCAGTTTTATCTGGAGGATCACCGGGACCACATAAAATTCAAGGAATCGGTGCCGGGTTTGTACCCGAGGTATTAGATACGGACATATATGATGAAGTTATTCAAATTTCTAATGAAGAAGCATTTGACGCTGCACGTGAAACAGCACGAGATGAAGGTATTTTAGGTGGTATTTCTGCAGGTGCTGCTATCGCGGCTGCAAAGAAAGTTGCGAAACAACTAGGTAAAGGGAAGAAAGTGTTAGCAATTTTACCAGATAACGGTGAAAGGTATTTATCGACAGCATTGTACCAATTTGATGAATAATTATATGTAAGAAGCGACCTTCTGTATCGAGTAAGTGTGTATCTACTCGATCAGAAGGTTTTTTAATGTTTTATCATGTGGAAAGTAGAAGCAAAGCCAAATTGAAAACAGTGAACTGTTCATAGAAAGAATACCTTGCATAGATGACGACAAATTATCGACTGTTATAATGTAAAAACAGTTAATGAACAGCACGCTTAACATTTCAATGCAGATATCGCAAACTTTGTGATAAAATATATAAAGAGAAATTTCACCAACGTATGTAATGAGGTAGAAAACGATGAAAGAAGGATACGTATGCTTATAAAGACAAACTCAACGACACTTTATTTATCCGAACGCACACATATAATGGGTATTTTAAACGTAACGCCGGATTCGTTTTCTGATGGTGGCGAAAATACGACGATTGAAAAAGCGTTGCAACATGCACGAAAGATGGTCGAAGAAGGTGCAGATATGATCGACGTTGGTGGTGAATCGACGCGGCCCGACCACGAACCGATTAGTGCAGAAGAAGAGATGGAACGTGTATTACCTGTGATCGAAGCGTTAAAAGAAGAAACAGATGTACCAATTTCTATCGATACATATAAAGCGCAAACAGCAGAAGAAGCAATAAAAGCAGGAGCCGACATGATTAACGATATTTGGGGAGCAAAAAAAGACCCTAACATGGCTCATATTGCCGCTACATACGACGTACCAATCGTGCTTATGCACAATCGAACGAACAAACAGTATGAATCCATCATGGATGAAATGATCGAAGATATCCAACAAAGTGTAGATATTGTTTTAAATGCCGGAGTGAAAGAAAATAACATTATCATTGATCCTGGAATCGGCTTTGGAAAAGAGTTAGAACATAATTATATCGTGCTAAACAAGCTAGAAATGTTTACGAAAACATTTCCGTATCCGTTACTACTCGGCGCCTCACGAAAATCGTTTATAACGAAAGTGCTAGACGTGAATCCGGATGAACGAGATAATGCAACTGGGGCAACAACTTGTTTAGGGATTGCAAAAGGCGCCTCTATTATTCGCGTACATGACGTTAAACGACACGTTGAATTAGCGAAAATGACGGATGCAATTGTGCGAGGGGTAGTCTAATGGACAAAATTATCGTAAAAAAAATGGAGTTTTACGGTTATCACGGTTTATTTCCAGAGGAAAAAAAGTTAGGTCAACGCTTTTTCGTCGATGTTCACTTATTTGTTCCATTAAAACAAGCCGGTTTATCAGATAAGATGGAAGATTCTATCGACTATAGTGAAGTATATACCATCGTGAAACGAATAGTTGAAGGCGAGAGCAAAAATTTAATCGAGGCGGTCGCAGAAGAAATTGCTAAGACATTACTACAAACTTTTTCTTCCCTCCACGCTTGTAAAGTAAAAGTTACAAAACCTGATCCACCAATAGACGGGAATTATGAGTCAGTGGAAGTACAAATATATAGGGAGCGAGAAAGATGAATGTTGTTTATGTTAGTTTAGGCTCTAACATAGAACCAAGAGAACAGTACTTAAAAGATGCAATAAGAAAATTAAATGAGCATGATGAAATTACTGTGACGAAACAATCGTCTATTTACGAAACAGAGCCAGTCGATTATACAGAACAGGACGACTTTCTAAACATGGTTTTAGAAATCGAAACATCACTCGGCAATGTTGCATTTTTAGAAGTATGCCAACGGATTGAAGATGAACTTGGACGTGACCGGAAAGTGGAAAAAGGACCTCGGACGATCGATATTGATATTTTGCTGTTTAACCTTGAGAACCGCGAACTACTAACATTGCGAATACCACATCCACGCATGCACGAACGAGCTTTCGTTTTAGTTCCATTAAATGAAATTGCACCAAATATCGTCATGCCGACATCTGGGAAATTAGTAGAAGATTTATTGAATGATTTATCTACAAGGGAAATTGAAGGTGTCGTTCTTTGGGAGCAAAACAATACGACCTAAATAATATAAACGTCAATAAATAGAGTAAAAAAACGATGCGAATCGTAAGCCATAGTTGTAAAAGCATGTTACTATGATGAAGAAGTATTTAGCAACATACGGCGAAGCTGAAACGGATTATAAAAAAATGGAGTGATTATGTTGTCGGAAGAGTTAAATGAACATATGCGAGTTCGTAGAGAAAAATTATCATCGTTATATGAAAAAGGAATCGATCCATTTGGCGGTAAATTTAAACGAACTCATTTAGCAAAACAATTACACGAATTATATGGTGAAGAAACGAAAGAGGCATTAGCTGACAAACAAGTGGCTGTTACTGTTGCTGGTCGAATAATGACAAAACGAGGCAAAGGGAAAGTCGGCTTTACTCATATTCAAGACGCAACAGAGCAAATTCAACTGTATGTTCGGAAAGACGAAGTAGGCGAAGAAGCATATGAAATTTTTAAAACAGCAGATATCGGGGATATCGTCGGTGTTTCAGGACTTATGTTTAAAACAAACGTAGGAGAACTATCGATTCAGGTGCAACAGTTTTCACTTTTATCGAAATCACTCCGCCCATTGCCAGAGAAATACCACGGACTACAAGATATTGAGCTACGATATAGAAAACGGTATTTGGATTTAATTATGAATGAAGAAAGTCGTTCGACTTTCATGTTGCGAAGCAAGATCATCCAGTCCATGCGAAACTATTTAAATAACGCAGGCTTTTTAGAAGTAGAAACTCCGATGCTTCATTCTATTCCAGGAGGTGCAAATGCGCGACCATTTGAGACGCACCATAACGCACTCGATATTGAGCTATATATGAGAATTGCTATCGAACTTCATTTAAAAAGATTAATCGTCGGTGGTTTTGAAAAAGTGTATGAAATTGGTCGCGTATTTCGTAATGAAGGAATATCAACGCGCCATAATCCTGAGTTTACAATGATTGAATTATATGAGGCGTATGCCGACTATGAAGATATAATGGAACTTACGGAAAACTTAATTGCTCATATCGCTGAAGATGTGCTCGGTACGACAACCATTATGTACGGTGAAGAGGAAATTAATTTAACACCGAAATGGAAGAGACTTCATATGGTCGATGCGATTAAGGAATATACAGGTGTCGATTTTTGGCCTGAGACGTCTGACGAAGAAGCTCGAGAGTTAGCGAAAGAACACGGTGTGGAAATAACTGAATTAATGACTTTTGGCCATATCGTCAATGAATTTTTTGAACAAAAGGTTGAAGAAAAGCTAATCCAACCGACATTTATTTACGGACATCCAGTAGAAATATCACCACTCGCTAAGAAAAATGGAGAAGATGAGCGTTTTACGGATCGTTTTGAACTGTTTATTGTAGGGCGCGAACATGCAAATGCATTTACTGAATTAAATGATCCAATTGATCAACGCGCTCGCTTTGAAGCACAAGTCGCTGAAAGAGAAGCGGGTAACGATGAGGCACATTTAATGGACGAAGACTTTTTAGAGGCATTAGAATATGGGATGCCACCAACAGGCGGATTAGGAATTGGTGTCGATCGTCTCGTAATGTTATTAACGAATGCACCATCCATTAGAGATGTACTCCTATTTCCACAAATGAGAAACCGATAGTACTTGTACGAATAGGCGAACGTATTTTGTAAGGATGTAAAATACGTTCGCTATTTTCATGGGAAACGTTCAAACGATCTTTGTTTAATAAGATGAAATAGTTTCCAGTTGTCAACAACTAATATTATATGTTATATTAGTCTTCGGCTTCAAAAGTTAGACGTTTTATAAGAGATCCACACGCAATGCAAATTATTTGCGATATTTATAAAAACGACTATAATAAATATTGGCTTTGAAAAAGCAAAAAAATAAAAATAGTTGTTGACAAATAAATGCGAGCATGCTATATTATAAGAGTCGCTGTTTTTGAGCGACAACACATTTGCTCTTTGAAAACTGAACAAGAACAACAGTACGTTGTAAGAGACGAAAAGATGTCTATGGTAAGATATTTTTTCTCTCGTCAATAAAGTAATGAAG
>DATGRY010000081.1:0-4731 GCA_035303165.1 Pseudogracilibacillus sp.
CCGGCGCTTTATCGAAATAGCCGAGATGGAGAAAGCCGACAATCCTTTCATCTGCTGCAACGTCCAACATTTCCTTGACGTTCGGATCGTATATGTGAGGGTTCGTCTTCCACACGACACCGAGTCGTTTCTCCCAAGCGAGTAGAGAGAAGTTTTGAATAAGACTTGCGGTCGCACCGAAATTATCTTCTAAATCTTTTTTCGACTCTTCTTCTTGCATGATGACGACTAAAATCGCATTCGGTTCGTTTAAATAGTTTTCGCGATTGTCGCGTCGTTCCTCCGGATAAGTAGCCGCAATTTTTTTCGCGAAAATAGGTAGTTCTGTTTTATCAACGAAAATAAAGCGCCACGGTTGCCGCATTTTATGGTTCGGTGCCCATATGGCGTCTTCTAATAACGAACGAACTAGTTTTTCTGTCACTTTTTTATCGTTATATCCTTTTTTAACGGACCGCCGCCCACGAATTATTTTTTGTAAAGGAGATAATGAGTTTGTCAACGTTCTTTCGCCCCCTTGTCGCACTTAAAGTATAACGAATGAACGGTTGATTAGCAATAGCGTAAAAGGAACACGTTCATTACGACGAATAAGAACAGGTAGACGCCGTTCACAAAACTATGACTAGATGAGTGACAAGACACGTGTAAGAGGTGTATAATAGGACGTGCGTTTGTGCAATATATCACAAGGGGGGAACAGCAAATGGTACGTCAATTTTTACAGAAAAAAGGTGTCCATATTTCCGCGCATACATATTTTATTACTGCGTTAAGTTATATGGCACTCGGACTTTTTTCATCGTTAATAATCGGTCTTATTATTAAAACTGCAGGTGAACAGTTACAACTCGCATCGCTCGTCGAAATGGGTTCGTTCGCCATGGATAATAAAGTTGTCGGTGGAGCGATCGGTGTCGCGATCGCCTATGGCTTAAAAGCACCACCGCTCGTCTTATTTTCCGCTTTATTTGCCGGCGCTTTTGGTAACGAGTTAGGGGGACCAGCCGGAAGTTACGTCGCCGTTTTATTTGCGACAGAAATTGGCAAGCTCGCATATCAAACGACGAAAGTAGACATTATTGTGACACCGCTCGTGACGATTGTCGTCGGATTTTTCACAGGAAAACTGATCGGCATTCCAATTAATACGTTCATGCTTTGGTTCGGAGAAGTTATTAATTGGTCGACTGAACAACGACCGTTTATTATGGGTATTTTAGTTGCCGTTTTAATGGGTTGGGCGCTCACCGCACCGATTTCAAGTGTTGCGATCGCCTTTATGTTATCACTCGATGGGTTAGCGGCAGGGGCCGCAGTCATCGGTTGTTCCGCACAAATGGTTGGGTTTGCCATTGCGAGTTATCGTGATAACGGCTTCGGTGGTTTTTTAGCGCAAGGAATCGGTACGTCGATGTTACAAGTGCCGAATATTTTACGAAAGCCCATTATACTCGTTCCACCGACGATCGCCGGTATTATGATGGCGCCGATCGGAACCGTCTTATTAAAAATGACGAACAATACTGCAGGTGCAGGGATGGGAACGAGCGGACTCGTCGGGCAAATAATGGCGTTTGAGACGATGGGCTTTACGTGGAACGTATTTGCATCTGTTTTATTCGTTCATATTATCGGTCCGATGATCGTAAGCTTATTATGTACCGTCTTACTTATGCGCCTCGGTCTCATTCGTACAGGAGATATGAAAATTCATTACGATTAATTGCGACGGAAAAACAGCAAGGAAGCAAAGCGAGTAACATATGCGGCGCTCTCATTTGCTTCCTTCAGTTCCGTATGCAACAGCTCGAAAATGCTCCCAACAAATGCGGTGAGCCTGCAATCATCTTCAACTTTTTGGGAAAACTGTAAAGTGACCAAGTATGTAACAGACGCTGTATCGTTGCAGTTTTACACGAATGTATAAAGGATCCGACGTAAAAAACTGTATAGAGTAAATAACGATGGAACTTCCTGCCTAATTGTAATAAGATGATAGTAGAATGTATGACACGGAGGGATGATGTTGGATCGATATATGGAGCGGGCGGTACAACTTGCGCTCGATAACGTAAAAGAAGGTGGCGGTCCTTTCGGGGCTGTGTTAGTGAAAGATGGGGAAATTGTAGCTGAGGGTGTAAACGAACTACATAAACATCACGACATCAGTGGTCATGCAGAATTACTCGCAATTCGTCGCGCCCAACAAAAGTTTAACACGCTCGACTTATCCGGTTTTACGATGTATGCAAGTGGTGAACCGTGCCCGATGTGTTTAACAGCAATTTATTTTTCGAACATAACCGACGTATATTACTGTCAATCGATCGATGACGCTGAAAAGGCAGGATTAGGTCGCTCGAAGGAAATTTATGAAAATTTGAAAAAAGAACGTGGAGAGCGTGAAATTGTTATGAAGCATATGCCACTAACTGTCGATATGGAGAATCCGTTTCAAAAGTGGGTCGATTACGATGAACATGGATAAAATGAAACAGTTAGCGAAAGTGGCGCTTGAAAGTGGACGGGAAAATGCTGAGATCGTTGAAATGAAGCGTATCCCAGGTGGTTCCATTAACGAAGCGTTTTATGTCGCTACGAACGAAGCGCAATTTTTCATGAAATTTCACGCGGAGGCGCCACCGCAGTTTTTCAAAAGTGAAGCGACGGGATTACGAATTATAAAAGAAACAGAAACAATTTCCGTTCCGAATTACATTTCGTATTCGGATCAACGAGGAAAATCGTTTTTACTATTAGAGTGGGTCGAAGGCGAAAAAACGGATCGGACGGAAGAAGTGTTAGGGTATAAATTAGCACAATTTCATGCAAAGACGAAAACGAAACACGGTTTACCGACGGACACGTATATAGGTTATTTACCCCAACCGAACGATCTCGTCGTCAGTTGGCTTGAGTATTACCGTGAATTTCGCCTCGGGAACCAATTAAAGATTGGCGTGGAAAAAGAAACGATTACGGGAGAACGGCGTAAACGAATGGAAAAATTGCTCGAACGACTTGATGAATGGGTGCCGAATATCGTAGAGGCATCCCCACTGCACGGTGATTTATATAGTGGCAATTGGATTATCGGTCCGGGTGGAGAACCGTATCTCGTCGATCCGTCTATTTTATATGGCGATCGTCATTTCGAAATTGCCTTTACAGAAATGTTCGGCGGTTTTCCAGCTCGATTTTATGAATCGTATAATGAACATTATCCACTTCGGGACGACTACGAAGAAGTAAAAGCTGTTTACCAACTGTTTTATTTACTCGCACACTTAAATATGTTCGGTGAATCGTACGGTCAAAGTGTTGACCGCATTTTAACGCACTATGTCGGTTGAAATATATAGTGAAAAATGTCACACCTCCAAATGTTGAAATTTGCTACTGTTAAATGTAAACTGAAAAGAGTTTGGAGGTTTTTCCATGTCCTTTTATGATTATCTCGTCATCATACATGTCTTTTCGGCGATCGTCGGGTTAGGACCCGGTTTTATTATGGTTTATATCGTGACGAAAGCGACGACGATGACGGAATTACGTCATGCATATATGATACGAACTCGCATCCATGTCTTCGTCATGGTTGGGGGAACGTTACTTTTAATTACGGGGTTATGGATGGGGGCGTTACGTCCTTATTTATTTCAACAAATATGGTATATCGCAAGTTTATTTTTGTTTTTAATTGCATTAGCGATCGGACCGATTGTTCTATCGCCAAAATCGAAACCGATTAAACAAATGTTAGTAGAAGTAGAGGGCGAACAAGTTCCAACCCGTTACTACGACTTAGCGAAACATTTATTTTTTTATGAACGAATGACGAATGTAATCTTTTTCCTTATTATATTGTTAATGATTGCAAAACCATTTTAATCATTAAAAGAGGTCGTAATTGCGATGAAAATAACTACATTTGAACAAATTGAACAGGCTATGGTCGCAGTTTCTCGTGCCGGTGTTACATTATCCGTCTACATCTATTTTGTAGATGGTTTACTTATCGATACAGGACCAGCGCGAATGGCACAACGTTTGCGCCCATTATTTTCAAAGTGGCCCATCGAGCAAGTACTCATTACCCATCATCATGAAGATCATACAGGACTTGCCCATTGGTTACAGCAGACGAAAAATGTTCCTATATGGATGCATGCAAAAGGGGCAGAAATTTGTAAAAAGGGTGCGCGGCTTCCGTTTTATCGCAACGTTTTCTGGGGAAAATATGAACCGTTTGAAGCAGACAGAGTTGGTAGAACAATTGAAACGGAAAACTATACGTTTGAAGTAATCGATACGCCAGGTCATGCGGAAGATCACGTCGTCTTATACAATCGCGAGAACGGCTGGTTATTTAGTGGCGACTTATATGTGACTCCAACGCCGAAAAGCTCGTTTAAATTCGAGTCCATTCCCGAAATGATTATATCGCTTGAAAAAGTGTTAACGTACGATTTTGACACCGTCTTTTGTGCCCATAAAGGGATCGTCAAAAATGGGAAAGAAGCAATTCGTAACAAGTTACATTACTTATTGCATTATGAAGAAAAGGTGCTGATGTTGTATGAACGGGGAATGACACCGCGGGAGATTCAGCGTGAATTATTTCCTAGGCGTCATCCGATGCACTATTTATCGTTCTTTGAAAACTCTCCACGCCACTTTATCGAGTCGATTCTAGCCAGTGAAAAACAAATGAGTAGTTAAGCGACG